>JADBKA010000203.1 GCA_014896635.1 Ktedonobacteraceae bacterium
CAGTTGTACCGGGACGCACAGCCGCTGCTAAACACTTACCGGCAGGCGCTGCTTGAGAAACAATCGCCGGCAGCGCAGCATCTCACCTTATCTGGCGACGAGGTGGCGCTGCTACTCCGTTCGGATGGAAGTGTCCTGGATACACGCGGCCCTTTGACCGACGGCTTTATTCAACAACTGCGGGCCAGGGTAGGGAGCGGGCAGGCGGTTTTCAACCTGACGGACCCGCCGGTGGCGCAAGATCGCACACATAACTGGGGCTGGTGGGCGAAAAGCAATGATTATCGTATCCTGGTGATTCCTGTCATGGAGAACGATACGCGCCTTGCCATTCTCATGATTGGTCTGCCGCGCCAGGGTCATGGGCAGGGGGCCGCATACTGGCTGCCGCATGGCCTGCTGCTGCTGCTTGTTGCGCTGGCTGGTGGCTACTGGCTGGCTGGCAGAGCACTGCGCCCGGTGAAGCTGATCACGCAAATGGCGAACGAGATCAATGCGAGCGACCTGCGGCGCCGTTTGAATTTGAAGCGCCGCGACGAGTTCGGCGCGCTGGCGGCAACATTTGACCAGATGCTTGCTCGTCTGGAAGCTGCCTTCAAGCGACAGACGCAGTTCACAGCGGATGCCAGCCACGAGTTGCGTACGCCGCTCACCATTATCGGTCTGGAGATCGACCGCGCCCTGACGCAGTTGCAGGCACCTGAAGAATATCGGAGCGTGCTGGAGCAACTGCGGGCCGAAATTGAGCACATGAGCTATATTGTCAATAACCTGTTGACGCTGGCCCGCGCGGATACCGGCCAGATCGTGATTCAGCAGCAAGAGGTCGATCTAGGCGATCTTGCGCTGGAGTGTGTTGAGCGTCTGTTACCACTGGCGCGGCAGAGTCAGATCACTCTCTCGACCGGGCATCTGCCGGAGCTGCTTGTCCTCGGCGATTCCCAATACTTGAAGCGGGCAGTGATGAATCTGGTCGAAAACGCCATCAAATATACTGCCGGTGTCGGGCAGCGCGTGCATGTCGAGCTGGCCTGTGCGCAGAAGAGATGGGGCGTGATCCGTGTGCAGGATGACGGACCGGGCATCGCCGAAGAGCACCTGCCCTACCTCTTCGAGCGTTTTTATCGTGTGGACAAGGCGCGCACGCACAGCGCGAAAGAAGCGACGAAAGCGGGGAAGAGCCAGGAGCAGCCGGGCGGCACCGGGCTTGGCCTTGCCATCGTGCAATGGATCGTCCAGGCGCACGGCGGGGAGGTGCGCGTCGAGAGCAAGATCGGCGCCGGCTCTCTCTTTGAGGTGCGGCTTCCCCTGCTTAAACAGCAGACATGCCCGGCTGATGCGTGAGTATCATGTTGTTCATGCCCGTTTTTATAAGTGTCAGGAAGAACTTCTCAGTAGCGCCTGTGATAGGCCGGTTTGGGAGAGAAAAATCGTCGGCATGATACTGTTCATTGTGTTAGAATGAATCATCAGTATCTCTTTAAGAGGATTCTTTAGCGTATCTGGTGAAGAAGATCCTTCTCTGATCTGTCTATGCAAGGAACGGAAACACCTTGTCTCTGCTAAAAGCAAAAAGTGTAGCGACAAAAGGAATAACGTATGCCATTCAGGCTGAATGAGGAGCAATTAGAACGGGACCTTCAGCAGTCGCCTAGCATCAGACTTTTGAAAGCTGATAATGCAGCACTCATCATTGGCTTTCTTCATCAGCAATTCAAATATACACAGCGCACCTCGATTCCATTGACCGAGGTGACTGAGCAGCTTGAGGGGTATCTGGGATTTCTGAATGAACGTGCGCCTGGACGTTATCCGCGTAGCGCTCAGGCATATCTCAACGAATGGACCGACGATCAGCATTGCTTTGTTCGTATTATCCCTTATGGGAGCAGTGATGGAGCGATGGTTGAATTGACTGCCGCTGCCGAACGCGCGATAGGCTGGCTGGAAGATATGCAACAGGTAAGGCATTTTGTCGGTACCGAGTCGCGCTTCTTCCTGATCATTCAGTTGATCCGTGACATTATTGAGAATAGCACAACTGATCCCTATAAGCGTCTGGAGCAGCTAGAACGGCAGCGAGCCGAACTGGATCGGCAGATAGAAAAGATTTATGAAACGGAGACGGTAGACCATCTTCTCACCCCGTTGCAACTGCGCGAACGTTTCATGGATGCGTCAAATCTCGCGCGCCAGCTCCTGCGCGATTTTCGTCTTGTTGAAGAGAAATTTCGTGATATCGCACGCCATCTTCAACAGGAACAGTTGCGACCCGGCGTGCGGAAGGGCGAACTGGTTGAGTTTGTACTCGATGCCGATGCAGATCTGAAGGCTTCAGACCAGGGGCGCAGTTTCTACACTTTCTGGGAGTTTTTACGCTCTCCCTCGCAAAGCGATGAACTTAAATACCTGCTTGAACAACTGACCGCGCTGGCTGCCCTGCGCACTGCCCTGGATGAGGACAATCTGCTTCTTCGCCTGCCTGGCTACCTGGTGGAAGCAGGCGAGAAAGTCGTCCAGTCGAACGGACGGCTGGCCGAACAACTCCGCCGACTTCTCGATGAGCACGCGCGGGCCGAAAACCAGCGCGTGCAGGAGCTGATTCGGGAGATCAAGCACGAAGCTTACCATCTGAGCCGTTCTTTGCCGGGGAATACCATACTTGCGGAGCTGGAGGGTCCCCCTGATGTAGAACTGAGCATGGAGCGTGGCCTCTGGGAGCCGTCCCGCTCTCAAACGTTTTCTGAAGAGCCTGAACAGGTGAGAGAAGAAAACCTGCGCGATGTGGACCTCTCCGGCCTCTATACGCAGTTCTCAGTTGACGAAACACAGTTGCAGCGGCAGATCGAAACGTTGCTGGAACATAAGCCGCGTGTGAGCTTATCCGAGGTGCTGGCCTGCTATCCGGTCAGGCAGGGACTGGCGGAGATATTGACCTACTGCGTGCTGGCAGCCAGGGACGAACGTCATAGCATCAATGCAGAGGCAAGCGAGGAGATTACCTACGAAGGAGAGTCTGGACAGCGCAAAGTGTTGATCGTCCCCCAGATCTTCTACCGGAGGAGTCCCCATGCGCAGTAGTATGGTTGAGCCTTTTGCTCCGGTCATCATCAAGTTATTGCAGGGGCCGCTGTATAGTGACGATAACTCCTGGAACCTGCTGTTGAGTCACATCGAGGCTGTGCGGCGATATTGCGCACAGATCGGGCTGGAGTTGCGATTGCATGAAGAAGACGGCTTTGCTTATTTGCGTCAGCCCGCGCTGGAAGATGACGAAGGAAAACCTGTCGAATTGCCGCGCCTGACGCGCCGTGTTGCGCTCAGCTACCATGTATCGCTGCTCTGCGTCTTTTTACGTGAACAGTTGCTGCTTTTTGAAAGCAGCAACCTGGAGAATACGGCCTGTATTCTGACCAGGGAGAAGATCTATGATGTGCTTCAGCCATATTTACGAGAGCGCACGAATGAGATGTTAATGAAGCGCCAGGTAGACGAACTTATTGAAGCCGTCGTCAGGCTTGGTTTTTTGAAAAAGCGGCTCGACCTGGGTGAGGACTCCTTTGAGATCCGGCGCTTGCTCAAAGCAAAATTCGATGCTGAAAAGCTCAATGAGTTGAAGGAAAGGTTGAAGATGCATGGTTCAACTGAGCAGTGAAGTATGGGCAGAGGCACATGAGGCCGTCATGGATGGCTTTCGCCTGCAACTCCTGGAAGTCTACAACTGGGGAACATTTAACAAACGCATCTGGAACATCTCGCCCAGTGGGGGAAGTGCGTTGCTGACCGGCGCGAACGGCTCTGGCAAATCAACGCTGGCAGATGCACTGCTGACGCTGCTGGTTCCTTTCCGCAAACGCACTTATAACCTGGCTTCTGGCCCGGAGAAACAGCATGAGCGTGATGAGCGCTCTTACATCCGGGGTGCCTGGGGCAAGCAGAAAGACCTGGAAAGCAATCGCTCAAAAGACCAGTATCTGCGTTCCAACGATACCCACTCTGTCCTGCTGGCCGTCTTCGCCAATAGCCAGCTCAACCAGTTTGTCACGCTGGCTCAGGTACTCTGGCTGGAAGAAAACACAGTGCATAAAATTTTCTGTATCGCGCAGCGCCCGCTCAACATCGATACCCACTTCCGTCTGCAAGGCTCTCCTAAGGAACTGCGAAAGCACTTGAAAGCGCAAGATATCGAGGTCTATGATCAATTCGCCAGGTATAGCCAGCGCTTCCGCCAGTTGCTCTTCCTGCGCTCCGAAAAAGCCCTTGATCTGTTCAACCAGATTGTCTCGATTAAGGAAATTGGCAGCCTGAATGCTTTTGTGCGTGAGCACATGCTGGAGAAAATGGATACCCAGAAACGCATCGGGCTGTTGCGCGATAATTTCGATAATCTCACCCGTGCTCATGATGCTATCCAGCTTGCCAACCGCCAGATAGAGATCCTGACCCCGCTGATGGAGAACGCGAAAAAATATCATGAACAGGGCGAGCGTATCACAGAGGCCGAACGCTGCGCGAATCTCTTACCCTTCTACATCGCTCGCTGCAAGCTCGCTCTGCTCACTCAGGCGATCACTACTGCCGAGAAGCAACTCGGACGGGTGGAAGAGCGTCAGCTCTCCCTGGATCAAACACTGGGTCAACTCGATCAGCAGATCATTGATCTACAACTGGCGATCAGACAGGATACCATCGGCCAGCGTATTGAGAGTCTGAAGCTGGCAATAGGGAAGCTTGAAGAGAGCAAGAAAGAACGAGAGCGAGAGGCTAGAAAATATGAACGTCTTGCCAGGCAGCTTGCTCTGCCAGTTCCTGAGCAGGAGCATGAGTTCTACTCTAGCAGGCAGCAGGCTGTCATGCTTCAGCAGCAGATCAACAGTAGCCTGCAAGAACTACAGAGTAAGCGTGATCAGTACCTGCACGAAAAGAGCAAGCTGGAAGAGTCCTGTATGCAGCTAGAAGCAGAACTGGCTTCGCTCAGGGTGCGCACCAGCCAGATTCCCGCCGGCGATATCGCTATCCGTCGGCACATGGCAGAAGCTCTGGGCCTGCCCGAAGCATCTCTGCCATTTGTAGGTGAGCTGCTGCGTGTACGTGAGAGCGAACAGCAGTGGGAACCGGCTATAGAGCGGCTATTGCACAACTTTGGCCGGCAACTGCTGGTTGCGGAAGAGTATTATCAGCAGGTCAGCCGCTACGTGGATCGTACACACCTGGGAGGACGCCTGGTCTACAATCGTGCCAACACTGCTCGCTCGCCTCGTTATGTTGATCGTCTGGAACCCGATGCCCTCTACTACAAGCTGGAAGTCAAGCCAGACTCGCCTTTTACACGCTGGCTGGAATCAGAATTGATCGATGGCTACAACTATCGCTGCTGCGAATCCCTGGAGGAATTTCAGCGGACGCATCGCGCGCTGACGCGCAACGGGCAGATCAAACAGGGCCAGGTACGCCATGAGAAAGATGACCGGTCTCCCCTGGGAGACCGCCGGCGCTACGTACTGGGTTGGAATAACAAGGAAAAGATCGAGGCCATTGCTCAGGACCTCGCTCGCATGCAGACGAATGAGAGGCGCCTCTCTCATCTCATTGAGCAGGTCGAGTCGCGCCAGAAAGAGGCACGCGACAGGCTGCACGATCTCGAACGTCTGCTGGACATTGAACACTTCGCAGCCATCGACTGGCGCTCGCTGGCCGGCCAGATCCAGGAGATGCGCAGGCAACTCCATGAACTGGAGTCCAGTAGTTCGCATCTCGGTACATTGAAGCGCCAGCTTAGCCAGGCAGAAGAAGATCAGAGACGGTATCAGCGCGAAAGAGACCGGGCTTTGCAAGAAAGCGGCGCTCTGAAAGCCCTCGTTGACCGTTATAAAAAGCAAGAGCAGGACTGCCAGCACTACCTGGATAGGGTAGTATTGGTGCAGGAAGAGACAACGCTGGATCGCATTCAGCAAGAGCTACAAGATTTGCAGAAGCGTGAAAAAGGACCGGGCCTCTCCCTGGAAACACTGGATGATGTACGTGAGCGACTGCGACAACTCTATACCAACCGTGCCACTTCTCTGCGCACACAACAGAACGTACTCAGCCAGCAGATCGTCAATGTCATGCGTGATTTCCTCGCCACCAGCCCCGCCCTGGCGCAGGAAATGGACGCTTCGCTGGAAGCACTGGAGGAGTATCAGCGAGCTTATGAACGTATCCACCACGAAGATCTGCCGCGCCATCACCGGCGCTTCAAAGATCTCCTCAATGAAAAAGTAATCACTGATATCACCAGCTTCCAGTTTACGCTCACACAGCAGGAAACGACGATCCGTGAGCATATCAAGCACCTGAATGTTTCGCTCAGCGCTATCGGCTATACCGATACGACCTATATTCAGCTTGTGTGTGAGCGTACACACGATCAACAGGTCCACGAGTTTATTCAGCAGTTGCGTGCCTGTATACCTGACGTCGGGCAGGAGAAAACCCCTGGAGCCAGCGAACTCAGCTTCCAACGTATCAGTGCGTTGCTTAAACAGTTCGAGGAAAATCCCAACTGGGCGCAAAAAGTGACCAATGTGTGCAACTGGCTGGATTTCTCAGCAGCAGAAATCTACCGCGAGACGGGCGAGCAGAAAAATTACTATTCGGACTCTTCGGGAAAATCGGGCGGGCAGAAAGCCAAGCTCGCCTACACCATTCTGGCCTCTGCTATCGCCTACCAGTATGGCCTGATCCAAGAAGAACAGTATGAGCGGACTTTTCGCTTTATTGTGGTGGATGAGGCATTCAGCAAGTCCGACGAGCGGAACGCACGCTACGCGATGGAACTGTTCCGCCAGCTTGATCTACAAGTGCTGATCATTACTCCGCTCGATAAAATTCAAATTGTCGAACCTTATATTGCCGCCTGTCACTTCGTCACCAATACTGAAGAGGAGAACGACTCCAGAGTCTATAATCTCACCTATCCTGAGTATCTGGAGCATAAGCGGCGCTGGCAGACACAGAGGAGCGCGGTGTGATTACTCCTGAACAGATTCAGCAGAAAGCGCAACGGTGCTATGTTCCGCTGTTACAATGCTGGCTGAGAGGCGAGCCATACGTTCCTCTCAGCCTTCCGGTGGGCAGACTGCCCACCGACTTCGTTCAGCTTCGCCGCGCTGTGCAGCTTCTCCAGCAGCACTCAAAGGCGGTGCGCGGTTGCGGCTATAGTATCATTTCGCAGCAACAGCAGAAGCGCACGCTGGGAGAGCAGACGCTGCCGGTGCGCGTTGTACTGGAAACACTGGAAGATCTGCTCCTTCTCATTGGGAAAGAGGAAGAGTTCCGACTTTTTCAGCAGGATATCGATCTGATACGAGCGCGGTTGCCACAGCTTGAAGCGTGGATGCAGAGCTTCCCTCGCAAAGTAATCGAGCAGCATGGCTGCTGGCCTGAGCTGCTGGCAGTGTGCTGTTATTTTCTGGAGCATCCTCGCCCCGGCCTCTACCTGCGCGAGTTGCCTATCAATATCCACACAAAATTCATCGAAGAGCATCAGAGTATTCTGCGTGAATTGCTCGAACAACTGTTGCCGGAAACGGCGATCAAACGGGACGCAGCGACCTTTGCACAACGCTTTGGATTGCGCGAGGCGGAGTCACTGGTTCATGCGCGCTTCCTCGACGACCAGTTACGCAGACAGTATGGTCTGCCCCTCAGTGAGATCTGTGCGCCCTGTTCACAGTTTGCTGCGCTGGCTCTCTGCCAACAGCGCTGTATCATCACCGAGAACAGGATGGTCTTTCTCACCCTGCCGTCACTGCCTGAAACTTTTGCACTACTGGGCGGTGGCTTTAAAGTAAGCAGCCTGGCCGCCATCCCCTGGCTGAGCACGTGTCCCATCATCTACTGGGGGGATATCGACGCCCAGGGCTTCCAGATCCTCTCACAACTGCGTTCTATCTTTCCTCACACCGTCTCGCTTATGATGGATGAAGCTACTTTAGAGGCGTTTGCCGAATTTTGTGTTACGGGAACGTCCTGTCCTGTCCGTCAGTTGCCGCATCTCACTCCTGAAGAACACCAGCTCTTTTTACGCCTGGTTGACGGCAACATTCGCCTGGAACAGGAGCATATTAGCTATGAGTATGCGCTGGCTTCTCTCCACTCGATGGGATGACGCGCTGTGCATATTCGCGCAGTTATGGCACCACTGCCGTCGCCTCGATCTCGACGCGCGCCTGCTCTTCGATCAGCGCTGTGACCTCGACAACGGTCATGGCCGGGTAGTGCTGGCCCATCAGCGCCCGGTACATACTACCAAGCTCTTTGCTGCACGCCAGGTACTCCTGCTTGTCGACGACGTACCAGGTCAACCGGACGATATGTTCGGGCCTGCCATCCGCTTCGGCCAGGATGGTCAGGATGTTGCACAGTGCCTGCCGCGCCTGAATCACAAAATCGGTGCTGTGGAAACGGCAGTGCTCATCCCATCCGATCTGGCCGCTAATGAAGACAAGCCGCCCGGAGGCGACCACGCCCGCGCTGTAGCCACGCGGG
>JADBKA010000204.1 GCA_014896635.1 Ktedonobacteraceae bacterium
CGAAACGTATTTTTCCCATGTTGCAAAAACAAGACCAAGCATAAGGCGTTCCTCCAGATATACAGGCAGCATGACCCTGTGGGTCAGAACCAGGTATGAAAGCCAGTTTGTGCAGCAAACAACGTGAAAATACAGTCTTCGCGCGATGCCGCTGACCCGACTTTCCAGGCTCTTTCAGTCGGAGATTATGCTAGGAATAAGCTGTGCAGAAGTATGCACCAGCCTACCGGTGGGTAATAATAGAGAAGGGAACAGCCCTTCGACCCCCCCAGGAGCTTTTTTGCTCCGGCATTCCCATGTCCTTGAAATATCTCGTCATCCTGCCTCATTGATCGAGAATGACCTGAAAGTTGCATTCAAATGCCTCATTGCAAAGCAACCCTCCACTCTCTTGGAGAAGTATAACATGGATCGGCGAGATTCTCCAACGAATAGGACAAAAGGACTACTCCTGTATGATTGCTCTGTACAGGTAAAACCGTCACCCAGTGACCGACTAATGACCAGCCAGATTCCCAATACGATATTTCTGGAATTCAAAATATTCGTATTCCCTGCCAGAACAGTCGAAAAAAAAGCGATGATCCCCTTGACAGTTCGAGAAAAATCGTTTATAGTACCTGCATACGATATTTGTGATGTGTAATATTTTTCGCATGGCATCGTAGCAGAGAGGAGTGAAGCGATGAGACAGCGAGAATACTCCGGGGCGCGTTCGGTGCCGCAGGTTGGGATTGATTACGGCCTGGCTTATGAGTTTGTGATGAGCCTGATCGTCTTTCAAGAGATGGAATGGAAGATCGCATCTGAATATGAATATGAAATCGGCGCGGCCTGGTACAAAACAGTACGCGCGAAAGTGCCATCTGAAGTTCAGCGCGGACTTGAGCAATTTATCTGGCAAGCCAGAGTGGGAGATTCCACCTCGTGTTATAGCTGGGGGGTGCTGCTAGGACTGGCCTACGAATGTGATCCGCCGAAAGACGTACCCGCTTTCATGGCCTATCTTGAGGCGCTTGAACCCCTGGACGTGTTCCTCTACCTGCTGGGGTACTATCATCGCGGTCTTCGTCATCTCCTGCCTCTGGATGTTATCGTACAGGCGGCCGAGGGCGATCCGCAGATGCAGGCGCAATACCTCAAGACCTTCACCGGCAGCGATCCCACCGTTGAGCAGAAGTTACGCGCCCTTTTCGCGCTGGAACCTGCTGCGCTGAAAGAGATGCTCGTCGATCTGCTCTGGAGCTGGTATGATTACGTCTTCCGCGATATGGCGCAGCAGACGCTGCCCATTCTGGAACGAGATGCCGAAGCCAAACGCAAGTTGCAGGCCGCTGTCCCTTTCATGCAGTTGATCGAGACTGCAACCAATGGCCTGACATACGCACCAGAGCCGGGGCTGCGCAAGATCGTGCTTGTGCCAACGGTGATCGGCAGACCCTGGAACGAGTCGAGCGAGTACCAGGATAAAACGATTATCTGCTATCCCGTTGCCGACGAGTTCGTCGCACGCGATACGACAGTCCCGCCCGTGCAACTGGTCAGGCTCTACCAGGCACTGGCAGACGAACGGCGCCTGCGCATCCTCAAGTTACTCAAAACGCGCAATTATACACTCCAGGAGATCGCCGACGAGTTCGGCGTGGCAAAATCAACCATGTACCATCATCTCGTCTTGCTACGCTCCGCCGGCCTCGTACGGATGCGTACGGACGAGAAGGACTACAGTCTGCGCCGGGAGACGCTCGCCAGAGTCTCCGAACTACTCAGTAGTTATCTCGATGGACCACCCACGTAGCTACTGGCCGGTACGGATGTATATGTCGCATTCCCAATATGAAGCGCAAGAATCGGAGTGTAGCACAGCGGTCTGTAGTCTATACTTGCACTGCTTGATGAATCTACAACGCCAACTCAGCCAACATAAATAGTTTCTACCCAAAAGCCAGGGTTGAAAATAGGACAGATCATAGCAGCAAATGCTGCTATACTCAAGGTGAACAACGAAGCATAGAACAAAATAGTATCAGTGCAGTACCCACGAAGCTGCCCGCTGGCAGGAAGGAGACAGTGAACCGATGTATTCTCTTCTCAACGACAATCTAGCTCAACAGCATCAACAGAATCTGCTGCGCGAGGCCGAAGTCGAACGCAGGGCTTCCCTGGCACGGCAACAAAATACCGGCAACGCATCGCTTCCTCACAGACTGCCCTCTTCCACAGAGACCCACGAGGAACTTTTGTTCCTGAAAGGTGCGTATGAGCGCAGAGGCATTTTGTCAGATCGTCCGGTCGTCCTGCAAAATATCACGATTAGCGAGCCTGACTGGGCTGCAATCAGGCAAGAGGTGCTGGCAACTTTTGCAGCCCTACGTTGTGCAGAGCAGGGTGAGGAAGACAGGCTGATTGATGCCTTCATCGACAGGCTCAGATACCGGCTGCCACCTGCCAGGATGTTGTTGTTCGCGCAGCCGTTCCCGGTCCATCTCTGGCTGCTTCTACTACTCGCTATCACAAGCTTCTTGCTGCTGCTTCCTTTCCTGAGATAGAGGTAAGCCCTTCTATTTCACCGTTGGGGACAGCAGGCCGGAACTCCCTGACCCTGATCCTGGACTGTACGCCAGAGAGTAGCAATCATAAAGCAACTCTCCGGCGTACGGTTTCTCAAGATGCATGTATAGCGCGGAAGACCCGTTCGGGCGTCATGGGAAGCTCGCTGAGGCGCACGCCGGTAGCATCATAGATAGCTTCGGCGATGGCGGCGCTAACAGGGACAACAGGCGGCTCACCGACCCCTTTGGCACCATAGGGGCCGAGGATCGAAGGTACCTCGATCAGCAGTGGCGTGATATGCGGGACGTCCTGGCTGTGCGGCAGCGCATAGTCCATGAGTGTCGAGGTGAGCAGTTGTCCGTGCTCATCGTACTCCAGGCCCTCGAACAGCGCCCAACCGATACCCTGAGTAACGCCGCCGTAGATCTGGCCTTCGACTTCGGCAGGATTGATGGCTCGTCCCACGTCTTGAGCGGCTACATAATCGAGCACGCGCACATCGCCGGTGTCGGGATCAACCGCGACTTTCGCCAGGTGAGCCGCGAACATAGGCGAGCTGGTGCGGTTGGCCGAACGGCCACGTCCATAGATGGGAGCATAAGGAGCGCCGAAGCGCATAGAGTGCTGCGCAATCGTTGCCAGATCGACGCTTTTGCCCGGAGCGCCTTTGACCACCACGCGCCCCGGCTGAATCTCCAGATCCTCGGCAGCGGCTTCCAGCATGTCAGCGGCAATCGCCAGGATCTGCTCACGGGCATCGCGTGCCGCGTTCAGTACCGCCGCTCCCATCGTATAAACCGTCTTACTGCCGCCGGTGCCGCCAGCGTACGGCATCGTATCAGTGCTATCATGTGCGACGGAGATGGAATCTACTGATACACCCAGACCTTCGGCAGCGATGAGGGCGAGCGAGGTATCGGAGCCAGTGAGGTCAACGGAGCCGACGACAATAGTGAAGGTGCCATCTTTCTCCAGGCGACAGGCGGCGGCAGCCGATTCGGTCCCGCCCGGCCAGCCACCAACGGCAAAACCAATCCCCACTTTCCAGCCTTTGAGTTCTGGCGGAACCTGCTGCTTTTGCTCTTCTCGCCTGGTCCACAGCGGGTGCTGTGCGACGGCATCGATGCACTCCAGCAGGCCAATGCGCGGCCAGGGGCGTCCATTCACCATGTGATCGCCTTCCTTGAAAGCGTTTTTGCGGCGGAAGGTGACGGCATCAATGCCCAGGGCATGGCAGAGTTCGTTGACTGCCGATTCGAGTGCAAAAGTAGCCTGCGGAGCATTGGGGGCGCGATAGGCGCCGGAACTGGCCCTGCTGGTTAAAACTTCGTAGCAGTGCAGATCAATGTTAGGGCAACGATAGGTATTGGTGAGGATGACGCCGCCCAGGCCGGCGGCAGCGCCAGGGTAAGCGCCGGAGTCGAAAATTGCCTGACCCTGCATAGCGACGAGCGTGCCATCGCGTTTCGCACCGAGTTTGAGCGTGATGACGGTCTGAGGAGCCGGATTGCCCGCCAGCAAATCTTCCTGGCGCGTGTAAACGAGGCGCACAGGCCGGCCTGCCTGCAATGCTGCGGCAGCGACCAGCGGCTCATACAGGCCGAACTTCCCTCCGAATGCACCTCCGATGGGTACCGGCTCAACACGAATCTGGCGTTCTGGAATGGCAAGCGCCTGCGCGATGCTGTCGCGGACGACATAAAGACCCTGTGCGCTTGGCCAGACCGTTAACTGTTGACCCGGGCCGGGAACAACAGTGATCGACTGCGTTTCCAGATAGGACTGGTGGACGGAATGTGTTCTATAGGTACGCTCGATCACCACATCAGCAGCGCGCCAACCTGCGGCGATATCGCCGGTTTTGAGATGTACTCTGTCGCTGACATTTTGCGAGAGGTTTTCCTGCCCATCTTCTGCCTCCCCCTGCCCGGAGACGTCGGCGTGAGCGCCGCCGCCGGCAATTTCGGAGGTCTCGCCGGCGCTACGTGTGCGTGTAAGCGGCGAATCTGGCCACATGGCTGCGACAGGATCGAGAACAACGGGTAGCGGCTCGTAATCGACGTCAACGGCTTCAACCCCATCCTGGGCAGCGGCCTCTGTTTCGCCAAGCACAATAGCAACGGGATGACCATGCCAGTAGACCTCACCACGCGCCAGGGGGGACTGGCTGCGCGAAGCACTGCCAGCCTGAGCCATTTTTAAAGTCTCACCAGTATAAACGGCAACAACCCCCGGCACTGCCAGGGCCGCCGTGATGTCGATGTGAACAATACGAGCATGAGCATAAGGGCTCAATACCAGGCGGGCATGCAGTAGCCCGGCAAAAGAGAGATCGCCAGCGTAACGTGCTTGCCCTGTCAGTTTCGCAGGAGCATCCTGGCGTCGTGTGCGTTTTCCAACAGCAGTGTGCTGCTGTGCCTGATCGATTGTTTGTGACATAACAAAAACAACTCCATCCATGATACAAAAGTCGGTGTGGCACCCGGCGTAGCACTACTACTGTATCACACGAAGCGGGCAGGTGGAAAATGCTGTTGTAAGGACGCACCAGGGTTGGATAGTAAAGAGGGGTGTTCCCCATAGGTGTTAACTTAGCAGAAAGGGGGGCCAGGGGGACTTTGCCCCCTGACGGGGGTCAGGCGGGTCCCCACAAAGTGGGGTCAAGGTTCCCCAGAGGGGAACGGGCGTCCCCCGAAAAATCCCTTTTTTCCTGTTTTCTCTCTTTTGAGAGAGAAGGAATACCCCCTTAAGTGAACGCTTATGGGGTGTTCCCCCGAAAAACGCCTTTACATGCCGTGATGCATCGGTGGAGTCGCCTGCTGCGGCATATAGAAGCCGGGCATCATCGCAGGATTAAAAATCGCCACAACAGCGAAAAGAATCAGCGCGATGCCAATGGCAAAGCTGAGACGATCCCCGAACTTCCAGGTCTTTTCCAGAAAGATCAGAACGGTTACTATGATCATCCAGGGCAGGCTCATCACGCCGACAGCTATCATCATCAGCATCAATGGACCACAGCTGCCCACGCAATAGAGGCTGTGTACCACGCCTTCTTTGATGCTGCCGGGGATGGTAGGAGAAGAGTGTGTCGAGGTGTGTTTGCCCAGTGCAGGATTACAGTGACCGAGGCAGCGTCTTTCCAGCGGCAGGAACTGGTAGATACCGAGCAGTACCAGGAACGCCACGCCCACAATGAGACCAACTGTCGGCATGCTCTGAGCGAACTGCTGGGCAAGCAGAGCAAGCAAATAAACAGGAATACCAAAAATACCCCACATTATAAGATAGGCGATAACAAAAAATGCTATGTGGATAATGGCCGGCAAGCCGGGCTTTTGCTGGCGAATCGCTTCATATTCCACAGAGGCGATAGGGGCCAGTCCGGGCAGCATCATCGCTGTCATCATAACCGTCCAGGCAATCATGGACATCCAGAACATATCGAGCGGCCAGAGGCGCATGACGATAGCGCCATGCATAGCCATCATCAGCGAGTGCTGTACCGTTGGTATCCAGGCAATAGCAGCCAGCACGAGCACCGCAACCCAGGTAAAGGGATTTCTGGCGGGTTGAGGAAGCTTGATTGCGTCTAACATAGGTTGGTCGTTGTTCTCCTTCTTAGCTTAAAAGGGTCCAGGAGGCCGGCACGGCCTCGGCTGGCATGTTCCCCCACTATTTAGCGACTGCACCACTAAGTCTAAGTCAAGTATAGAGCGTCATTGATCTAAAAAGGATGAGGATGTTTCCTTATTTTTCTCCCTAAGGTCTTTTCCTACTCTCCTCTCTCGACTGTGACTGTCCTGTGATGCGCAACGATCTCAGATGCCGAACGTATACATGTTGTTGTATAGTGTAGATAGCAAAAGGCTCTACTTGATCACTCGTACAGGAGGAATTATGGGCCTGTTCTCTCGTCTTTTGACATTTTTGCGCATTCGCACCAGCGCGGCGCTTGATAAAGCCGAAGATCCCGGTCAGGTGATGGACTATTCCTATGCAAAGCAACTCGAACAACTGCAACAATTGAAACGGGCCATCGCCGATGTCGTGACACAGGAAAAACGCCTGGAAATGCAGCAAAGCGAACTGCTGATCAGATCCGGCAGGCTCGAAGGGCAGGCCCGGCAGGCGTTGCAGGCCGGACGTGAAGATCTCGCTCGCATGGCACTTCAGCGTAAAGCTACGCTGCTGACGCAGCTAAATGCTTATGAGCAGCAGATTGCGCAACTCAGAGAGCAAAAAGAAAGGCTGATTCAGATGGAGCGGAACGTCTCAGCCCGTGTAGAGGCATTCCGCACGCAGAAAGAAATGGTCAAGGCGCAGTACAGCGCAGCGCAGGCGCAGGTCAGGATTCAGGAGACCGTGACCGGCATTTCGCAGGAATTGACCGAGATGAACCTGGCGATGCAGCGTGCGCAGGACAAAATTCTCAATATGCAGGCGCGTGCAAACGCTATGGAGACGCTGATCGAAGAAGGCGTGCTCAGTGAACAGGGCATGCCGGGAGCGTCGGAAGATACACTGGACCGCGAGTTGCAGAGGATCAGTATGCAACAGAACGTTGAAGCGCAGTTGCAGGCAATCAAGCAGCAACTCCAGCTCGAAAGTCCCGGCGCCTCAGGCGCGCCTGACTCACAGCCAAAACAAATTGAAGGGCCAGCCTCTAGCTAAAATACTCAGCCAGGCTGGCCCTTCTTTCTGGCCTTCTCTCGCTCCTTTTGCGCTTTGTAATACGATTTCGGCTTTGGCCGCCGCTCTGTCTCTTCATATGCAGCGGGAGCTGAATCTTCGCGCGCCATAATCTCAGTCTCGTCACGTTCGCCTACCAGCTCCTGTAGATCGTTGTAGATGTGGTAGTTGTCGTAAACCTCGCGCATACTCAGCATATGACGGAGCACCTGGATCTGAGAAATGTTCGTTCTATCGTTTTTAGCGGGTTCCGCTTTTTTCAACAATTTCTCAACCAGGTCGATGCTATCGTCGTGGGCGCCGATGCCTTCAAGGCGCTCACGTACTGCCAGCAGTTGATGATACAGATTCATAGAAATCCCCTTCTTTGCCTGGTTGCAGGTACACTTTTTCTGCTAAAGGCTATGGTAACATAGGCCAGGAGAACCGTCAAATGCTGTCGCTGCAAACCCCAGGGCTTTTCAGTTTTCCTTTCTCCCATCCCTCCCAGGAGAGAAAAGAGGGGAAAGAGGTTTTCGGGGGACACCCCCGACGCCCCCACCAGGGGGCTTGGCGCCCCCTGGACCCCGCTTTTTTAAAAACTGAAAAGCCCTGGCTGCAAACTGCCGATAGTATGTGATATACTGTCTCATCGTGGATTGTATCTATGCAAATCGTCCGATGCGGGCCGTCGCTCATGCAACGTTTTGAGTACCTGTTATTTTTAGGAACAAAAAAAGAACCGCGCTGGCGGCGCTACATTAGTGATGCGCTCCTAGCAGTAGGTGGGGCCATAATCGTGACGGGTGCGATCTTTCTTTTCCACCTCTATCCGACCATCCCGGATATCTCGCTGCTCTACCTGCTGATCGTCCTGGGACTTGCCAGCACACGCGGTCTCTACTCGGCTCTTGTGGCATCGGTTGTCGCATTCCTCTCCTTTGATTTCTTCATGGTACCACCATTCTTTACTCTGACGATTGATAAATTCGAGGAGTGGCTGGCACTGTTTATCTTCCTGGTCACGGCCATTATCACCGGCCAGCTGGCAGCGGCGCTCAAGCAGCGCGCGGAGCAGGCGATACAGAGCGAGCGCGAGGCGCGGACGCTCTATGAGCTGGTGAATGCGACGACCAGCGAAGAAGATCTGGATGCGCAGCTCAACATCATCGTCCGTGCAGTTGTCAACGTGTTTGCAACGGCAGAAGTGCGCGATTGCGCGATCCTG
>JADBKA010000205.1 GCA_014896635.1 Ktedonobacteraceae bacterium
ATGGCCAGCATACCCTGACGCTGGTGCGGGTGGCCGGTGGGCAGCAGACACAACTCCTGAGCGATACTGCCACTGCGACAGCAGATCACAGTCCCGGCCCGGCAACGCTGCCGGCCACCGGCGCGCTGCTCCAGCCCGTCTCCAACAACATCTGGTTCACCGATAGCCGGCAGTTCCTCTTTTTGACACGCGACCGGTTACTGTGGCAGGGACAGACGCTAAGCGGAGGCAAAGGACTATATACAGTGGCAATCGACGATGCTGGCAAGGTACAGGGAAAGCCGATCAGCGTGGCTCACGGCAACATTACCCAGGCGGGATGGATCTATCAGGACCCGAACACATCATTTTTATATTGAGGGAGCCTTTTTCTTGCTTTATTTGCTGTTGACTTTTACAGTCCTTTCGCTCATCGTAGTAGAATAGAAAAGTGGCTGTCCTGTAAAAGAGGAGGATTCTCCATGAATAGACCGGATACCGATGACAAGTTTGATGACGAATTTGAAGACGAGTTTGACGAGTTTGATGACCTGGAACTGCTGGAGCGGCTGGAATCGCTGCGTGAGGAGATGGAAGAACTGGGAGTGACGACGCTGGACGAGGTGATTCAGCGCATCGAGGAACTGCATAGCCAGCTTGACGAGGAGGAGTAAGGTTATAGACGTGAACTGAAGGAAGTGTCCTCCCCCGAGGAGCGACAAGTCTCTTTTCAGGAAAGGGTACTTCCTTCAGTTGACGCGCATGGGGACACCCCTCCTGCGCTGTGGGGACCCCGCTTTCTTCTGGACCTCCTCTCTCCCAAAAGTACCTGTTCTGGTCTGTCGTCTACCGGTGAGCATTGATTTGTCGTACAATGACTGCACGAACACATCATTGAGGAGAACTGATGAGTAGACGCCTGGGACTCATCATTGGAGCCAATCGGTACCAAGATCCCGCATTTCGACCGTTGCTCTATGCTGAGAACGATGCGCGTGCGCTGGCCCAGTGGCTGGTGAATGCCAGAGGTGGTGGCTGGGCGCCGGCTGATGTCCAGCATCTTCAGGGGACGCACGTGACCAGGAAGCTCGTGGAATCGCTCATCGGGCAGATGTGCCTGCAACTGGCCGAGCCTGGTGATCTACTTCTATTGTATTTTGCGGGCCATGTCTTTCTGGATGAGCGCAGCGGCGAGGGCTTCCTGGCGCTGACCGATACCATCTACCAGCAACCGGCCACCGGCCTGTCTGTGAATGCTCTGCTACAACATGCGATGCTACGCAGTCGCGCTGCACATATCCTGGTCGTCCTGGATTGCTTCCAGACGGGACGGCTCTGGCCTGCGCGGCGCGCTTCGTCCTTCGATATGCAACCTTTATTTGGACCTACGACACTCCAGGCCCTGAAGCAGGTGAATAACCGCCTGTTTCTGTGCTCCTGTCGCGGTAACGAAATGGCCGCCGAGGGAGGCGAGCAATCTCTGGGGTTATTTGTTCATCGCCTGGTGGTGGGGCTGAGCGGCCCGGCCCGTGATCAGGCGATGGGCGCGGTGTCGCTGCGTCCGTTGCACAGTTTCCTGCTTACGGCCCTGGGCCAGCAACAGAGACCGCAGCTTTTTGGACAGGATCAGCCGCCGCTGCTCCTATCAGGTGAGATGCCATCTTCGCTGTCAGATACAGGCCAGCGAGCCGCTGCCGCACCCATGCCGGGTGTCCCGCGGCCATCGCAGCCGTCCCAAAAGTTGCACGCACAGCCCGCGCAGTCAGAGCCGTTTACCACTGCGAATCTCCAACCGGTAACTGCTACTTTGCAGAACCGTATGCCGGAAACAGGGAAGCAGCAGGCGGTCAATCCACTGCTTCAGCAGCAGTGCCAGCATATGCTGGCGCAGGCGCGGCAACTGCTCCAGGCGCAACAATTTCCACAGGCATTCGCGCTCGTCGAGCAGGTGTTGCAGGCGATGCCGGGGGACATCCCGGCGCTGTTGCTCAAAGCGCAAATTCTGGGCAGCGGTGGGCGGGCGCAAGAGGCGCTGGTTGTCCTCGAGCAGATCTTGCAGCAGGCGCCTGAAAACGCGCTGGCCTGGAGCATGCGCGCGGTGCTGCTGAGCAATCTCAGTCGCCACCAGGACGCGCTGGCTGCCATTGAACGCTCGCTTGAACTGGATGTGAGCAACGCGGAAACGCACAGTATTAAAAATGGGATTATGGCGAAGCTGGCACTGGAACAAAGCCAGAGTCAGGGTGCCATCCCGAACGCAGCCCCCGGCCAACCTGCGCCTTTCACATCGCCAGCGGAGCAGCCGCGAGGCAGCGCGCGCACCTTTTTCACGACGCTCGGCCTCCAGGTGCTCGGTTTCGTCATATGTCTGGGGGGTGCGGCGCTGCCTGTCCTGACACAAAAAATTCCCAGTCTGGTTGGCATTATATTGATGAGTCTGGGATTGCTGTTGCTAATCGAGACGGCGATCCGATCAGCGTATCGCTACGGCATCTCCCACGTTATGCCGTCACTGCTGATCTCGCTGCTGGCTGCTGCCACACTCGGCGGCCTGTATGTCACACGTTATCGCAGTACGATGGCTTTTCTCCAGCAGCCCGATCACCAGTACCTGCTGGTGCCGGTGCTGTTCCTCTGCCTCTGGCTGGTAGCGGCGGCGCTGGTACCGCTACTGGCCGGCATCGGTGGATTGATGGGCGGCGGCATTGCCAGGGCGCGTAAAGCGTGAAAAAAGGGCGCTGGGAACTTGCTGCCCCCTGGAACTTTATACTATAGTGTGCTGAGTTGCTCCCATTCCGCCAGCAGGGCTTCGACGCGGCTCCTGGCCTGCTCGTAATCAGCCGAGAGTTGCCGGAGCCGGTCTACATCGGCCTCAAGTGCTGCCCGGGATAGCTCCTCTTCCAGTTCTTTCAGGCGTTTTTCGGCCTTCTCGACATCGCGCTCGACATCTTCGGCGGTGCGGCTCCGGCCTTTTTGCTCTTTCTTGCTGCCATTGCGAGACGGGCGGGCCGGCGCAAGCGGCTGCTTCGCTTCAGTCGCTTTCCCTGTCCTGACAGGAGCGGGAACATCGAGCACGATAGGACGCGGGCGCGTGCGGTAATCGGTGTAGTTGCCGAAGTAGGGAATAAGCACACCGTTTTCAATGGCCCAGATTTTCGTCGCCAGCCGGTCGAGGAAGTAGCGATCATGCGAGACAAAGAGCAGCGTACCCGCGAACTCGCTGAGCACCTCTTCTAAGAACTGGCGCGACGGCAGGTCAAGATGGTTGGTTGGCTCGTCCAGTACCAGCAGATTCGCGCCTTGCAGCGTCAGTTTCGCCAGGACGATACGACTGCGCTCACCGCCGCTGAGAGCGCCAACAGGCTTGAAAACGTCGTCACCTGAGAAGAGAAAGCGACCCAGGAAGGTGCGCGCGCCCTCTTCACTGAGCGCGCTGACCTGGCGAATCTCGTCGAGGACGCTGCGTTCCATGTTCAGCCCGTCGTGCGTCTGTGAATAGTAGCCGATGCGCACGTTGTGTCCAATATGCACCTGTCCGCCGATGGGGGGCAATTCACCGATCAGCGTGCGGATGAACGTGGTTTTGCCGGAGCCATTTGGACCGATCAGTCCAACGCGGTCCCCGCGCAATAGCTCCAGGTCGGCCACGTTCAGCAACACAGCCGGTTGGCTGCCGGCTGTGCGTCCATTCGTGCCGTAGCCAACGGCGAGTTTGCGTGTGGAGAACACGATCTGGCCGCTGTCGGTCACGGGTGTGAACTCGAAGCGCATTTCAGGCAGATCCTGCGGGCGCTCGACACGTTCAAGGCGGTCCAGCAGCTTCTGCCGGCCTCGCGCCTCTTTACTGCGCTGCCCGGCCTTGTAGCGACGGATAAACTCCTCGGTGCGCGCGATATATTCCTGTTGCGCTTCATATTCGCGCTGCCGCTGTTCCATGCGTTCTTCGCGTAGAGCCAGGTATTTTGTATAGTTGCCTGGGTACTCCTCGATGCGCCCGAAAGCCAGTTCGAGCGTGCGTGAAACGACTTTGTCGAGGAAGTAGCGGTCGTGGGCCACGATGACCATAGCGCCCGGCCAGGTTGTCAGGTAGCTTTCCAGCCACTCCAGAGTGGCGAGATCGAGATGGTTGGTTGGCTCGTCGAGCAGGAGCAGGCCCGGCTCTTGTAGTAGCAGTTTGCCGAGGGCGGCGCGTGTCTGCTGTCCGCCGCTCAACTGCGTGATGGGGGCGTCCTGCTGTGCGCGGGTGAAGCCGAGGCCGTCGAGTACCTGCTCGACGCGATTCTCGTAGGTGTAGCCGCCGGCATGCTCGTAGCGCGCCTGTAAGTCGGCATATCGCGCCAGCAATTGTTCATGGTGGGTACTATCATCTTGTGCATCAGATCCAGGTGAGGCCATCTCCTGCGCGAGTCGGCTCAGTTCGCGCTCCCATGCGCGCAGTTCGTCGAAGACGCTGAGCATTTCCGCGCGCAATGTATTATGCGGGTGGAAGTCGGCATCCTGCGCCAGGTAGCCGATGCGCGTATGGCGTGCGCGCGCTACCGAGCCTTCGTCGGCCTGCTCGCGCCCCGCCAGGATATTCAGCAGTGTGGATTTTCCCGCGCCGTTGGGGCCGACCAGCCCGATGCGGTCGCGCTCATCAATTTGAAAATTTACGTGGGAGAAAATGCGCTCGGCGCCAAACGATTTTCCAAGATTCGTGACGGTGATAACAGGCATTATGCTTTCTCTGTATATGTGTTCCTTGATCCCGACTTTGCAACAGGGGAAAATTCTGATAGCATAGTGTTTGCTATTATGTCATTTATAATTCGCGCTATAGCGTATCATATCCGTTCCCCCGATGCAAGAGAAGAAAGGGGAAGGGGACACACTTCTTCGACTCCGCCAGGGCAACCCTGGACCTGCCGGACGCAAGGTGAGAGCGGATTTTCTTTGATCAAAAGCAAGTGAGCGCCGCTATGATCGAGATCGAAGCAAACGAGACAGCAGAAAAAATACGCCGGACGGGACTGCCGGATCTGGTAGTGGAAGGGGTGGAACGGCATGGCCGCACCGGCTTTTATCGCATACGCTGTCGCTATACGGGTCCAACGTTTCAGCGAGAAGGGCGACTATTTCTCACTGGCATGCGTTTCTGGATCTCCAGCGTCCACGAGTGGACACGGCTGTGCCGTCTGCTCCGCCGGGGATAAGCCGGCGGAGTCCTGGGGTGTCCCACATAGGCGTTAACTTAGCAGAAAAGGGGGTCCAGGGGGCGGTCGCCCCCTGGCGGGGCGCGCCCGGGAACACACGGGTCCCCGCGTTGCGGGGGGGTGTCCCCGCTTTTTCCCCATTCCCTCAAAGGTGTGTTGAAAAAGCACCAGAGAGGGGAACGGGTGTCCTCCAGAACTCCTTCTCTCCTCTTTTCACCCAGAATGTGGGAACGAGAGCAAATCTCTTGACCAGCACAGATCAGAACTGTAGAATAAGAAGGGAAAGCAGTTCTTTTATCATCTCTATGTTAAGTTGCTTCGTGGAGCGTGCAAAAAATGAATCCATATAATAACCCTTACGAAAACCAGCCCTATACCTCATATCAGCCCGACCCTTCTGCTCAGTCGCAAGGCTATTACCCGCCCCCTGAGCCTTTTCAGCCACAGCAGCCCCCATATCAGCAGCCGCTTTACACGCCAGCGAGTGGCTATGCTCCCTATGGACAGCAGCAGTACATGCAGTATCAGCCTCAGCCCGAAGAACCCGGTAGCACCCCGGCACTGCTCGGCTTCATCTTCAGTCTGGTGGGCCTTGTGTTCCCCATCATGCTGATCCCTGGGGTCATCTTATCCATCGTCGGCTTGCGCTCTCGGAGTCGTCATGGCATGGCGGTGGCCGGGCTGGCCGTCTCACTGATCTTCATAGCAATCTATGCTCTTTGTCTTATGTTCTATGGTGTCGCAATATTTGCGGCAATGGCAGGCGGATAGAAAGTTTCAGGTCCACCTTTTTCTGACTCTTGCTGCATTTCTTTGAACGCTCATCGCATTTTTCGGCGACGGTGTTGCGCGAAATGATGGGAAGTTTCGCTTGCCATTTTCTCCCAGAATCCTGCAATATTGTGTTGTGTCTATTATACTGGTTCGATGGCTGAGGCGATGCAGCGGATGGCAATGATACAGGGAGGGAACCCAAAAAGAGTGCGGGAACACCATTCGTGGCGAGTACCCACGACACGCTGGGGGACACCGGATATGCCTACCCTGCATTGCCTGAGACATCCCCCGCATGTTGAGAGGGCAAGGTCGCCCCTACAATATTATGGAGCGAATCGTGTTTTTCCGATCTTGAAGGTGATGATTTATAAACATCATTTCTACATTATTGCAGAGGAAATCCTATGAAACTCTGGCGCTACGGCTGTGCCATCGAACGGCTCGGCAACCGCTACCGCCTGGAGGGTATGCTCGGCAGCGGCGGCAATGCCGATGTCTGCCTGGCTCTCGATGAGCAGACACAGCGCGAGGTGGCGATCAAGGTGATTCGCCAGGATGCGCTGGATCAGAGGACGCTGGACCGCTTCCTGCTTGAGGCCGATCAGGTGGCAGGCTGGCAGCATCCCAATATTCTGCACACCTATGGCGGACTGAAACTGGAATTACTTGATATCGCGCATGGCTCGATAGTTCCCTATATTGTGATGGAATATGCACAGGGTGGCGATCTGCGCCGTCGCCTGCGCCCCGGCATGCCCTATCCGTTAGCCGAGAGCCTGCGCATCTTCGAGCAGTTGTGCATCGCCGTGTCTTACGCGCACGAGCGGCGTATCGTTCACCGCGATCTCAAGCCACACAATATCCTCTTTCGTCGCCTGCCGGACGGCTCGGAACAGGTGGCACTGAGCGACTTCGGGCTGGCCGTTGAGCTGGACGCCTCGCATATATCTGTGACGCGCGCCGGCACGCTGGCCTATATGGCGCCCGAACAATTGCGTGGGCATGTGCTGCCGGCCAGCGATATTTTCGCGCTCGGCGTGATCTTTTACCAGCTCTGCACCGGCCACCTGCCTTTTCGCCGTCTGCCCGACGATCTGCGCATCCCCCCACCCTTCACGCTACCGCCGCTCGCCAGCACACGCAATCCATTCCTGCCCACGACGCTCGACGATGTAATCTTCACCGCTCTGGCTGAGCAGCCTGCCGACCGCTTCCCTACCGCCGCACACTTGTGGGATGCCATCCAGGCGGCTTTGCCCGACGATTCCACCTCGCTCATGCGGCGTCGGCGCCGCCTGCACCGCTCACCATCCCGCCAATCCCAATCGCGCACCCCCGGCGCTGCCGCACCCGCGCATACGGCCCACATGCGAGACGCGATACCAGAACAGCAACAGGATCTGCTTGAGAACGCCGCCTATACCGGCAAAACCGGCAATACGACCTCTTATCTTCACCTCGACACCCCGGCGGCTATGCCTGCCATCACGACGCCGTTCCCCACTCCCGACAAGGATGAGGGAGACGGACGGCAGGACCAGGACGAGCGTCCAGGCCCACGCCCCCATCTCCTGGGCGCATCCCCAACGGCCATCCAACCATCGAACATGTCCCATGTAGGGATACCCCTTGCGGGTATCCATTCCCCCCACAAAACACGGAGCAGTCCCGGCCGGGGTGTGAGATGGCGTGTGCGTGTGGTAGCGGCGCTGCTCGTGGTGATGGTGGTTGGTTCCAGTGTGTTGTTCTATTTCAACGTGTACAATGTGCGAGTCCTGTTGCCTCTCCCCATCTTGAGCGGCGGCACCGTGACCATCACGCCATCCTACAAAGACATCAGCAATAATTATGTCATCCAGGCAGTCCCCGGCCAGGCCAATCCCGACCAGCTTCAAGTCACAGCCCGCCATCTCAGCGCGAAGCAGAGCCAGCAGCGCAGCGTCCCCGCCAGCGGGCATAACCAGCAGCCCGCAAAAAACGCTGTGGGTAAGCTCACGTTCTATAATGGCTCGTTTACGCAGCCCTTCACCGTCGCCGCCGGAACCGTGCTGACCGGCAAAGATGGTGTGCAGGTGACTACTAACGTTGATGTTACTATTCCTACAGCGAAAACAGAAACAGGTACTCAAGGGAGTGCCGTTGTGTCTGCTCATGCTGTGAATGCTGGCGCAAAAGGTAATATTCCCGCGTTGGATATAAATGCAGTCTGTTGTACTTCAGGTAATTTTATTTTCGCTAGAAATCAAGAGCCATTCACCGGGGGGCAGGACGCGAAGGATTATAGTTTTGTGAAGCAGGACGATTATGACAATGCTGTGAGCGCGCTGAGCCAGCAATTGACGCAACAGGCGAATGCTGAGCTGACGAAGCAGCTCAGGCCCGGCGAGCAGCTTGCCGCAGGCGGAACGGCGCTGTGTCCTGCTGACGTCACGAAGGACAAAGCCGTAGGAGATCAGGGTATCAACGTCGAGGCCGTCAATGTGGCGGTAATG
>JADBKA010000206.1 GCA_014896635.1 Ktedonobacteraceae bacterium
TCCTTCTCTCTCAAAAGAGAAAAACAGGAAAAAAGGATTTTTCGGGGGACACCCCCGCACCCCCGCCAGGGGGGCAAAGCCCCCCTGGACCCCCCTTTCTGCTAAGTTAACACCTATGGGGGAGACCTCTTCACCTTCTGAATCAGGTGTTTACTTTGATGAGTGTCCAGCCAGCCAGTGCGCAATCTGTGGCCACAGATCCCGCACGGCCGCCGGACTCGTCACCAGGCCGAAGTGGCTGCCAGGAAGTACGAGGAGTTTTTTCTCAGAACTGCTGACCACGTCCAGAATCGGCCTGATCTGCCGCAGCGGCACCAGGTGATCGGCCTCCGCTGCGATACTCACGAGAGGAGTCGTGATCTGCGAGAGATGTACAGAGCGACCAGCCAGCCTGAGCTGACCGGCAATGAGCCTGTTCTCCTGGTAGAAGTCTTTGATCCACTGCCGAAAGGCTTCACCGGGAAACGGCACACCATCCATCCCCCACAGGCGCAGCGCACTCCAGACCTCTAAAAAGCGTTCGTCTTCAGCTCTCTCGTGCTGCATAGCAGGCAGGCCAACAACACTCAACAGGCTGGCGCCAGCCAGGATCAGCTCTGGGGAAATATTGCCGATGGTATCGACGAGCTTATCTACGTCAAAAAAGCGCGGATCGAGCCAGGCACCCAGCACACCTGCACCGGAGAAATCGGCTGGTGTCGCCAGCAGTAGCAGGCTGTTTAGCGGCGCAGCAGGATAAAGCGCAGCATAGAGTGTGATGAGTATACCACCAATGCAATAGCCAAAGAGGTTGAGCCGCCCCTGCCCGGCGACTGCCAGCACCTGTCTGATCGCTCGCGGCAGGTAGTCTATGACCAGGTGATCGAAGCGCAGCCGCTGGTCTTCAGGACCAGGAATCCCCCAGTCCAGCAGATAGACATCAAATCCCTCTTTGACAAGAAAGCCGATAAAGCTGCGCCCAGGCAACAAATCGAGGATATACGGCTTATTGATCAGGGCATAGACGATCAAGAGCGGCGTGCGATATTTCAACGGAGCATCCGCCGTATGCACATAGCGGTACAGCCGCGCTTTATTCTTCGTCCACAGCAGCTCCCCGGGAGTCTGACCCGCGCTTGAAGACACAGAAAGGGCCGGCCAGATGCCCACCATCTCGCACTTCCTGTCCCGACTTGAGACTCTCATCTACCTGCTCCTCGCGATATCTCTGCCTTTCCTATCCCACTATTCTGCTACTATCAAGCACGCTCCGGGAAATCAAACAGATATCAGACAGGTTCCCGCAAACGTTCCCTTGCGCTCGTTATGATCTTTTTTATCTTTTCAGGTCATCAAATAGAACAAGCATATTTCACTCATCTATTCACCATATTTTTCTTAGTAACCGTATTTCTCTTCTTGCTTGAATTGCACCTGAGCGGCTGTGCCATCTGGATTAAGCACACCGATGGTATGGGAATGTTCCTCTTCGCCGCTAAATTCGGATGAGTTAATGACCACCTGCACATTTGTCGTGTTACTTTGGACAATACTGCCACGCTGTACCCCATCAATGACTGGCCGAACGCCCGGCGCGAAATTCTTCCCTGTGATGTTGAGCGTGATGGTGTGTTCCGTTCTGGCGACGCTGGTCACATGCTCTATTACGGGAATAGACTCACCGATGACGCCCAGTTGATGCGTGAAAGCCAGCCGTTGTGGCCAGTCAAGCTGCGGCAGCAGACGATGAAGTACCGCACGCTCCTTACTCAAGGCACCAGCGAGCTGCACCTGTACCGCATGCTGCTGGCTGGCCGGAAGATTTTTTACCGCCTGCTGGCTCGCCTCTGTATTTTGAGCAACCACGTTCAGCGCGGCAGTGATAGCTGCATCAGAACGCTTGTTGTTGACCACACTGACCAGATCGTTGAGAGCGCCATGCAATTGGGTGATTTGCAGCGATGCCCGGCTGGTTTCATCATGTGCCAGCGCCAGGGCAACCTGCTGCTCAAACTGCTTGATGCGATAGAGGGGATCGCCCGGCAGGCTGCTGGCAGCAACGCTGGTGACGCCCAGGAATGCAAAGAGCAAGAGGACAATCACCATAATTACGCTCAACGCAAGAATCCAGCGGCGGCGGAAGAAAGAGCCACTGCCGATCATTCCCCGCTGTGAGCCGCGCCGCTGTGTGACCCGTTGCGCGTGCAGCGTTTGAATACGCGCTCTTACGCGGTCCTCAATGCGCTGTGCTACCACAGAAGGAATCTCTACCTGATTGAGGCGGGCAAGAGCTTCAGCAGCCGCGATTCTAGCCGCGTCATCTTCATTCAGTTTAGGCAGTTGAGCATCGTTGCTTCTGAGTTGCTCAAGTAGCAGATCGAATTGCTCGTCACGTCGCTCATGTCGCATGCCCGTCTCCTTCCGATTCATGCCCTTTGCGTCTCTTCAAGCCCAGGCATTCTGCCAGCTTCCCTAATGCTCGAAGCAGACGATCATCCTGCGCCTCAAAAATGGATTGGTAGACTGCCAGTGCGCGCCGCTTGCGCTCATAGACGGCGCTGACATCGACGGCAAAGGCGAATTCTGACCAGGCAGGTTCCATCTTACAGTGGGGGAAGAAGAGCCGATCAATGGCCCAGGCATCCTGATCCGCCAGCAGTTCGCCGCCGGGAACGCGCTCCCACTGGCCCAGGCGTGCTAGAAAGACGGCGGCGCGACTGAGGCCGACCATCACGGCATGATCAGGATGCACACAGGCTTCCCCTACACTATAGACCTGGCGTGGCCGGTGCTCGCGGATCAGGCGCGCCACACGGAGACGCACAGCAGTCGTATCTGCCAGCAAACGATCTTGCAGGCCAAGTGAGAGACGATCCACGCCCAGAATGCGCGCCGCTTCCGCCGCCTGCCCGGCCCGTACTCCCGGCTCGGCAAATTCGGTCGGTTCGCCATCAGTTAGATCAACAATCAGAATGCGATGTCCTTTATCAGATAGTTTTGCCAGCGTTCCGCCCATCTGCGTTTCAGCATCATCGGGATGAGCGGAAAGCACCAGAATGTCATATGGCATTGTAAAAGCTCCTCTGCTCTCTACCCTGCAACCAGTTTGCAGGATTCTTCAGAGAGTAAGGCATGCCGGTATCACAGGGAGATCACAAAAGGGCTGAAGGAACTCACAAAAGGCACACAATCGTTTTTCAGCATCTTGCTGGCCTATCGAAACCCGCTATTCCACCACACGAGCCAGGCGTTATATCAAATCCATTTGGATACTGATGATTGGAGAAACCCCAAACCCCTCCAGGGGCGCAGGCCGCTCCGCACTGCTGACGAGCGACGCTCGTCGCGGCGAAAGCCACGTTGCCGTGCGGAATATCAGGCGCTGGCCCCTGGACCCCCACGCTTCCGATCATCATTTCACCGGATCTGATATTACTCATCGCCAAAACTAACGATCAGTCTTTTTTCCCATGACATTTACATTACGGTAAAAAAAAGTTATACTGATAAAGCGGCGTAGTTACTGTTGGTCACGCAGTTTTTGCGTACAGGCACTTCGCTGTCTCCTGCATATAAATGAGTGCGCCACTTTATCTTGCTCACTTTCAGATTACAGGGCAGGAGAGCAGATCACCGATCCGGCAGGTCTCTACATATGAATAGGCGACAACAGCCCGGTTCATTTGAGCATAGAAAGGAGCAATCCAGGCTACGCCGGCGTTTTTATACAGGCCTACCAGGGCTGTCAGCAACCAGTGAGGCACCCGCCCGGAGATGATCAGACCTTTCTCAACCGGCACATTAGGGAAAACCAGCGGATCGGGACGGAAGTATTCGATACGATCACGCGGAAAGGTGATCTTGAGCACACTTGTTGATTCGTCGCTCAGTACCTCTGTGTGTATATCGGGATCAGGGGACGGCTCGGAACTAAGAGAGACGCGAGCAGGCTGAATCCAGCCCAGGGGGAGTTTAGGGTCAAAGAGATAGAAGGGCTGCGGATCTGCCCAGGCCGCGAGCGCCGCGTAGAGCCAGCCGGGACCTGTCCCATAGACGGAGAGAGGCGTCTGCGCAGGCAGGCTCGCCAGCAAGTCAGCCAGCATTGCCGGCTCCCAGCGCGTCGATGACGAGAGCGCGCGCAACGCATCTTTCAGGTCGAGCACGAGTTCTGTCGGCGCTTGCTCAAGTTGCACCTGCTTGATAGCAGCAAGATCGTAGGAACCGAACAGGGCTGCGAGTTGTTCAACGAGTTCGTCAAAGACCGGTCCCGCGCCCGCGTGCGGCATGTGTCGCTCCAGGCCACTGATCGTCCCTTCCAGGAAAGGTGATCGCGCAGTAATGAGAGAATCGCCCTCGCGCCGCGAGAACAGCCGAGCCAGCGGTAGGAGATTGTACTCTTCAACCAGGCGTTGCCACTGCTGCCTGGCTTCAGGCTTATCCTCACGCAGCAGCAAAATTGAATGGGTGCAGAGCCGGAAGAGGCTTTTCTGTGACCCTCTGGGTGCGCCGCCCATATCGACCAGGAAGGGCAGACGGCGATGCTCCAGATCCTGGCTAATACGCTGCACAAAGCTTGCAGGCCATTCCCCCTGCAATTTAACGCGAATATTACTGATAGTATCGGGGTCTCCTTCATGAAACCAGTTGCCTTCGCCATCGGGGCAGGCGCGGATAGCATGATGATCAATACCACGTTCGCGCAAGACCTGGGTGAGGCGATAGAAAAGGACCGATTTGCCGGCGTGCGGGGGTCCGCCTACTAGCACAGCAGGTAATAGATTGACCATTGGTATTCTCCTATAAACATAAATAATTGATTACATTTGTATTTAGTGAGGAGCAAGGCAATGCCAGAAAATCTCCATCTGCTGCTTGCAACGCTGGGGGGACAACCCCAGGTTGTTACCTTTACACTCGATTTGCTCTTAGAATCTGGTTATCCTATCAGTGAAGTAGTCGTACTCCATCCCGCAGTCTCCAGCCAGCCACGCCTGCACCAGGCACTGCTGCGACTCAATGCTGAGTTCAGCGGCAACTACTACCGGGCCAGGCAGCGCACGATCCACTTTCATTCGCGGGTCCTGGAACGCAACGGCCAGCCTATCGACGATATCATCGACAATGATCACGCCGATGGCGCACTCAACACGATTCACCAGCTCATCGTCGATCTCAAGCGCCAGGGTTATCACATCCACCTCTCGCTTTCCGGTGGCCGCCGCCTGATGGCGCTGCTGGCCATCGCGGTAGCCACGCTCAACTTCGACCGCCATGATCACATCTGGCACATCTACACGCCCCAATGGCTGCAAGAACAGGCCAGCGAAGGCAAACTGATGCATGCACCGCAGGACAGCGGTGTCAGGCTGATCGAGGGGCAGTTCATCACACTCGGTGCTTTTATCCCCAACGCGGCGCAACCTTTTCGTGCAGCAGAGCAGGAGCAGCGCACCCAGATGAGCACCCAGGAACGCGCCCGCTGCCGTGCAGTGGTCAAAGAGTTGACTTCTGCGCGACTCAAGGTGCTCAAAGCTTTCGCGCGCGGACTCAGGCCGCAGCAGGTTGCTGAAAAACTTTGCATTACGCTGACTACCGTCAATTCCCATAAAACAATACTATTGAGCCATTGCCGTAATACCTGGGGCATCTCCTCCGACGAGTGGCTCGACTACCGCTTTTTACGCGAGAAATTCGCCGACTACTTCGAGAACAACGAGGAGTAGCATATATTCGCTTCTCCAGCCCTGGGGGGCCAGGAACCAGAGACCTTTGAGTGTTCAGATCCCGGTCAGACCGGCAGAACGAGTATACTCGCTCCGGCAGCAGAAAAACATCAGAGGAACCTGTGAAATTCTTCAGTACCATCGAGGATGACGATACCGCAAGGATATGGTAAGCTCATCGCCAGAAGGTGAGCAATAGAAACGAAAGGACAGACTGTAGGGCATGCAACGTGTCACATTTACCCTACGCACACTCACCCCGCTTTTTCTAGCAGGGGCCGATCAGACCAGCGCAGAATTGCGCGCTCCCACGTTTCGCGGCCTGATGCGTTACTGGCAGCGCGCCCTGGTTGGTGGCATCGTCGGCACAGATGCCGCCGGCCTCAAAACAGTTATCGAGCAGGAAAAAAGCGTGTTCGGGGCAACAGACAGTGGTTCGGCAGTAAATATTCAGGTGCCACCAATAGCCTCTCATGAACCCAAAGAATTTACAGAGCCGATCAGTCGGCGAATAGGAAACAGGTGGCAGGCAACAGGAAAAGGCTATTTACTCTGGTCAATGGCAAAAAGCGGACGTATAGAAAAAGGCAACTTCGAACCGGCCCACTGGTACTTTCCCCCAGGCTCTGATTTCCAAATAACCTTATCATCACGTGATCAAAATAACATGCAGTTGAAACAAGCTATTGCTGATCTCTGGCTACTTACACAACTTGGGGCAATTGGTTCTCGTTCAAGGCGAGGCGCAGGCAGTGTACAGGTAATTGAGACTACATTGACGGATCAAGTGCAAATATCGGGAATATCATTCCAAACAGCAAATTCCATTGATAATTTACAAAAACAGATAGAAAATGGATTAAAAGCAGCAAGAAATCTCTACACATCAGACTTATCAGAGGTACAGATAAATACTGCAAGATTTGATATCCTGGCACCTCGCACATGCCGTATCTGGCTTCTGCAAGAAGACAGGCCCTGGCCCAATTCAGAAGCAGCTATGCAAGATCTTGGGAAGAAACTTCAAGATTACCGCAATCAGATTCCTATCGAGCAACGCAAAATCTTCGGTCTTCCGCTTCTACCTATTATACATAACAAACGTCGATCATCTCCTTTGCTTTTACATATAGCAAAACTACAGGAAGATCAATATATTGCCATTGCTATTCTGTTCAAGACGACAGGCAAAGGAATTAAAATCGAAGATTACAAACTCATAGAAGACTGGATCGACCGGTTTCCGGGCAGACTGGAGGTGACACTGTGACACAATATATGCTCCTGTTCTCCCTGGGGCCGGTGCAGCCTTTCATTGCCCAGGCGCGCAAAACGCGTGATCTGTGGCAGGGCAGCTTTCTTCTCTCTACTCTGATGGAATCAGCCATGCAAGGCATCGACAGCTCTGCCCTCGTCTTTCCAACCGAGCCTGCCATCAAGGACAATATCCCCGACCTGCCCAATAAATATATCGCCATCTTCAACACCGAGCAGCAGGCAAGCAATACAGCTCTGAAAAGCAAGCAGCAGATCGAAGCCTGCTGGCAGAGTATCTGCCAGGATGTCTGGAAAGAGATCATCGAGAAACACGCCAGATTCCGTACTGAGCAGACCCGCCGGATCTGGGAGAGACAGACCAATCCGGCCCGCTGCTTTGAAATCTACTGGGTGATTGTTGAGGGCGACTCCAGTCCTGAACACTATCAACAGTGGTTACAGAAGACACAGGCTGCCCTGGATGCGCGCAAGCGATTCCGCAATTTCCTGCCACAGGATGAGCCGGGCGAGAAAAGCACCATCTCCGGCCTGCGCGAAGCATTACGCGGGTCAGGAGTCACGCGCCAGGACGTCCAGATGTTCTGGCGTGATCTGGCTCAGCATTTATCAGCAAAAGATATCAGCCAGGACGGCACAGAGCGCCTGGATGCCATAGATACTGTTAAACGTTTTGCCGTTCAATCGAATTTCTTCCAGAAGAAAAACTTCAAAGCCGACTTTCCTTCAACCAGTTCGGTCGCCACTGCCTCATTCGTCGCACAACTGTTCCAGACACAGATAGATCCCTCTGTGCTTGATAAGTGGCTCCAGGCAACCAACGCTCCGCTGGACAGCATGCAACCGGAGACTATTCCTTATCTCTACAATCTGGCAAAAGAGGATAGCACCCTTTTAAAAATCCTGAAGCGTGATGGAGACTGTTTCTTCCCAGAAACTTTCACTCCGCGCCGCCTGTATAAGGACTACGGCCTACCTTCTAACGCACCGGGGACGCAGCAACGTGCTGAGCAATGCTACAAAGCCACCACCGCGATGCTGACTGCCGTTTCCCAGGCCGGTCTTTCTCAGCCCACTCCCTATTACGCTCTCCTGCAAATGGACGGCGATCATATGGGAACACTGCTCAGCGGCGTGCATGACCGCGAGGAACATAAAGCTATCAGCGGACAGCTATCGCACTTTGCACGCGAAGATGTTCCGCGCCTTGTCCAGAAAAAGCACCCCGCTCGTCTTGTTTATGCTGGCGGAGACGATGTGCTGGCTTTCTCACCACTTGAAGAACTTTTCAAACTGGCAGATGAATTACAGCAAACATATTGTGAACAGTTACGAAACATAGTATCAGATGAAGAGCGCAAAAAGCAGGTCACTGCCAGCATGGGCATCGTTATTGCCC
>JADBKA010000207.1 GCA_014896635.1 Ktedonobacteraceae bacterium
GAAGCTGGCAGCAGCGAGCCGGGGCCTGCGGTCTGAGAAAGTAGGGGACGAGGTTCTCGTCCCCCGATAAGCTTGCTTGCATAAGCGAGAGGGAGCCGAAGCCATGCAGCCCGCCATACTCGCTATTGACCAGGGAACAACACGTACCAAAGCTTTCATCTTTGATGCCCAGGCGCGCACGCTCGCTGAAGCGTCAAGCGAGATCCCGCTCACCTATCCTCGCCCAGGCTGGGTCGAGCAAGATCCGCGTGACCTGCTCCAGAGTGTGATTACCAACGCGCGCGCCGTCCTGGCTGCCTCAGAAGTGCCATGTCTTGCGCTCGGCCTGGCGAACCAGGGAGAGACCGTTGCCATCTGGCACCGGCGGACAGGTGAGCCGCTCTATAACGCCATTAGCTGGCAGGACCGCCGCACGGATAGTTTCTGCGACCGCCTGGCACAGAGTGCCGAGGGCAGGCTGATTCAGGAGCGCACTGGCTTACCCATCGATCCTTACTTTTCGGCCACAAAACTGCGCTGGCTGCTCGACCACGTTCCCGGCGCGCGTGAACTGGCAAGGCGTGGCGAGCTGCTGGCCGGCACAACCGATGCCTGGCTGCTCTGGTCGCTGACGGGTCAGCATTTCACCGATGAGACAACGGCCTCGCGCACGATGCTCTACAATCCTCGCCTGCGCGACTGGGACCAGGACGTGCTGGATATTCTGGAGATCCCACGCTCGATTCTGCCGGAGATCCGACCGTCATGTTCACTATTCGGGACGATGCACGCCGGGCTGGTGGGTCAATCGCTGGCGGTGACTGCCGCGCTGGTTGATCAGCAAGCGGCACTTTTCGGGCAGACCTGCTACCAGCCGGGCGACGTCAAAGTCACTTACGGCACCGGTGCTTTCATTCTCATGCACGCCGGGCAGAGCATCCCCACCTCGCGGCATGGCCTGGTGCCGACAGTGGCATGGTCGCTGCCCGGCTCGATCAGCTATGCTCTCGATGGCGGCATCTATGTCACAGGCGCAGCCGTGCAGTGGCTGCGCGATGGTCTGGGCATTATCGCCAGCCTGGAAGAAAGCTGTGAACTGGCGAGGTCGGTTCCTGACAGCGGCGATGTCTACTTCGTACCGGCGCTGGCCGGCCTGGCTGCACCCTACTGGGACAGCTATGCACGTGGCATCATCGTCGGCCTGACACGCGGCAGCACGCGCGCTCACCTGGTACGTGCGACGCTGGAGGGGATCGCCTACCGTACCCGCGATGTACTCGAAGCAATGGCAAAAGATAGCGGGCAGCCGATCAGTAGTATCAAAGTAGATGGCGGCGCCTCTGTGAACGCTTTTTTGATGCAGAGCCTCGCTGACATTGCAGGCGTCGAGGTGCGCGTGGCTGCCACCCGCGAGACGACGGCGCTCGGCACTGCTTTCATGGCGGGACTGGGCGCAGGTGTGTGGAGCAGTCTGGATGAATTAGCGGCTCTGTGGCGGGAAGCGGCGCACTACACGCCACAACAGAACGGCGAGCGAGAACGGAAGTATAAAAAATGGCTACGTGCGGTAGAGCGAGCGAAGGGATGGGCCGCGCCTATGCCAGAATAACCTCAACACCGAACTGGCGCAGGCGCGTCACCATCTCGGCATCCACCTCTGCATCCGTGATCAGCGTATCGACAACCGTCAGCGAAGCTACTGTATTGAGCATCACCTTGCCAAATTTGGTATGATCGGCTACCACGATACGTTGCCGCGCGCGCTCTAGCATGACGCGCTTGGTGCCGGCCTCGTCAAAGTTGAACTCCGTCAATCCGTGCTCGATGGTGATACCGCCGATACCAATGAAGGCTTTATCTACCTGAAACGCGCGCAGCGTCTGCTCTGCCAGGTGTCCCACCATTGAAAGCTCGCTGGCGCGCAGTTTGCCCCCGATCACGATGACCTGAATGGCCGACTGGCTGGCGAGTTCGAGGGCGGCGCGCAGGTTTGTGACCAGCACCGTCAGATTGCGCTTGCCTTTGAGCGCGCGGGCTATTTGCAGGGTGGTGGTGCCGACATCGAGAATCAAGCTGTCGCCATCCTGGATGAGTTCGACGGCTTTAGCGGCGATGCGCTGTTTCTGCGCAATGTAGTGCGATTCGCGCGAGAGGAAGGGAGGTTCATAGCTTGTGCCACGCACACTGATCGCGCCGCCATGCACGCGGCGAATCAGCCCTTCCTGCTCCAGTTCTTGCAGATCGCGCATGATAGTAATGGTCGAGACATCAAAGCGTTGGGCCAGGTCGCGGACCGAGGCGATGCCACTGCTCTCGATCTCTTCAAAGATGCGCTGACGCCGCTCCTGCGCGATCATGCGAATGTCTTTCGCTGACTCTTCTGCCATATCTACACAATAGCACGCATCAGCTATTTCAGCAAGGGGAGAGTTTCTTTGCTCTTTCTACGGAAGATGATATCATATTCAGCAAGCAAAGAAGTAGAGAACTGATCCATGCATTTTGACATCTTTACCCTTTTCCCGGCGATGTTTGAAGGGCCGTTTAACGAGAGCATTTTGAAGCGAGCGCAGGCGCGGGGACTGCTTAGCATTGCCCTGCACAATATTCGTGACGCGACCAGCGACAGACATCATATTGTTGACGACTATCCCTATGGTGGCGGAGCTGGCATGGTAATGAAGCCGGAACCGATATTTGCCGCCGTCGAGGCCGTCTACCAGGGCGGTCCGATTATCTATCTGACACCCAGGGGCCGCCTTTTCAACCAGCAGATTGCGCGCGAGCTGGCGCGTGAGCCGCGCATTACGCTGCTGTGCGGCCACTACGAAGGCATTGACGAGCGCGTCTGCCAGCATCTTGTCACCGATGAGATTTCTATAGGCGATTATGTGTTGACCGGGGGCGAGCTGGCGGCGATGGTGGTGGTGGATGCGGTGAGCCGCCTGGTGCCGGGCGTGCTGGCTGAAAGCTCAACTGAAGAGGAGTCGCACAGTAATAACCTGCTGGAATACCCCCACTACACACGCCCGCCCGAATTTCGCGGCTGGTGCGTTCCCGATGTGCTGCTCTCCGGCCATCACGAGAACATCGCGCGCTGGCGGCGCAAAGAAGCGATACGTATTACGCGCCGGCGCCGGCCCGATCTCTTCGCCCGGCTTGATCTGAGCAGCAAGCAGGATCAGCAAATCCTGCGAGAGCTGGATGAGGAAGAGGTTACAACTGAAGAATGATCATTCACCTTCACGCTGCTGCGAGCGAGCGGCCTGTCGGCGCAGGAACTCGTCGCGGGCGCGCTCCTCGGCCATGATATCATCGGCCTCGGCAGAGAGGGAATGACCTTCGTCATCATAGCGGCCATGTCCGCTGTTGCCGTTATCGAGTACCTCGCGCGCACGTCCACCAGATTCAGCCTGTCCAATGATGCCGTGCTCTTCCAGCAGGTCGATCAGGCGTGCAGCACGCGAGTAGCCGATGCGCAGACGGCGCTGCAAGAGCGAGATTGAGGCGCGGCCATATTCGCGTACGACATCTTCCGCCTTTTCCAGCAGTTCATCGTCCAGGTCAAACTCGTCAGATGGCTCTTCTTTGATCTCCCAGCCCGGCTCGACCGCCGTATAGACAGCCTGTCCTGCGTTGAGTTCGCCCTCTTTCATAGTAGCAGCGGCGTGGTCGATGACCTGCTGCCGCCAGAACTCGACCAGGGCTTCCGTCTCGTCGTCGGCGACAAATGCGGCCTGGATGCGCTCCGGGCGCCCGGCATCCGCTGGCAGGTAGAGCATATCGCCGCGTCCAAGCAGGCGTTCGGCGCCGCCCATGTCGATGATGGTGCGCGAGTCAACGGCGGAGCTGACCATAAACGAGATGCGCGTCGGGATATTGGCTTTGATCAGGCCGGTGATCACATCGACCGAGGGTCGCTGCGTGGCGATGACCAGGTGAATGCCCGTTGCGCGCGCGAGTTGCGCCAGGCGGCAGATCAGGCCCTCTACCTCTTCGGGAGCCGCCATCATCAGATCTGCCAGTTCGTCGATAATAATGACGATGGCCGGCAGATTGTTGAGCGAATTATCCCCGCGCGCCAGCTTCTCCAGGCGCATTTTGCGATAGCCGTCCAGGTTGCGTACGCCCAGTTGTGAGAAAAGCCGGTAGCGCCGCTCCATTTCGTTGATAGCGTTTTTGAGCAGCGGCACCACCTGGTCAACATCAGTCACCACCGGAGAGAGCAGGTGGGGGATGCCGTTGTAGAGGTTCAGTTCCACCATTTTTGGATCAACCATCAGCAGACGTACATCGTCAGGAGTGGCCTGGGTCAGAATGCTGCTAATAATCGCATTGATGCAAACTGATTTACCGGCACCTGTTGCGCCGGCAATCAGTAAATGTGGCATGCGCGCCAGATCGCCCACCCGCACCTGGCCCGCAACATCCCTGCCGAGTGCGATTGCCAGTTTTGATTTTGCCCTGGCTGTCTGGTATTCCTTGCTTTCCAGCACTTCGCGCAAAGTGACGAGACGGCTATTCTTGTTGGGGATCTCCACGCCGACGTAGGGACGTCCGGGGACCGGAGCCTCCATGCGGATTGTTCTGGCTTCCAGCACCAGCGCAAGGTCGTTTTGCAGCGCCATGATGCGACTGACGCGCGTGCGTGTCTCGTAGACAATGTTGCCAGCGGCATCGCGCACCGGCACTGCTTTGCCCGTTTTCTCATCAATGCGCACTTCTGGCTTGCCGGTCGGGCGGATGCCGAAGCGGATCACCGTCGGCCCGATGCTGATATCTTCGGGCCGCACCTCCGCGTCCACGCGAAAACTGCGCAAGGTCTCCTGGATAGTGCGAGCCAGCGCCGCTGTATCATCGGCGAAACGCTGGATCTTCACATCTTCCGGGTTGTGCAGCAGCGATGTTTCCGGCAGTTTCCAGATAGAAGAGATGACCAGCGGCGTCTGAGGTGACGCTTGAGACTGCGACTGGGACTGTGGTGAGGACTGTGGTGAGGACTGTGGCGAGGACTGTGGCTGAGGCGCGCGCGCCTTCTGCCGGCTCGCCAGTTTTGGATTAGGCGCCAGCGGCTCCATATCAGGCGGCGGGGGTAATACCAGCTTCGAGGATTGTTCCGCTCTCTGTTCAAAAGGAAGAGCCTGCTGGTTGACATCTTTCCCGCCCTGCTCATGCTCAGTCAGGTCGATGGGCCTGGGAGCGGCGCGCTGGCCGCGCGGAACGTTCCCTACCATGTTGCGATGGATGTTAATGTCGTTAAGAGGATCTTCCTCCTGCACAAAATCAGGCTCGAAGTCGATGGCATCTTCATCGCCCTCCTCGATCAGCTCATCCTTTGCCCCGCCGGCAGAATGGCTACCGGCAGCGCGAGACGATAACGCCGCCTGACCGGCGGAAGATCCGGCGACATAGCGACTGAAGCGGGGACGCTGCCCCAGATACTGAGAGATATCTTCCTGTTCATCCTCCTCATCATCTCCTGCCTGTCGCCGTGGCGGGTCTGCCACAATCTGCTGGATGAAATGGACCACAGCCAGGACGTGGCCGAGTGTAATGCGAAACGTCACGATCACCACGATCAGAAGCAGGCCCAGAACCAGCACATGCGCAAGGGCGGCAGGCCAGCCGAGCAGAGGGCTGACCAGCCACTCGGCCAGCACACCGACGGCCAGGCGTCCTGTCCATAAGCGACTTTCAAGTAGCAGCAGCAGCCAGATCGCAAACAGACCGATCACTGTTGACCAGCGAATAAAACGCTGGTTGCGAATGCCCTCTACCAGGTGCGCCAGCGCAAAAGCTACCAGGCCGATAGCCAGCGGGTAGGCCGACCAGCCGAAAAATGTAAGAAAAAATTTATTAATGCCGTTTAAAAGCGGTGCGGTACGAAAAGCCGTCAGCGAACCAAACAGCAAGAGGGAGAGGAGCAGTAGCAGTACGCCAAAGATTCGCTGCTGCTGATGAGCTTCTAGAGATCGCCATTTTGTGATGGCCCACCTGATCAACTGGCTATCTTTTGTCGCAGATGGGTGAGGTGTGACAGATGCAGCGCGCGGTTGCTGGCTGCGACTACTTTGAGCGGGTTTGCTGTGCTGAGTTTGTTTTGAGGGCGCGCCGCGCGTACTCTGGCGTGAAGGGATATTGGAGCGTTGCTCCACGCTGGTGTGCGAGCCGGTATCACTGTGTGCGCTGATACGCCCTGCCGCTCTACTGACGCGCGAAGTCCCCCGCTCAAGGCTTGGCACGACGCGCTCACTCTGGCGTCTGGTATCTTTTCTCTGGCCCGCCATTGTTGAAATCCTTCCTCTGATGAGATCGAAAGCGTCTGCAAGACACAGTTATGATAGCGCAGATGTTCAATAGACGCAATAGGACAAAAAGCCACAAAAACCCCTTTAGCCAGTTACAGCTAAAGGGGTTTTTGCCTCAAACTTCCATCACGACGGGGAGAATCATGGGACGCCGGTGTGTCTTCTCATAGAGGAAATCGCTCAAGGTATGCTTGATCTTATCCTTGATGAAGGACCAGTCGGAACTATGGCCGTTCAGACCAACGAAAGAGCCGCGCACCTGCTCGCGCGCGCTATCAAGCAGCTCTTCAGCATCACGCATGTAGACGAAGCCGCGCGAGACGATATCAGGTCCGGCCAGCGGCTGCCCTGTCTCCTTATCGACGGTGAGCACCACCATCAGGATGCCATCCTGTGAGAGCACTTTGCGGTCACGCAAGACGACTTGTCCGACATCCCCTACGCTCAGACCATCGACGAAGACGTTACCGGAGACGGTGTGATCGGCCTTCTTGATCTTCTCCTGATCAACTTCGATAATATCACCATCCTCGGCCACGACGATATGCTCTTCGGGAATACCGAGCGAATAAGCTAGCTTGGCGTGCAGCACGAGCTGGCGATATTCACCATGTATCGGGACAAAGAAGCGAGGCCGGAGCAGGCTCAGCATGAGCTTCAACTCTTCCTGCGCTCCATGCCCGGAGACGTGCACGTTCGAGATACCCTGGTAGAACACTTCCGCGCCCTGGCGGAACAGGTTATTGATGGTGCGATGCACCATTTTCTCGTTGCCCGGCACGGGCGTCGCCGAGAGAATCACCGTGTCGCCCGGCTGAATACGTACCAGACGATGATCCTGGTTGGCAATGCGCGTCAGCGCCGATGTCGGCTCGCCCTGACTGCCTGTACAGATGATCACCACCTGCTCAGGATGATATTTGTTGATATCTTCCACACGGATGAAAATGCCCTTCGGCACGTTCAGATAGCCCAGTTCCAGCGCCATCTGTACATTGTTGACCATACTACGGCCAGTCAGTGCCACATACCGCTCATAACGCACAGCGGTATCAACCACCTGCTGCACGCGAGAGATCAATGAGGCAAAGGTTGCGATAATGATACGTCCCGGTGCATTGGCGAAGATTTTATCCAGCGATTCGTTGATCACGCGCTCAGAAGGGGTAAAACCGGGTGTCTCAACGCGGGTGCTATCACCCATCATCACCAGGACTCCCTCGTTGCCGATGCGTCCCAGAGTCCCGATATCAGCCGGTTTGCCGTCGATAGGCGTATAATCGAACTTGTAGTCACCTGTGTGGACAACAGTACCGAGAGGAGTATGAATCACGATGCCGACAGCGTCGGGGATGCTGTGGTTGACGCGGAAAAACTCTACCCGACTCTTCCCCACCTGCACCTGCTCGCCGGGACTGACAATGTTAACCACCGCTTTATCGAGCAGGCGATGCTCCTTGAGCTTGACGGTAATCAGCCCATGCGTCAGACGGGTAGCATAAACGGGCGGGAAATCAAGCATCGGCAAAAGGTAAGGGAGGCCACCAACATGATCTTCATGACCGTGCGTGATGAGAATGCCACGAATACGCCGCTTCTTATCGGCGAGGTAACTCGCATCAGGAATCACCAGGTCAACACCGAACATCTCGTCGTCCGGGAACATCACCCCGGCATCCACCACGATAATATCGTCGCCGTACTCCACAACCATCATATTCTTTCCGACTTCACCCAGACCTCCAAGCGGGATAAGTCGAATTTTTTCAGTTGTCAATGTGCAAAAAACCTCCTGACCACACCATAAGTGTAGTACAAACTCTTCAAACAGTTTTTTTTAATGTAGATCTATCTCCACTCCCGACTTGCCCTCAGGAGTAAAAGCCAAATAAAGATATAACAATTCACTGGAAAGTGTAGCATACAGGCTTCTAAAACACAAGCAACTGACAGGTGTACAGATATACAGGTGCGTGCAGCCGGCGCGATATCTCTACTCTAGAGAACAAAAATTGTGCCTTGTTTATGCCCGGCAATGCCCCGGCAATGCCCCGGC
>JADBKA010000208.1 GCA_014896635.1 Ktedonobacteraceae bacterium
CGCAAACGGTGCGGGAGCAATTGCGTCTTACTGATGAGGAGCAGGTAGCGCGCCTGGAGCGTGTGCGTACCGCTGACGGGGTGCCGGTCTCCCTTGAGGTAGACTATCTGCCTTATCCAAGAGCTGCCAGCGTCTATCGGCGGGCAAAAGAGACCGCTGAAGGCTCGCTCTATAGTTTGATGGCGGCTGAAGGTTTGCAGCCATATATTGCTGAGCAAACTATCACTGTTGACCATGCAACCGCCCGTGAAGTTGACCTGCTACATATCGCGCCGCAGGAAGCAGGGATGCGTCTCTTCTGCACGACCTTTGACGAGACCGGTGCTCCTATTGAGTATACCGAGGCATTCTTGCCTGCCAATCGCTATGATTTCCGCCTGACACTGCGTGTCGGGCGATAGGGAGACGACTCTGCCTGCCGGTGTCCGGCTGCGCGGAGTGGAGAAAGGTCCAGGGGTGCTTGCTTTTCCGCTCGGCAACACCGCTTTTGCTGCTATGAGCAATGCTCATCAGCCGAGCGGACCAGCTTGCGCTCCTGTCCTGAGGTCTGCCTGTACCCCTGGTTCCATGATGTTCTCGCCTTTGACAATGGCCTCGTAGGTCTTCACACGACCGACAATATTGTCCGAACTTTCCAGGAAGAACTCACCCTGGGAGCGAGCCAGCACGCGCTCCTCTTCGAATTCACCGTTCTCGGAGAGCACAACGTTTGCCTGCGCAATCCAGAAGTTCTCTTCATCATCGGCAGTCAGGAAACAACTTCGTCGGTGACGAAAGGACGAATACGCACAGGCGCGTCGCCCAGCACCTGCGAGGGCTGATTAAAGAGTGACTTGCTCACCTGCACAGGAGTGCGTGCCTTCATCAGGAGGTTGCCATCCGGCGAGACAATGTCCTCACGCTCGTGTCCGATGACACTGCGCAATTCACGACCGATCAAGCGAGGGTCGTCCGCAGCGAGCCGTTTGTAAACCTTACGATAAGGCGTTTTTTTACCCTCTTAATGTGCAGCACTTCTTCGACGGGCTGTCATACCTCCTCATCCAGTTGGGAGCGCGCCTGGTCTAGCTGTAGCACACGGTGCCAGCAGCAACAGCAGAATCGGCCAGAAAGTGGTGGTGCGTGAGAAAATGGAAGCTAAAAATATTCGCCATGAAACACTTTTTCTTCAATGAACCCTATGTATTACTCGTTGTTTTCTTCATCATCAGAAACAATCTCATTTCTGATAGAATGAAGCTCTCGCATCACAACAGGCACTTTAGGAGATCCTTTTAATCTCCAGGCGCGAAAAACGTGCTTTGTTCCTGCACCTGGATTTAGCTTCATATTAGGATGTATTTCGTTAGTTTGTAGATTAAAGGAGTAACCTACTATCAATTCTACTGCTTCTGTGCGAACCAATTCCCCCACCTCAAAAAAATCCGTACCCGCATCAATACCATCTGGAAGAATCAGCGTATGATAGTGAGCCAGTCCCTCTGTAAGCTGAAAAGGTGTTGGAACAACATACATCTTCCTATCGCGGATCAAAATATCGCCGTAACTTCCGAAACCTCTAACACTTCTATTTTTATGGCTGTACTTGTGATCAGCATTAAGGAAATCCCCATGGCAGATAACCAGATCTAGAACAGGATATTTGTCTCCATCTGGCTCACTAGGATACCTCCCAAAAACGTAATAAATAGTTCTACCATTATGAAACCCTGTGGGAACCTGGCTGTTGCTATCATAGGTTGCCTCTCTTCCTGGATAGGCCAGCCCTTTTAACTCATATCCTTCTGTCGTTGAGACCATCCGAAAATCGGGATAGGTATTCCGACCGGGAGAATCATAATTCAATCCCACGTCCTCAAGCCTGGCCCTAAACCAATTTTGAAAATGATATTCTTTATCTTTTCTACTTTCTCTTTTGATGAGCAATCCCTCATTGATGGATTCGACACATCTTTTAAATATAGAAAACACAGTTAAGCTCGTATCAAGCATTTCTGAATATCCCTCAGAAAAGACGCTAAATCAGTTAACTCAAACCGCCGTACAACCTGAAATCTCTTCCATTTGTCCATCTGCGATAGTAGAAATAGCTTCCAGACTACGAGACGTAGCTGCAAGGAATTGGGACAGTGTAATTTCTGCACCAGAAGAATCGGTTAAAAGTCCGATATGTCGAGAAAAGACACATAAAGCTTGCGATTGTACTATCACAAACCGATCTTTGTTAGAAAGGTTCACGGACGGATTATTCCGAGAGAGAACTTTGAGCTTCTCTTTTGCTTTCATTAACGTAATCTGAACTGCTTCTTCTAAATTTGCAGCCACTGGATCTGTGAGTCGTTTGCATACCAGAATAGCATCATAATTGATAGGCTCCCCTGTTTGCGTCTTTGGAGACGCACCAGACATTTCAGCTTTAATCGGGTGTGCTGCTACCACGCCGAGGTTGGCCTTGAAAATCGCTTGTCCCACCGCATCCCAACCTTCATTTCGCGAGTGGTGAAAGCTAAAAATGAGCAGTCCCTGAGGTTTCAAGACACGTGTACATTCTTGCAATACCTTGCTTAGTGTGTCAGAGAAAGCTTTTGCCTCTCTATGCTGAACTTCTCGAGAATGCCGTGTTGTCTCCGCCCTGAATTCTGTTCGTGTCTGGCATAACCCTAAACGTAGCCAGGAATAAAAGAAGTCAGCTAGCTCCGAATAATGAACAAAGTCAAAATAAGGAGGATCAGTTACTACTACATCGACCGATTGATCAGGTAGCGCAAGATGAGATGAATCACTGCAAAACAATAACGCTCTTTTCCCACCGCTTCCAAGATCTTCAAAATTGAAAGCAAGAGAGGTAGAAAGAGGATGGGATAACTCATAGATTTTTTTCCCTTTGACCTTCTCTCCATCTCTGATAATACTCAGTTCAAAGGGCCTCTGGCGATATGCTAAAGCATGCAGTAACCTGGACTCAAAGAATGTCAGAAAACATCCCGAGCTTCTAGTTGTTCCTTTTGCTACCCCCCAAACCGTGTTTTCTAACACCATTCGCTCTGGTTTAAGGATATGGTGGCTAAAGAGGGGTCTGACGGCTCCTGTTCCCTCTCCTTTGTAGGAGCAGAACATGTTATTGTACTCCAGGATGCTGGAGAAAAGTAATAGAAGAAGCTCACGACTAGCAATATCCGATTCCTCGAGAATAGCTTGTAGCAAAAGTGAAAGGCAATACAGTTGTCTATCGTTGAAAAGTTGTCGCCATTCACGGTAGTTATAGCGGAGAATTTGATTCGTATTATGCCCAGGCTCGATTTTGCTCGTAGGAAGCAAGAGATCTTGCTGCTGTAGAAGCATGCTCGCTTGATGGTAGAGATCTTTATCTTGCTCGCTCGCTCGAATATATTTCTTTTGCCCGTTAGATGCCAAAATAAGCAGAGCATATATCTCATATTCTGGTGGTTTCCCAGTAGCCGCAATAGTATCAACAATACGAAATTCAACATCACATCTCTGACATATTGCTTTCGCACCATCAGTAACCCCAAGCTGCGGATTATATACTCGCTTACATGCTGAACAGCAAAGGTTCTGAGCATCATAGCTGGTTGTATTGACTTGCCCGCAAGCAAAGCAAATAGATTGGGCAATGGGTATCTTTCTAGGATAAGCATTTTTTGCGAAGATGGAGGTGTCAAAAAGCTGCACGCGCTCTCCACAGCGAGGACACTTCACCGTCATAACCCAGAAACAGTAAAGGATGTTCACTTTCTCTCCTGTTTCTGGATCAATCGTCTGGTACATCTGCTGGATACGTGGTTGTACTTTGCGTTCGACACGCTTAAAAGCCTGTTGTAGCTCAAATAGATCAACAGGTTCAAGAGCCTTTTGTACCTGAAAGAAGCTGACAGGATTGATGTCAGAGCCTATTACGGTACACCCCAGTTTAAGAGCTTCCCCCAACGTAGTTCCAGATCCCATAAATGGATCAAGAACTATCTTACCGGCGAAATCGACAGGAGAATAAAATGCACTCCATATGTCAGTACCAAATTCGCTCAATGCCCCAATAAGAATTGCTCGAAAGACAGATCCCAGGCGTGTTGCCCACCATTTATGTATATGGTAAACAGGCCGATTTACTTCTTTCCGCCAACTCTCTAACTCTGCAAGCACACTTAACTCTCCAGAAGGAAAATCCTGTTCAATTGCTACCATCATTCTCTCTCATCTATCTCAGGTATCAAAAATAAAAGGATAAAGATTATTATAGCCTGGTGCATCAGATGTCAATTGTAAAAGCAAGAGGGAGAACGGGGTGCCAGCTCGTTTCCCTCTTACCACGCGTATGTAGATGCACCGCAAGACCCAGGAAGGTGCGCGTGTCAACCTCATGGGGAAAAGGTTACACGAAAACTTAGATGAATGCTACAGGCTTGCTCGTCGAGGTGGATCGCCTGCCCACGTACATCTCGCTCCCCATTCCAGGTCTATTTATTTAGAACGAGCGAAGAGTCTATTTATAATCATCCTTTAGCACCAGTTTTTTAGGAGGAAAGAACTTCCTCAGTTGCTTCAGACTCGTGCGAGTTTGTCCGGGTTGGCAATGATGCGAATGGCCTGTATATACCCTTGCTCCGCATCTATCGTCAGGACGGAGAAAACCTGGCCGTTCGTGCGGATAATCAGGGCGGTCTGCCCATTGATTTCCTCTAACTCGACATGCGCGTTCTCCGGCCAGAAGCGCCTTGTTCCCAGGCTAAAGCGAGCCACTGCCTCACGCCCGCGAATCGGACGCAGCGCGGCCTGTTTGACCTTCCCACCCCCATCGGCCCACAGGACCACGTTTTCGGAGAGCAGATTCGTCAGAGTAGTCATGTCTCCACCCTGCACTGCTGTCAGGAAACTGGTCAGCAGTTGCCGGTGCATTTCAGGAGATGGCGAGAAGCGGGGCCGCCGCTGAACCAGGTGCTGCTTCGCCCGGCTGAAGGAGCGGCGACAGGCGGCTTCACTCTTCCCAAGCATGGCCGCAATCTCAGCAAACTCGTACTCGAAGACTTCGCGCAGCAGGAAGACCGCCCGCTCGAATGGTTGGAGCTGCTCCAGCAGCACCAGAAACGCCAGCGAGATCGACTCCTCTGTCTCGACATGTTTTTCGGGATCGGCTCCCTCTGGCATCTCTTCTGTAGAGATCGGCTCTGGTAGCCAGGAGCCGGCATAGACTTCGCGTTGTGTCCTGGCGGATTCTGCCTGATTGATGCAAAGCCGCGTCACAATGGTCGAGAGGTACGCTCTGGGCGATTGCACCTTCTCATCCCCGGCCTGGAGCCAGCGTACAAAAGCCTCCTGCACGATATCTTCGGCGTCGGTCGCGCTGCCTAGCATGCGATAGGCAAGCCCAAAGAGCAACCCGCGATAGTGATTGAATGCCTGTGCGCTCTGTTCTCCCACACTCATGTGTATCTCTCTCCTCGACTCGACACGTTTTCACTCTTTTGTCCTCCCTACTCTACACCGGAAGAACGCCAAATGTCCCTCACTCTCCAGAGAAAAACAGGGCGATGGCCTTTTCCTCTCGCGTTCCTCCGGTGCTTTTTTTGATGCTCGTAAGACGACAGAGAACAAAGAGGATCAGCGTACGCTAGCGGTTGGAGCGAGCGCATGCTCCTGTTGAATCAGTCGAGCCACCTGGCGGGCGCTTTCCATGCGGGGATCTGCAAGGAAACCTTCGCCGATCCAGTCGCCAGCAAGGTACAGGTGAGCGATGCCGGGAACCGTTGGTCCTGGGCGACCGGCATAGCCTCCTCCTTTCGCTGTTGGGAGCATGCCGACAGCTTCGATGCGTGGCAGAAAGCTGCGTTTCACCAGCACCTGGCGCCAGCCCGGCTGCGCCGTATCGAGCAGATCTCTATTGAAAAAGCACTACAGCGGTGTTCACAAGGATTGCTCCCGCTCTTGTGCCGGTGATCCAGGGCTGGAAAGAGCGTGATTGAGCGGGTAGCTCAATGCTTGTGGACCTTGCTCTAGGGACAAAAATGGGTAATATTACGCATGTCCGATCACCTCACTTCAGTATATGCTTGTGTTATCGAACAGACTGAGCAATGCGCTGTTCGGTAACACGACGGCCCGTCATGTTACGTCTTTTCTTGTAGAGAGAGAAGTTGTTTGTCGATATTTATCAAAATTAAGGAGAACGTCATGGACCCCTTGCTGTTGCACAAACCTACTTTGATGCCTGGAACCGGCACGATCCTACCGCTATTGTCGCCACCTTCGTTGAGGGGGGAACCTATAGCGATCCAAAGGTTCAGGCACTCACGGGAGAGGCCCTGGCCCGCTCGGCCAGCGATCTCTTCGTGGCTTTCCCCGACCTCACGTTTGAGATTATCGCCTCTGCCCGTACGGGCGAGTGTACGGTCGCAGCACAATGGATGATGCGCGGCACCAATACCGGCCCTTTTGCCGGCAGCCCGCCAACAGGCAAGACGGTGACGCTGCCGGGAGCAGATTTCATCACCGTCGAAGGCGAGAAAATTCGCTCCGTTCAGGGCTATTTCGACCAGCAGACTTTGCTCAAACAACTCGGCCTGAACGTCATTGTGCAGCCCGCCGCCATCGGACCCATCACATTCTGTGCTGGCGGTATCTCTCTCCAGACGGGCAAACTCAGCAAGCCCGCGACTTTCGGCCTGACCTGCATCCATGTGCGCTCGGATGAGGAGATGCAGCGCGTGCGGGACTACGGTCGCCGCATCGCGGCAGATCTGGCACGTATGCCCGGCTTCCTCAGCCTGGTGACGGCCTGGTTTGGCAAACGCGGCTACACCATCACAGCCTGGGAAGATGTGGAAGGGCCGCGCCGCCTGCTGCGAGAAGGAGCGCACCGCGAGGCGATGCAGACGTTCTTCGGCTCCGAATTTACCGAAGGTGGCATGACGAGCGTGTGGGTTCCTCATCACATCAATGCTCTGTGGGTGCGGTGCAGCGCATGCGGGCGCATGTCCGATTATGAGCGAGACGAGGGGACATGTCGGTGCGGCCAATCGCTGCAACCTCTGCCCTACTGGTAATATGAGTGTGGGGGGCCAGGGGGCCAGCACGGCCTCCTGGCGGGGCGTGCCGGGTCCCCGCTCTGCGGAGTGGCGTCCCCACATCAATCTCTTTTTAAAAAGATTTGATATAACAAGTCATTACGCCTGCCCGTGCCTGTGAGGAAGGCTTCTCGCTGGCCGCCGAGTAAAACGTAATCTGGACAAAGTCCAGCGTTAAAATACCTCAAAATACGCTTCAAAGAAACGTTCTGGCCTGACTTGCAGTGCCACTTCATGCCGGGCAGCACTGCCACCGGGATGCCAGAGCGTTTTTCCACCCAGTTGCTCACTAGCATAGTTCACCTCTACCGTGCCAGGCGTATACGTGCAAATATCCTCTGCAAACAGCGAGGCCGCTGCCAGAGGATCGTGGAAGATCACGGTATCAGTGTGAGCAAACCAGACTTCGGCGAAATCCAGGATGGGACGCAGCAGCGGAACAGAACAGCGCTCACGAAATTGCTGGACGGACATTCTGACGCGCATGGTCACATCCAGACCAAAAGAGCGGTGGATGGGGACGGGAGCGCGATAGACAATTGCGGTCGCATGCGGGTCATTCAACGCATTCCATTCCCGTTCCGGCAGCGCGGGACCCCCCTCAAACACGCCGCACATCAGGACTAGCGCTTTCAAGAGGGCCGGAATGTCTGGATCGACGCAGAAAAGCAGGGCGAGGTTGGTCAACGGCCCGATCCCTAGTAGCACAACTTCTCCAGGATGAGCGCGAATCGTCCGGCGCAAGAACTCGATGGCCTCGCCGTGTGGAAACTGCGTTTGATGCGGCCAGCAGTATAGCCGCGCCTGGCAGCGGGCTGCTCCAGGCGAGCCAGGGTGCTCACGTCTGAACGAAGCTGACCGGTTGCAGCAGAGAGTACCGCACCGTGATAGCTGCCGGAAGGACGGGGCCTGTGCATCAAAAGGCGGTTGTGCGGCACAGGCGGTGAGAGACTCAGCAAGCAGGCTGGCCGGCAGTGGTCCCTGTTTTTGCTGATGCTCTTGCCCGCGTGTCTCACTGTCCTCACAGAGACTCGCCAGAACACCTTCTTCATAGGAACGGGTAAAGCCCTCGCTTTGGACCTCGACTAAAGGAACAAATGACATGAGAGACGGATGGTGAAGAGAAGTGGTTGCCATGATGGAAGCGACTCCTTTCGTTTCGCTTGACGACTGGCTCTCCACTCGCTATTATGCGAGACGTGGAGAGGCTAGATTGGACTTTACGGACTGGTCTCTCCAGTTGGCTCTCTGTTCGCA
>JADBKA010000209.1 GCA_014896635.1 Ktedonobacteraceae bacterium
GACGATAGCAAATTCTTTCATGACGTACGCGGCGCGGAGACCCGCATGAGCGTAGACTTAACAAAAAAGGGGGTCCAGGGGACGGCCCGTCCCCTGGACCTCTGCTTACTCCTGCTGGTAGACGGCGCCGCCGGACGCGCGGAATTCGCGGGCCTTCTCGGCCAGGCCACTGGCTAAAGCTTCCTCTTCTTGCAATCCTTTCTTCCTGGCATACTCGCGCACGTCCTGCGTGATGCGCATACTACAGAAATGTGGGCCACACATCGAACAGAAGTGCGCGAGCTTGGCCGGGGCAGCGGGCAGCGTCTCATCGTGATAGGAGCGCGCCGTCTGCGGATCGAGCGAAAGGTTGAATTGATCTTCCCAGCGGAACTCAAAACGCGCTTTGGAGAGTGTATCATCCCAGCGTTGCGCGCCTGGATGTCCCTTTGCAATATCGGCGGCATGCGCGGCGATCTTGTAAGCAATCAAGCCGTCTTTAACATCCTGCCGGTTGGGCAAGCCCAGGTGCTCTTTCGGCGTGACATAACAGAGCATAGCGGTGCCGTACCAGCCGATCATGGCCGCGCCGATGGCCGAAGTAATATGATCATAGCCTGGCGCGATATCCGTTGTGAGCGGGCCAAGTGTGTAGAAGGGCGCTTCGTGGCAGACCGCCATCTCGCGTTCCACATTCTCCTTGATCATATGCATGGGAATATGCCCTGGTCCTTCGATCATCACCTGCACATCGTGTTTCCAGGCGATCTGCGTCAGTTCGCCGAGCGTGTCCAGTTCGGCAAACTGGGCCGCGTCGTTGGCGTCGGCGATGGAGCCGGGCCGCAGGCCGTCCCCAAGCGAGAAGGCGATGTCGTAGGCGCGCATGATTTCGCAGATCTCTTCAAAATGCGTGTAGAGGAAGTTTTCCTGGTGATGGGCAAGACACCAGGCGGCCAGGATAGAACCGCCGCGTGAGACAATGCCCGTCACCCGCTGTGCTGTGAGTGGAATATAGGCCAGGCGCACACCGGCGTGAATGGTGAAATAATCCACGCCCTGCTCCGCCTGTTCAATCAATGTATCACGGTAGACTTCCCAGGAGAGTTCTTCGATTTTCCCGCCAACCTTCTCCAGGGCCTGGTAGATTGGGACCGTGCCGATGGGAACGGGCGAATTGCGCAGAATCCACTCCCTGGTCGTGTGGATGTTCCTGCCGGTCGAGAGATCCATGACGGTGTCGGCTCCCCAGTGCGTGGCCCAGATGAGCTTCTCCACTTCTTCCTGGATCGAAGAACTGACGGCAGAGTTGCCGATGTTGGCATTGACTTTAACCAGGAAGTTGCGCCCGATGATCATAGGTTCGCTCTCTGGATGATTGATGTTCGCGGGGATGATGGCGCGCCCGCGCGCAACTTCGGAACACACGAATTCGGGATCAACGCCTTCGCGGATGGCGATAAATTCCATTTCGGGCGTAACAATGCCCCGGCGCGCATAATGCATCTGAGTCACAGTCTGGCCTGTTCGCGCTCGCAGTGGCCGGCGTCTCGCCGTAGCAGGAATCTGTCCTGCACGATCAGCACGAGGGTCATCAGCCTTCAGGCCATTGTCAATGGGCTGAACCGCACGACCCTCATACTCTTCAACATCGCCGCGCTCAAGAATCCAGTTTCTGCGCAGGGGCGGCAGACCCTGCTCGATATTGACGGAGATGGCAGGGTCGGTGTAGGGTCCGCTGGTATCATAGACACGCAATGGCGGGTTCTCTTCTACGCCAGAGCGGGTAGGTGTGGGCGAGAGTGTGATCTCACGCATGGGAACCCGCACATCTGGCCGCGAGCCTGCAACATAGACCTTACGACTTCTGGGAAACGGTTCGGGGAAAGTGGTGGGGATAACAGGTAACGTTTTCATATAGACCTCCGTATGTACTGGCAGATACCGCAAACTGGGAGTACCTGCTGCCAATCGGAGGGGAAGCGATGAGGAGAAGACCAGGAGGTATGCAGAACAAACAGACCTCCTGCCGGACGCATTCCCTACGCTCGTCTTCCGCTTCAGAGCAGAGATGCTCTGCGCGGCTTACCGAGATCAGGTTCAAAGGGTTGGTGGGCTTGATCCCGCCTCTCAGCTGCTCGCTCCCCCAGCGTTCCAGGTTTTGAACACTCTGGTTGTTGCACCTGCTTCTCCCAGAGAGAGGCAGGTGTGATGATAATAGCATAGCACAGGAACAGGCAACCTGCCAGTCCTACTTTAGAACGTGAACGTCATTGGTAGGCTTGCCAGGGCGCGGAATTTGCCGGGTTTCCATCGCAACTGTTCTGGCTCAACTGCCAGGCGCAAAGCGGCCATCCTGCACAGCAGCGTCTCAAACGCGATCTGACCCTCCAAACGCGCCAGAGGAGCGCCCAGGCAGAATGGATACCTCATGTTGGGGAACTTTGCCTCACATAACTAGTGCTTCTCACCGGCACTGGCTCCCATTGCCAGGCGTTGCGCAATATCCTGCGTGATAAGCCTGTATTTCAATTTCAGGGTGAGGATACGTGTGACCGAGGCGTCAATCTGCTCGGAAGGAATATCACCTTTGTTCACTGCCTGCTGAAGACCGGCAAGCATGGTGCGTGTTTCCTGCAAGCCACGCGGACCAAGCAGGAGATCAGTGCCGGCTGTGACCGCCAGTACGGCAGCCTGCGCGAGATTATAGGTATTGCTGATACCGCCCATCCAGAGCGTATCGCTGATGACTACACCCTGAAAGTTCAGATCGCGGCGTAGCAACTTCGTGATGACGGCAGGTGAGAGCGAGGTGGGCAGCTTCGGGTCAAGTTGAGGATTGAGGATGTGCGTGACCATAACCATCGGAACAACGCCTTCGCCGATCAGTACACGGTAGGGTACCAGGTCAACGGCGTTCAATGCATCCAGGCCGCGATTCATCGTGGGCAGCGCGAGGTGAGGATCGAGATTAGCACTACCGAGGCCGGGAAAGTGCTTGAGACAGCCGATCACGCTGCCATCGGTCAGTCCCTTGAGGTAGGCGCGCCCCATGTTTGTGACCAGCGTTGGATCGGAGCCGAAGGTGCGCTGCGGCAGACCGGGGTTTTTTGGATTGGTCAACACATCGACCACTGGCATGAAATTGACGTTCAGACCGAGTTGCGCCAGGTCAGTTGCGGCGTTCTTGCCGGCATCATAAGCTGTCTGGGGATTCTTCGTCGCTCCGATAGACGCCTCGGACGGTCGCTCACCCGTTATGCGGCGCAGTTCGTTAATTAGCCCGCCTTCGTAGTCGGTGCTGATGAAAAGCGGGATGCGCGCCTGTGCCTGCATGGCCTGATTAAGAGCCGTCAACTGGCTGCGCGTTTGCGCGTTGCCGTTTTTATTCTCGATCAATACGCCGCTAACCTGATTCACGCTGATCATCTCTCTCAGATCATCGTTCAGCACCGGACCGTAGAATTCGACAATCACCATCTGCCCAAGCTTCTCTTCCAGCGTCATATGCTGCACGATCTTTGCCGCGAGTTCACCCTCTGTCAGCGGCGTGGGAGTTGTCGTCACTGCTGCGGGTTTAGCTGTGGCGCTACCGGAAGGAATTGGTGTTGCTTTGCTAGCAGAACCGGCGAGCGGCGCGCAGGAGCTGAGCATAAAGAGCAGAGATGCCAGAAAATATCGCCTGTTATATTTTTGTCTGCCTGGATGCATAGTCCGGTGCTCCTTCGCTTTTTTTCTCTCTTTCACAGATAATCTTCCAGATATTTCAGCTCTTGCTGCCACTCATCTTCGTAGGGACTCAAGATTCGTACAATTGTATGGGCAACGGCTAGATTCCTGGCTGAAAAGCAGGGGTCCAGGGGACGGCATGCCCCTGGCGGAGACGAAGGGTGTCTCCCCGAAACCCTCTTTTCTCCTTTCAGGGAAGAAGGAGAAAGGCAAGGGAACCACCTTAAGTTCTCACTTATGGGGCCTTTTCCCATTGCGCGCTTCCTCGCTTTGTGTTCCTGTTCCTGGGTATCAAGTCAGAGCAGATTGCCAACCAGTTCGTCTCTGGTGAGTGGACCAATGGCCGCGATGGTCAGCGGATTGAGCAGAGAGAAGCGATGCAGCACGTTGAGTACCTGCTCCTGCGTCACGGCGTCAATAGCCCGCTTCACATCTTGTATAGTCTTGATTTTGCGTTCAAACCACCAGGAGCGCGCAATGGCGCTCATGCGTGCGCCAGAACCTTCGCCGCGCATGACGGTCTCGCTCTTCAACTGCACTTTCGCCCGTTCTAGTTCGTCTGCTGTGATCCCTTCCTGCGCCAGCTTGCGCAGCTCGTTCACAATCACTTCCAGGCACTCATGGCATTGCTCAGGCGTGGTGCCGGCATAGATGCGCAGTGCGCCGCTGTTTCTGCTGCTCGTCAGATTCGCTGAGACGCTGTAGACCAGCCCGCGTTTCTCGCGCACCTCGACGAACAGGCGCGAAGCCATATTGCCGCCGAGCACCTCGCTAACGATCAGGCCAGCATAGTAGTCGGGGTCGGTATAGGCGGGGAACGGAGACATCAGTGCCAGGTGTTCCTGTTTGCCGTCCTGGTGCTCCAGAGCCACCTCGGATACAGGATTCACCACCTGTTCTGGTGTTGGTGTAGCGCGGCCTTCCCAGTTCCCGAAAAGCGCCTGCATGCTCTCCACCACGTGCTCCCAGTCGAACTTGCCAGCGACAGAGAACAGCATGTTATTCGGCTGGTAGCGTGCCTGCCAGAATTCTTGCAGATCGCTGCGCTGCAACGCCTGTACGCTCTCGTGTGTTCCGAGGATCGGGCGGGCCAGTCCGCTACCGCGATAGTAGACGGAGCGCAGCAGTTCAAAGATGCGGTTCATCGGTTCGTCATCGCGGCGACGAATCTCTTGCAGCACAATATTGCGCATCTGCTCCAGCTCATCGCGGGGAAAGGTAGGCTGGCGCAGCACTTCCTGGATGAGAGCGAGCGCGGCATCAAATTTCGTATGCACCACCTGTGTCCAGAGCATCGCCATCTCCATACTGGTACTGGCGCCTTTGCGTGCACCTAGCGATTCAAACGCTTCGTTGAGAGCGCGAGCATCTTTTTGTTTCGTCCCCTGGAAAAGCATATACTCGAAGAGATGAGCCAGTCCTTTTTTCTCTGCCGGCTCGTGGACTACGGCGGCATCCAGTTGTACGCCAAAGGCTGTCGAACTGAGACCTGGCATGTACTGGCCGATCATCTCGATCCCGTTGGGCAGGCGATGATAGAAATAGTTGGGTGGAAGATTCTGCTGTTCGATCATTTTTGTTCCCTCTCAACCTCGTTGAAGATCATCATATCAATCAGTTGCTCGACAGGCGCGCGGTCGTCGGTGAAAAATGCGCTGGCCTGCCGCTCTTCGCGGATATTCCCATATTTTAGACTGTTGAAGGCTACTGTTTGTAAGAGCGGGTTGGCAATCTGTGCAGTATTTACCTCGAAGTTTGCAAGCTGTGTAGGCGCGTTTGTGGCAATAACCAGGCTGTTCGCAAAGCGCATGCTGTCGATGATATAGACGTTGGGGAACACCACGTGCATGGTTTTAGCCAGGGCATCGACGAGTCGAAAATCTTTGCCTGTGCGCCCGGCATTGATCACAGCAACGCCGGTTGGCGTAAGGTGTGCGCGTACCTCACGGAAGAATTCGGTTGTCGTTAATTGAAACGGCACATAGGGTTGCTGGTAGGCATCGATACCGATAATATCGTACTTTTTAGGCGTGGTCTGTAGAAAGTAGCGTCCATCCTGAACTACAACGCGGAGATTCGGCTCCTGCATTTGGAAATACTGGCGCGCCAGGTTCACGATCTCGCCGTCGATTTCCACGCCGTCCATTGCCACACTCCCCCCGTAAGCAGCGTTGATCTCGCGTGGAATGGTTCCCGCGCCCAGGCCGACGATGCAGGCCGAGCGCACACGGTCAGACGTAAAGGGAGGGTTGTTGAAATACGGCGCGATCATAAAATAATCCCAGGGACCGTTAGTGAGCACCTGGTTGGGATTATAGATCGAATGTACACCGAGTCCTTCGTTCAAAATGAGCTGGGTCTCGTTGCCGACTCTGACCACCTGGATATAGTTATAGAACGATTCGCGTTCGGCCAGCATCGTTCCCCCGCCGTTCGATCCGCGCGGCGGCTTGATCGGTCCGCTCATTCCGGTAAGCGTCAGCAGCACTGGCAGCAGTAGCAGGACGGTGAGAACACTTTTATCTATACGTGGCTTTGAAGGACCGTTTTTACCAGCCCGCGCAGTAATTAAACCTATCAGGGAAAACAACAGCAATATAGCTGAGAAAACCAGAAACGTGCGATAGGTCCCTATGGTGGGGATCAGCCAGAGCACGGGCAGAAAGGTGCCGAGGATGCTGCCAGCGGTCGAGATAGCGTAGAGCAGCCCGGCGGTACGTCCTGATCTGCCAACCTGGCGTACATGCAAGCGGATGGCAAATGGGGAGACACAGCCGAGCAGGATCATCGGAAGCGAAAAAAGCAGGATGACCGCGACCAGCGAGCCGTAGAAGACGCCTATCGAATAGGTGGCGAACGCGGACAGCGACCAGCTCAGGATGGGACGCGAGACGACCGGGATCAGGCTGATCAGCAATGCAGCGAGAGTGATCAGGCCATAGAACACCTCAGGTTTCGGATAGCGGTCCGCCACGCGGCCACCGATATAGTAGCCCAGAGTAAGATAGAGCAGGATCAGTCCAATGAGGTTGGCCCAGACGAATTGCGACGTACCGAAATAGGGAGCCAGCAGACGTGAGGCTGCCATCTCTACCGCCAGAGAGGCTGCCCCGGCCACAAACACTTGCAGAATAAGCAGCCCGCTCTGGAGTGAGCGCCCGCTGGTCGCGGCTACCGCCCCCTCTTCTACCTCACCCTTACGCGAACCTGTAGTGGTAGACATACCAGAATTTCTCTCTTTCCTCAAAAGTGGTCCGGGGGAGTTCCCAGGCTCTCGTAGCAATTTTGTCCCGTGTGCTGAACATTGCCACAGTTTCTCTATTGTCGCACATTTATACTGATAAAGCGAGAGAGCACTTCCTGCTGGATAGCCAGGGCTTCCTGGCGCATTTTTGCGTAAGCCTCTCCTCCCATGCCCTGCTCTAGCACGTTGAGGAAATGTTCCAGCATCGACACGCCCGCGTCCTGCCGTCGCTCGCGCAGCTGCTGTGCAGCCAGCAGGATTGCCAGCGCCTCTCTGTGTACGCCTTGCTCATACATCAGGATGCCCAGGTTAGTCAAAATCATGCCTACATTTTGCTCGCCGCGCTCCCCCTTTGTCAATTGAAGTGCTTCGATATAACAGCGAAACGCTTCCTTCTGCCGCTTCTCGCTATGATGCACCAGGCCGAGATTGTGCAGCAGGATGCACTTGCAGTACATATCGGGTGACGTGAGTTGCTCGTTCAATGCGAGTGCGCGTTCAAAGTTTTCTCGCGCCTTTTCCGTATCGCCGTACATACGTAGCAGTTCACCCTGATTGATCAGCGTGGTGATCTCACCCTTCGTATCGTCAATCTGGCGTTGAATTGCCAGTGCGCGCTCAAAATACGTCTGGCTCTGCTGGCGCTCGCCCATGCGGCCATATAGCAAGCCGACCTGGCCGGCGATGACTCCTTCGTCGCGCCGCAGCAGGACGCCCAGCGGTGGCAGCAGGGCCGTGTACAGTCCGATCAGCGTATTCCAGGCTCCCCACTGGATCATGCTATGGTGCAACCCTTCCTCAAAAAGCAACTCGCAGGCGCGCTGCCAGCGCCTGCCCAGGCAGAGGTGACGGATTGCTGCAATGATCGGCGCGACATCCTGCGGGCCTTTTCGCTCGCCTGGCGGGGGACAGCGTGTTTTTCTGAGAGAGAGATAGTAGCTAGCAACCTGCATGTACCCGGCGGCCAGTGCAACCTGCCGGGGGTCCACATTTTGTGATGCGGGCCGGGCGGGGATCTGCATTCCGGCCAGGTCAGATCCTTGCAGGTAATGCTCCTGAATATAGAGGCGCAGCAGGGCATGTAATTCATAGCAGGCATGGCCTTCAACATTCACCACCTGTTGCACTATTGCAAGTTGTATTAAAATATCGAGATTTTTCTCCAGATCTGCGAGATATTCTGTGCCGGTGGCGTGTGAGGCGCTGTTGCCCATGATGGTCATTTTGAGGCCATCGAGGGGGACAGGCTCATGAAAGAGGCTCAGCGCGCGTACCAGTGCGTACTGTGATGGTTTAAGAAAATGGCAGATAGCGGTGATCAGGTGTATGATCACTTCGCCGGACCACATTGGCTGGTAGTCGGGTGCAGTGAGCAGGTAGTG
>JADBKA010000210.1 GCA_014896635.1 Ktedonobacteraceae bacterium
ACTGGGGGCAGATGGCCTCTGGTTGTGAAGAAGACTTCTACTGGCGTTCCCTGAGCAACAGTTTTTCGCAGAAGGATGTCATTCCCGCAACGAACCTGGAGATCCACCATCAGTGCTACGAGGCTTATAACGCCAATCCACTCGCCTTCGCCATCATCGAGCTAACCACCAGCTTCGTGCTCGGTGAAGGTGTGACCGTTTCCGCTGCCAATCGCCGCGTCCAGGCTCTTCTCGACGCCTTCTGGCAGCATCCCGAAAACCGCATGGATGAGCGCATTTACAGCCTCTGCACTGAACTCGCTCTCTACGGTGAACTATTCATCCACTTTTTTGTCAACCGCTATGACGGTACCGTCGTCATTCGCCAGATCGATCCCAGTCTGATCGATCAGATCGAGACCGATCCCGAAGACATCGAGAAGCCTTTGCGCTACCATTGCCGTCCCATTGACCAGCCAGCGAGCGACCTCACCGGCGAGAGACAGGGCCGCTGGTTGCAGGCCGGCAGCGAAGTGCTGCATATCGCCATCAACAAAGTCAGCAATGCCAGACGCGGCAGAAGCGACCTGGCAACGCTGCTGCCCTGGTTGCGCCGCTATAAGGACTGGTTGACCGACCGCGTGCGCCTCAATAAGTTCAGGACGGCTTTCCTCTGGGATGTGACGCTCAGCGGCGCCGATAAGCGGACGATTGACCGCAAGCGCATGGAGTACGCCTATCCGCCCGAACCGGGGAGCGTGCTCATCCATAATGAGGCCGAGAAGTGGAGCGCCGTCAGGCCAGAGATTCAGGCCAGCGACGTCAGCGAAGATGGCCGCGCAATCAAGCTGATGGTCGCAGTCGGCGCTTTGCTGCCCGAACACTACCTCTCGGATGGCGATAACGGCAATCGCGCCACCGCCGCTGAAATGAGCCTGCCTACGTTGCTCAAGTTTAAACGCCGCCAGCGCGTGCTCAAATACCTGCTGACGTGCATTCTGGACCGCGTGATCGAAGAAGCTCGCCGCGCCGGAAAGCTCGGTCCACGCGCCGATACAAGCTATACCATCACTTTCCCAGAAATTGATAGCGGCGAGCAGCAGACGCTGGCGCGCAGCGTCTCCTGGCTTGTGCCGGCGCTCCAGGCCGCCCGCCAGCAGCAATGGATCAGCGACGAGACGGCCATGCAATTGCTCTTTGAATTTTGTGGCAAAGAAGTTAATGTGCAGGAAGAACGCGCGAAGATTGCGCGCTCTTCCTGCTGACACACTCTTTCAATAAAATTTTTATGAAGAGTCCGAGGCTGGGGACACCCCAGACCCCGCCAGGGAGCTTCCCCTTACAGATAGAGGTTTTTTGGAGCCAGAACATCGTGAGACCCGCTACGGTGCCTGACCATGACGTCTATAGTAGGGGCGACCCTTGCGGTCGCCCTGGCCCGACACCGCTTCAAAAACCTCTACTTGAAAGGGGAGCTTCCCTCCCTGGACCCGCGAGGCTGGGGACACCCCAGACCCGCTCCTGTCGAAAGGTCATGGCTATGCCACTGGATGCCAGAAAAATTGCTCATATTCTCTCGGTTGTGCCGCGTACCTTTGCAGGGCGGCAGAAGAACGTCGTCTTCGTCTACCAGGACGGCAGCAGCTATAGCTACCAGGTCGTGTCATGCATCTTTCGACCACAGCATGTGGTGGATCGCACGATTCTCAGCCTTGCCGGGACGCAGCCACGCCAGCAGGCTGAGATGCTGCTCATCGCGCCCGCCGGCACCAGCTTCAATGGCCTGGCCTTTGTTGCCGATACCGCGACTGCCACCGTTGCTGCTGTTGCCGCCGCTCCGAAATACCAGGTCATCGAAGCCGTATCGAGCGGTCTCATCCCCGCCGGTACGCATATCATCGCCCATTTGAGGCGCTTTCGCTAGCAAATTCCCTGTAGAGCGTCGTTTTTGGATGTCGATTGCAGAAAAGGAGCATCTGAGAGCATGCAGCAGAGCACAGAGCAGCAGCCTGGTGCGCCGGCGCCGATCACACTGCACCCGCGCATCATCGAGCAGCTCGACGACCATTTCACCGGCCACAGCGGACCCGCCGATCACGCTGTGCGCGTCACTATCATTCGTGGTGGCACCTCTGCCAACGGCTACCACTACGACGAGCAGGCCCTGCGCACCATCGCTCACCTGGTTGAAGGCGCGCAGGCATATGCCGATCACAGTGGCAGCGGCGAGATCACACGCTCTGTCCGTGACCTGGTTGGCTTCTACCACGATGCCACATACGTCCCACCCTCGCCCGGCGAGCCACACGGGCGCGTCGATGCCACACTGCATATCCTGGAGTCAGCAGGCTGGCTCTGGCCGCTGGTCCGTGAAGCCTGCCAGCCCGGCCACTCCGATCTGGTTGGTCTCTCTATCGACATCTTCGGCCAGTGGCAACTCAACGAAGCCACCGGCGCACGCGACGTCACTGCTATCGCTGCGCTCAACTCCTGCGATATCGTGACGCGGCCCAGTGCCGGCGGAACTTTTCGCCGCATCCTGCACGGAACCACCGCATCATCACCATCTACCAGCAACCTGTCCTGTACCTACGAAGGAGCATCCTCCATGCCTGACATGCCCGATATGTCTGACAATTCTGCTCTTACCGAACACGCTGCAACGCCAATCACGCAGCCAGCGCACATCGCCGAACAGCAGCAGCTTAAGCGTATGATGCATGAATTACGCCTTGAACACTGCGCACTCCAGCTCGAACGCCGCTTGAGCGAAAGCTTGCTACCGCAGCCTGTGCGTGACAGCGTGCGCCAGCGTTTTGCCAGGCAGATCTTTGAAGAGGCCGATCTTGAGCGCGAACTCTCCTCTGCAAGAGGCATGATGGCGCAGCTAGAGCAGCAGGGACTCGTGCGCGGTCACGGCTATGAGCGCCCGTACATCGACAGCCAGATTACCGAGTCCGAGAAGATTCAGGCCGCTTTCGATGCCATGTTCGATCTGGACATCGACACTGCGCGCCTGGGCAATGTGCGCGGCTTTACGTCGATCCGTGAAGCCTATGCCCGTGTTACCGGCGATCCCACGCTGGCCGCCGGCATCACTGCTAGCAGCACTCTCGGTTCTATTCGCGTCTCCGAACACGCGCCCCTGGCGCGCATCAGTGAAGCCGACACCACCACTGCCACGTTCAGCTACCTGCTCGGTACCAGCATGAACAAGCGCCTGCTCAAAGACTACCAGAGCTGGCCGGCTGAATGGCAGAGGTTTGTCACCATCACGCCTATCCGCGACTTCAAGCAGCAGACGCGCATCAGGCTCGGCGCCTTCGGTAGTCTGTCCATCGTCGCAGAAGACTCGGCCTACCAGAGCGTCTCGCTCACTGACTCCGCTGCTACCTATGTCGCGCAAAAGCGTGGCAATATCGTCACCGTCTCACGTGAAACCATTATCAACGACGATTTACAAGCCATCAAGCAGATTCCAACAAAGCTGGCAGTGGCCGCTGCCTATACGCTGGCCGAATTTGTCTATGGTTTTCTTACGACCAACCCTACCATCTATGATGGGAGCCAGCTCTTCACTGCCGGCGCGCCGCATAACAATCTGGGGAGCAGCGCCCTCAGTAGCCTCGCCTTGCAACAGGGCGTCACTGCCATGCGCAAACAGACAAACTACGCCGGCAAGGTCCTGGGCCTGCGCCCGCGTTTTCTCGTTGTCCCGCCCGAACTGGAATTCAGCGCAATGGTCATTACGCAGTCGGCGGGCCTGCCGGGCAGCCCCAACAATGACATCAATCCCATGCGCGGCTATGTCACGCCCATCGTCAGCCCACAGATCACTACTGCCACGCAATGGTTCCTGGCCGGCGATCCACGTGAGATCGACACCATTGAAATCGGCTTTGTCGGGGGCCAGATCAACCCGGCCCTCTTCATCCAGGACATGCCCTTGCTCGGCCTCAACTTCTCGCAGGACGCCATTACCTACAAAATCCGTCATGAATACGGCGGTGCAGTCGTTGATTATCGTGGCCTCTATCGCGGTAATTAGGCTGCTAATCCTGCTTACGATCTGGCTTTGTAGGAGCGAATCAAGGAGAAGAACATATGACAGGCTATATTAACGCGGATGGTTCGGCTCTCGCCGGGGCGCTCAATCCGGCCAGTGTCGGGCAGGCGTTGCGCGTTGATAGTAACGGCTTTCTCAAAGTGGTGACGCAGCAGGCCACCGGCGATGGTACTGCCGCCGCCAGTGTGCCGCTTGTTGTGCTGGGTGTGCTCAATGGGAGCGGCGCCGTTGACCGCGTTCAAGGTCTGGGCGGCGCGCTCAGCACGCAGGACTGGAGTCGCCAGGCGCTGCTCCAGGGCAAAGGCTACACCGGCTCAACCGGCCTCATTAACGCACCGGCGGGCAACTATCCGCTGTGCATCTTCAACCCCATCGGTAGCGGCAAGAGCATCCTTGTCATCTCAATCCGTGTCGGCAGCGCCAGCGGCACTATCGTTGTTGCACTCCAGGCCGTCACCACTAACCCGGCCTACCCTACTGCCGCTTTTGTTGCGAACAGGAAAATGGGCGGTCCGACCTCGGCCATTGCAGCAAGCTGCACCTTTACCGCCACACCACAGACAACCAGCCCACCCTACCTCAAGACGGAGATCGTTACCGCCAACCCGGTGGAACTGCTCAGTCCACTCACCGGCGGCTTGCTGCTCCCTGCCGGCAGTGCCAGCGGCCTTACCACCTGGCTTCAGACGACGGCAAGCGGTAATAGCAGCATCAACGCCGAGTGGATCGAATTTTAAATGAAGTGTTAAAAAAGGAGAAAAGGGAAAGGGGTATTATCATATGATGAGTTTGCTTGAACTCACTTATGGGCGCTATAACGGCGGTCAGACGGCGCCTGCCGGCAGTTACTTCAATCCGCGCACACTCTGCATTCTGCAACTTGCCAGCGACGGTGTACTGCCGCAGGCCGGCACCTTCGTGCGCGTTGATCCGTCGCCCACACAGACGTTTGCCAATATTGCTACTGCGCTCAACAACCTGCTCGGTACCAGCTATAGCGCCGGTTCGTTCCACGCCTGTACCAGTGCCGATAATGTTCCCTCGCCGGGCCAGATGAGCAACGATGCATAGACTTTGCTGGTCTGGCAGTCTCACCGAAGATGAGATTGTCAGACCAGTAGCATGAGGTGATATGTGATGCATTACGAACGTCCTCAATACTATGCGCAGACAGTAAATCGGCACGATGGCGGACGCGGGCGTGGTCAGCAGGCGCTACGCCACCCGATCATCAGACGCGGCATCCTGATCAGCTTCAGTCCGGCAACATATACCGCGAGCATTCTCATTCTCGAAGCTACCAGCGCCTACCTGCAAGGCGTGCCTGTCGCCTGTCATCTCGATGGCACCAGCGCGCAGCCTGACGCTCTGTGCGCCATTCTTTTCTTCGACGAGCAGAGCTATAGCGATGCCGTTGTGCTTGCTGTCTACCCCAACGGTACACAGGGCATTCCTACCCCCACGCCAGGACGCCTTGTCTTCACCACACCTTACCAGCACCTCAACTCCGTCACCATCAGCGCCGGCTCAACCGGTACCTATACCCTTGTCAGCGGCGCATCCGGTATCCCCTCTGGCGCGCTCGGCGCTCTCTTCTCTCTCAGCTTCAGTAGTTCCAGTGCCGGCGCCTCTCTGTACATCGGCCCGCGTGGCGCCGGCGCGAATCTGCCAAAGTATCAGATGATCGGCAACCTGCCGGCTGGCGGCGCCACATTGAGCGGCAGCGGCCTGGTCCAGCTCGACAGTAGCGGACGGATTGACATAAAAGCGAACGGGGGCAATTGTACTATCAATCTCTACACTCAGGGGTATGTGCAATGAGAACGCTCACACCGGCACTCATCGCTGCCGTTAACGCGACCACACGCCAACCCTGTATCAGACTCAGTGCCGAGGACCATATCAACCACTTGCAGCAGACGATCAACACTGCCGGCAATACTGACACCTGGCATGATGCCTGCGTCGCCAGCGACGGCAGTATTGTTCGCGTGCAGGTACAGGGGGGTGGCAGTATCTTTGCCACCAGTTTCCGCTGGCAGCGCATCACCGATCCCACCAGCGCTGCTCAGTGGAGCGCCTGGAATACGTTCGCCGGCGGCTCCGGCAACATGTACCTCGATGGGGGTTGTGCAATCAGCAACAACGGTGGTGTTCTGCACGCCTTCGCACAACAGGGGAGCGGCGGCAATGCCATTTTCGCCTGGACCAGCAGCGATAACGGTCAGACCTGGAGCGCGGTTCCGGCTGTTGTTCTCTCGCCACCCGGCGGCGCACTGTGCAAAGGCATTGCCAGCGCCGGCAACAATGAGGTGTTCTTTCTCTACGAAGTTTTCGGCGGTGATCAGATCGGCTGCTCCTTCTATACTGGCAGTAGCTGGAGCGCCCTGCACACCTCGACCCTGCCCACACTACCTTCTATTCCCAACCACTCCGGTCTGGCTGTGGCCTGGAACGCTGCCGCCTCTCTCTACACCGTCATCTACTCCGACTTTACTGCACTGCACGCCGTCACCACCAGTGCAGGAGCTACCACCTGGGCGCGCCTGCCCGATGTTATCCCGGCTACCAACCAGAACACGCTCCGTCTCTCTCCACGCCTGACCTTTTTCGAGAACCTTTATCATCTCATCTGCATTGAAGCCGACAACGGCACTTACACCGGCACCGTCTACCAGTATCCGCGCGTGCGCCAGAGCGCCGATCTGCTGCACTGGTCCAGCGGCTTTATCCTGCACGATTTGCCCTCCTACTACGGCGCCTGCTTCCTCAAAACAACGCCTCCCGCCCAGTCGCGCGCCCGCTACATCGCTGCCACACTGTCTACCGTCACGCTCGGCCTCGACTACCAGGCCAGCGACAGCATACAGTACGCTGATCTCTCAGCGCGCATTCTCTCCTATCGACGGGAAGAACAAGCCGGCAGGCCAGCCCGCCTTACCCTCACGCTCGATAACGCGGACCCTGCCCTCACCAGTCTGGTTGCCAGCTATCATCCTACCCTCACCTATGCGCCTATCGGCCTCAACACCACGCTGGTGCTCGATGAAGGCTATTTTGCCGGTTCGCCGCCGATCATGCCTGAAACCATTACCACCGCCAGATATCGCGTTACACGTGTTGTCTTCGAGCGCATGCCGGGCAGTAGTCGCCTGCATGTCGAAGCCGAAGATCTCACACGCCTGCTCGATGCGGTGAACCGCTACCAGGTCACGTATACCAACCAGTCGCTGGCCTGGATGATTACCGAGATCTGCGCACGCGCCGGCCTGTTCAACATCGTCCTGCCCGCCACATCGCAGATGAGTAACAGCGTCATCACCTTCGTCCTGCATGCCGGTCAGCGCTATCGCCAGGCTCTCGACGAACTCTGCCACCTGGGCTGGCTCGAATACTTTCTTGACCAGAACGAGACGTTGCAGTTCCGCGAACTCCCCGCTACTGACCCCATCGTCTGGAGCTATACGCCCGAAATCGAAATGCTCACGCTCGGTAGCGATGCTGAGCGCGCCAACCACGTTATCGTCAGTGGCAGGCCGCCGGCGACGACCGGTACACCCCCGTATTCTGGCGCTCTCACCAATGGTGAAGCTTATGATGATGCGCATATGCACATCAGTGGCCTTGAGCGGCTGATCATGGTCAGCGATCCGCGCCTCACCAGCGCCAGCCAGTGCGCCGCGCGCGCTGCCTTCATCCTCGCTCAGGAGCAGCGCAGCCAGCTCGCCCATAGCGTGACTGTGCCGGTCAATCCGGCGCTACAACTGCTGGACGTCGTACAACTCAACGACCAGGCAACCCCACGCGGCACCGGTCTCAGCGCCACCGCCCGCATCTATCGGAGTGAAGTAGCATACGATGCAGAAAAAGGCATGTATGAGATGAAGTTATACCTGGAAGGGGTTTAGAAATGATGTCCCATCCGGCCCGGCACCGTTGTATACTTTCTCAAGAACGTTGAGCAACACATTAATGAATAGAGGAAAGGTGGAAAGTGAGGTGGAATATGCAACTCAGCGACGTCGAGACGTTGGTCAGGCAGGATCTCTTCGATACCGGCGCAACGCGCTGGACAAACAGTGATATCGACCGCGCTATCGACAAAGCCGTTGATCGCTACTCCCTCTATTATCCCAATATTGCGTTTGCCGATATACAGGCACAGCCCTACCAGCGTACCTACCCGTATCCGCAATCGTGGAATCCTGCCTATCCTGTGCTCTGGATTGAGAAGATTCTCTATC
>JADBKA010000211.1 GCA_014896635.1 Ktedonobacteraceae bacterium
GAAAATCTGCGTTCTGCTACAGTGCATATGCTTCATAGAGCCGCCACTCCGCGTCGAACTCGAACTGTGCGATGGGCTGCTCACCTGTGCGTCCGCGACGTAAGATGATGCGCGACTGCTTGCCGTCCACTAGAATCCAGGTGTCGTGCTCGACGTTGAAGCTGCAATCCTGTAACCAGTCAGTGCCGGCATCAATTGCAAATTCGACATGTGCGCGCCGGTCCTGCGCGGCGAAGCGCGCAAGCAGAGCTTTGCCATGCACAGTGTCGGCAACTGTGAAATGCTGCTCGTCGAGAATACGGACCGAGTGCGGATGGTCCAGACCTTCCAGAACCGTCTGCCAGTGGCCGGTCTCACGGTCGATGGCGATGACGGTCCCCTGGTGAAAGAGCGTCGCCAGGAAGCGTCCGTCGGGCAGTTCGGCCACCGAGTTGACATGTGTGGTCTGCTGAAGCGTGCCGTATTTCACGGTGCGATGATCAGCAGTTTTGTCAATCGTGCGCCGTTCGCCGGCTGGCGTGGTGGTGAAGCCGTGATCGATGGCCCACCACTCCCAGAGGATGGCGCCGCTGCTGTCGAATTCCAGCAGCAGATCCAGGCCGGTGCTGGCGACGATATGACCGCTGCGCGTGCGTGAGAGCGAATGCAGAGCGTTGAAGAGCGGCGAGGTGATCACCGCACGTTGCAGTTCCTCCCGTTCAGGATCAAACTCGTGGATACTGTCGAAGGTGGTGATAAGCAACCCCTGAGTGGAAGGCGCAATGCCTGCCGCCAGCGACAACGGAATGATTTTTTGTGTGCAGCCCAGATCATCTACGACACATAAAAGACCCCCCGGATCATCTTCTGGCTTCTTGTAGCTACCGAGAACCGTAAGCGGGCATTCCGTCTTCTGCTGCTCCTGCTTCGTTGCAGACCAGTGCTTTTTCAACATCGAGTGCCTGGTCGAAATACTGCTGAGGAGTAATCGCATGATGCACCTTTCTGTTTACCTGTCATCTGCACGGCTGGTCATCTGTAGAGTCTCTGGAGAGCATGCCTCGCACCTCTTCACTTTACCGAATGCCGGGCAGATTCATCTCTGCTTTTTACAGTGTGAATTGATGATAAACGACGCTGATAGAAACATCCATGTTTCATTAAGAAATTCTGATAGGACAAACCATGCCTTCGTGGGATGGGAAAAGTGCTGTCTGCGGCATTGACAGGGTAAGCAGGAGTCTCAGGCGACGCTGCCTGGTATGTTGATTTAGTTGATCAACATACATGACTACTTCTACCAACTATACAGTATACGAGGGACGCCTGTCAACTCTTCTGCGGAAATTTTCGAGGCTGGTAAGCACAGTACCCGGCATATGCGCTCTTAGAGAAACGGCTCTCTGCTCTTTGGGGGGCACTTGCTTTCTGGCTTCTGACGGCTTATAATCGTCCACAATGATCTGTTGGGGAGCAAAAAAGGGAGTCACGTCCGCCAATGCCAAAGCGCGCACAATATACCGTGAGCTGGTCGCCAGAGCAGGCGCTCTATCTCTTCACCGATCAGGCGGGTGAGAGCGCTCGTCCTTTAGCAGAGTATGGTGAGGACCTGCTGGCATGGCTTGAAGAGCATCATGCATTCGCTTTTCATGGGCGCAGCGGGCAACTCAATCTGCTAAAAGAGCGGCGCGGGCGTGAGGGTGAGGGCTACTGGTACGCTTATCGGCGGCGGAACGGGCGCATGGTCAAACGCTATGCTGGCCGCAGCGCGCAGGTGAGCCTGGAGCACCTGGAGCAAATCGCTGCCTCACTGGCGAATGGGGACGAGACGCAGCCTCATCCTGCTTTTGTTCCCCAACTGGAGCGAAGCACCGCATCGCGTGCAGATGCTGAATCAACTGCCAGATTTGTGCAATTCGAGCCGCTCTTGATGCCAAAACTCCAGTGGCCGCGCTTACCGAAATCGCTTCTTACGCGCGAACGTCTGCTGCAACTCCTGGATGAAGCGCTGGAATACAGAGTGACGCTGATCTCCGCCCCTGCTGGCTATGGCAAGACGACACTGGTTGGTCAGTGGCTTGCAGAACGCAGTGTCCGCCCTGACTTTCCCCACGTTGCCAGCGTTACTCTCGATGAGGGCGATAATGACCCGATCCGCTTCTGGCGTTATGTCATCGCCGCCTGCCAGCAGTTCCAGCCAGAACTGGGCAGAGAGGCGCTGGAACTGCTACTCGCGCATCGTCTGCCGCCATTCAAGCCACTGAGTATGATGCTCACCGTGTTGCTCAACGAGTTAAGCCGGCTTGAGCAGCCCTGCGTGCTGATTCTGGATGATGTGCATGTCATCACTTCGTTGCAGGTGGCTGAGACGCTCAGTTTTTTCCTTGAGCACCTGCCGGCTTCATTCCACCTGGTCATGCTCATACGCGGCGAACTCTCATTCTCGTTGACCCGCCTGCGCGCACATAACGAGCTGTTAGACATTTATCCCCCACTCCTGAGCTTTTCGCTGGAAGAGACACGCGCTTTCTTCGCCCAGGAACTACCCTTTACGCTCTCACCAAAAATACTGCATCAGATATACAAACGGCTGGAAGGCTGGCCGACTGGCCTGCGCCTGCTCGCCAGGGAGCTACAGCAGTCGGCCAGCGAGTGGGAAATCGAGCAGCGGCTGGCAACGCTGGCGAGCAGTTACTGGAGTATCCGGGATTACTTCCTCAACGAGGTGCTGCATACACTGCCAGTGGAACAGCAAGAATTCCTCTTACAGACCAGCTTCCTGCCGCGTATCTCTGCCCCACTCTGCGATGCTATCACGGGCCGTACAGACAGCGCGCAGCAACTCGCGGCGTTGTATTTCAGCGATCTCTTTCTCATCCCGTTAGACGGGACCGGTAAGTGGGGGCGTTTTCACTCTCTCTTTGCCGAGGCGATGCAGCAGGAGGCGCGCAGGCGGCTGGGCGATGAGCGACTGCGCCAGCTTGCGGCCCGCGCCAGTTCCTGGTATGAGGAACACGACTTCCGCGCCGAGGCTATCGAGACTGCACTGAGCGCCGCCGAATTTGTGCGCTCGGCCAGGCTGATCAGCCGATTTATTGAGAGCAAACAGCAGGGCAATGCGCCTACAATCCCGGAACTGTACATCCTGAATCGCTGGTTGGAGCGTCTGCCCACAGAAGAACTGGAGCGCCATCCTGATCTGTGCCTGCACTATGCCCTTATCCTGATCTTTCTTCAAGTGGAGCAGCCGCATCTCGCAAAAGACAGAGAGCACATCTATCATCTGCTCCAGATTGCGGAACAGAAGTGGCGTGACGCGAACAATACTGCGCAACTGGCGGGAGTGTTCGCTTTCCGGGCGCTGCTGGCTCGTCAGGATGGGAGGATGCTTGAGGCGGTGACGTGGGCCAGACAATCGCTGAACTGGCTTCCCGCCGAAGAGCGCACCTGGCGCGCGCTCAGTCTGACTGTGGCAGGTGTGGGCGAGATCCTGGATGGGAAGCTTCCTGCCGCGCGCGAATTGCTCCTGCAAACTCTTCTGCTTAACGAGCGACAGGGCAATCTTACCTATGCACGTGCGATTAGAGGTATGCTCAGTTGGGCAAGCTTTGAACGGGGAGAACTGCGCCATACAGCCGAGCAGTTTCGCCAGATCCAGGCTGAGGCCAGGGCGCAGGAGGACCGCGACGATATCGCGCGCAGCCAGTTGGGACTGGCGCATATTACGTATCAATGGAATAACCTGGAAGAGGCCGAGCAGGCCGTACAGGAAGCGTTGGAGCTTGCCGAGCAGATGAACGTAGAGGAGTTGCAGGCTCTGAGCCAGATCCGCCTGGCGCTTATCGAACACGCGCGCGGCCAGAGCACAGAAGCGCAGCAGCGTCTGATGGCCTGGCTGGCGCGCAGACAGGCGGTGCACACACCCCATAGCTACCAGCTCGCACGCGAGGCGCAGGCTGTGCTGGCTCGTATCCGGCTTGCAGACGGCGAACTGGCGGCTGTGCAGCAGTGGTTTGCCGAGATCGAAGAGCGCGAAGAGAGCCTGCCTCTGCTTCAGCGCCGGCGTGAGCAGTTGCTGCGGGCGCGTCTGCTGCTGGCTCAGGGCGCGATGGCTGAAGCCTTGAAGCACCTGGAAAGTTTACGCGCAGCCACTCAGCAGACAGGTCACACATATCTCAGACTGGAAGTCGAGGCGGCGCTGTCCCTGGCATATGTGCGGCAGGGTATGCTCGGCAAAGCGCGTGAGCAGCTCCGCGCTCTGCTAGAAGCGACATATAGCGAGAATTATCTACGCCTCTTTCTTGATGAAGGCGAAGCGATGGCCGGACTGTTACGTACACTCCTGTCCCGTCTGCATGAAAAAACGCTGCTCACCTATGTGCGGCGCATTCTGAGCCTTTTTGTCCAGCAAAGTGATAGAACGGCCCAGGAGACGCAGCCCGGTACGCCGCCGCTGCTGGAACCACTGAGTCCGCAGGAGCAGAAGGTTCTGCGCCTACTGTCTGCTGGCAACTCCAATGCCGAAATTGCCGGAGAACTTGTCGTCTCGATTAACACAGTGCGCACGCAGTTGCAGAGCATCTACCGCAAACTCAACGTCAATAACCGCGTCGAGGCGAGCGCCATCGCCCGCCAGCTTGACCTGATCTAATTCTCCAACTTGCCCTCTCTCACCTTGACACACCACGCCAGGGCGCCGGCAAGGGGCGCCGCCCCTACATATTTCCAAAGGATAATAGGGGTGAGGCTTCGCCTCTCCCTGCCCTCACCCTGGAGAGAACAGTTTTTCCTGCCTGTGTCTGGCTGCTTTATCATCCGGCGAATCATCTGTACGGATGATGCCGGTTCATCCGCCTGGAAGGTACTGTAGAGATGGATGGGGATGAGGCTTGTCCTCACCCTGGAAGATTTTTATTCAGAAGGAGAACATAGTATGAGCATACCAGACGTCTCTACAACGCAGGCGGAAGCGCCGGGCAAGACACCGGGGCCGAGCCGCAAAGCCATTCTCTTTATTTTATTATTATAGTGTCGTTTTTAAATACAATGGGCATGACCATCATCAATCCTGTTGTGCCGTTTATGACCTTGCAGCAACTGAGCAATCCGAACGATCTCGCGCTCGTCGTGGCCTGGCTGACCTCGATCTATGGCGTCTGCCAGTTGATTGCTGCGCCGGGGCTTGGCCTGCTGAGTGATCGCCTTGGCCGGCGCCCGGTGCTCTTTCTCCGTCTGCTCGGCTCAGCCGCCGGCTACCTGCTCTTTGGCCTGGGCGGAGCACTCTGGCTGCTCTTCCTGGGCCGCATCATTGACGGGCTGACCGGGGGCAATTTCAGCGTGCTCCAGGCGTATATTGCCGATATCACAGAGCCGGAGGAACGGGGCAAATACTTTGGCCTGTTCGGCGGGATTTCGGGCGTGGGCTTTATCGCCGGTCCGGTCATCGGCGGCCTGCTGGCGACGATCAACTATAGCATGCCATTTCTGGCGGCGGCGGCAGTCATTCTACTGGATGTCGTCTGGGGCTTTTTCTTCCTGCCTGAGAGCCTGCGCAAAGAGCATCACGTCTCCTCACTGCGTGTGAGCGACCTCAATCCGCTCAAGCAGATGGGCAGCGTGTTTACGATGAAGCATATACGCTGGCTGCTGCTGGCCGGTTTTTTCTACTTTTTCCCGTTTGCTATATTGCTGTCGAATATGACCGTACTGTTGAAGGATAGCCTGGGATGGGGAACCGCCGAAGCTGGTATTATGGGGTCGGTGGTTGGTGTGGTCGATATTGTGGCTCAGGGCGTGCTGGTAGGCCGGCTGCTACCGATCTTTGGTGATGCAAAGCTGAGCATCGGCTCGCTGGTTCTGGTTGCTGTCAGCTATATCCTGCTCGGCGCGGTCTCCCTGATTGCTTCGCCGGTATTGCTGGTGGTTGGCGTAATTCTCTTTGCCGGTGCGGGTGGCCTGGTCGAGAACGGGCTGCGTAGCCTGACCTCGCGCCTGGTTGGACCGCATCAGCAGGGGCTGATAGGCGGTGCCGGCCAGTCGATGGCGTCGCTGGCGATGATTCTGGGACCGTTGTTCGGCGGTCTGCTCTACGTCCGGTTCGGCCATGCGACACCTTACTGGTCCGGCACACTGATCATCGTCCTGGCGATCATCACCGTTGTGCTGGCGCTGCCAGCCCTGAGCACACGTGCGCAAGAAGATTAAGCACTCTTCAACCAGACTTGATATATAGAGAGGAGAAGAGAAAAACGTGAGTGAAAATCTCGAAGAGAAGATTCATCCGGCAAGTGCGCTCAGGCGGCAACGTGATCATCCTGTGATTGCCGAACAGGCTGTTGTGAGCGTAAAGTGAGAGCCACACGCTATCATCCATTGTGGAAAATGATGTTTGCAATGATTGCTCCGTTTCGTCGGGAGAGAGGAGAAAGAGCATGCAACATAAAATTGTGCGTATTATGCTCGCCGTGCTGGAAGTATTGATCGGCCTGCTGGCGGTGGGTGGTAGCGTGGCAATATTGATGGGAGTGATGGATCAGTGGCTGCCGGTCGCGTGGTTGCAGGGGACACCTTTCACTGGCTATACCATTCCGGCGCTGATCCTGCTGATCGTGATAGGCGGCGGCATGCTGCTGGCCGCTGCGACCATATTCGTCCAGCGCGAATGGGCTGTGCTCATCTCGGCGGCGATGGGTCTCGTCATGGTCGGCTTTGAGATCGTTGAGGCGCTGATTATCGACAGGTATGTTGTGGGAGAGGCGCTGGTGCCGACGATAGGGCAGCAGGCGCTCTACTTTGTGCTTGGCCTGGTGATCTTAGGCCTGGCCGCCTACCTGTGGTTGCGCGAATATCGCGGTCGGCACATTGCAGGCCGGCATGCCGTATCCGGCTGAAAAGTGGCAGAGGTCCAGAGAAGGCTCCGCTGTGTGAGCGTAAAGTCCCCTAGTGGACTGTCACATCCCAAGTGAAGGGGACCCTTCACTTGAAAGGAGGAAAAGAGGGGTGGTATCCTCCAAGCACATGAAAAGAAAACGCTTGGAAGGAGCCACCAATGAAAAAGCATCTCATAGTGTTAAGCGAAGAGCAACGCCAAGAAGTCGAGCACGTGATTCGGAGTGGAACCGCACCAGCGCGCAAAATCATGCATGCTCATATTTTACTCAAAAGTGAGCAAGGTTGGAGTGATCAGCAAATCATGGACGCCTTTGGAGCGGGAGAGGCCACCATTTGGCGGGTGCGGCGACGCTTTTTGGAACACGGGCTTGAAGATGCCCTCTCACGTCGTCCCCAGCCTGAGCGACCAGAAAAGCGCATTCTCAATGGCGTGCATGAAGCGCATCTGATTGCACTGTGTTGTGGGCCTCAACCGGAAGGGCGAGCCAGATGGAGCATGCGGCTTCTCGCTGACCGCTTCGTGCAAATCGGTGAAGTGGAAACGGTCAGTTATGAAACGGTACGTCGTACGCTGAAGAAAAACGAACTGAAACCCTGGCTCAAGGAGTATTGGTGTATTCCACCTAAATCCAATGCCGAATTTGTGTACCATATGGAGGATGTGTTAGAGGTGTACCAGCGCCCCTATGATGCACGCTTTCCGCAAGTCTGTTTGGATGAAACCAGCCGTCAGCATCTCAAAGACGTTGCGCCTGCGCTTCCTGTGCGCCCAGGTTCGTGTGAAAAAATCGATTACGAGTATGAGCGAGAAGGCGTTTCCAACGTGTTCATGGCTTGTGAACCTCTGGCAGGGAAGCGGTTTGTTCAGGTGACGGCTCAACGCACAAAAGGTGATTGGGCGCGCTTCGTGCGCGATCTCATCGACGTGCAGTACCGGGAAGCTGAAAAAATCGTGCTGGTCATGGATAATCTTAACACGCATTCCCCTTCTTCCTTTTATGCGGTCTTTGAGCCTGCCGAGGCCTGCCGCCTGAGCCAGAAACTCGAAATTCACTACACGCCAAAACATGGTTCCTGGCTCAACATGGCAGAGATCGAACTGGCTGTTTTAACGCGCCAATGCTTGCAGCGACGCATCGGCACGCCAGAGGAACTGAGCCGGGAAGTGACAGCCTGGCAACAGGCCCGCAATGCTCATCAGGTCACTGTCAATTGGCGTTTTACTACTCAGGATGCTCGTATCAAGCTCAAAAAGCTTTATCCTTCACTTGAGGTGTGACAGTCCACTAGTGGACTGTCACATCCCAAGTGAAGGGGACCCTTCACTTGAAAGGAGGAAAA
>JADBKA010000212.1 GCA_014896635.1 Ktedonobacteraceae bacterium
GAAAGATTGCGTGCGCAGCCAATCCTGTCAAAATAGTGTTGCAGGGAGCAAAGGTAAGAAATCTTCCAGGTGCTGTTTCTCCTGGGAAAAACGCTTGAGAGACGCCAGCATTTGTGGTATATTTTAAGTGATGTTCCCGTAGCTCAGTGGATAGAGCACCGGTCTCCGGAACCGGGTGCGCAGGTTCGAGTCCTGTCGGGAACACTTACCTACACGGCAAGGCATCGCTTCTCATCACCTCCTGCTTTTCAACGCCTTCACGACAGGTTATAATAGGTGCTACTATCCAACGTTTTTCTGCCTGTTTGTTTCAGGCTGTGGTAGGAACGAAGTGTCATGGCTAACAAGTACCCTTTTCTTGTGCGCTTCTGGGGTGTACGGGGCAGTTATCCTACGCCTGGGCCACGTACTATCCGGCATGGCGGCAACACTGCCTGTGTGGAAGTCCAGGTCGGACAACGAACTCTTATTCTTGACGCGGGCAGTGGCATCATACGCCTGGGAGAAGATCTTATGCAGCGGGCCAGCACGGAGAAGCAGCTTGATCTTGCCCTCTTCATTACTCACGGTCATACCGATCACCTTATTGGCTTCCCTTTCTTCGCTCCTCTTTTTGACGCCCGCACAAATCTCCATCTCTTTGGACCACAGCTAGCAGGCCAGAACATCGAGCAACTCGTAACCCCGCTCATGTCTCCACCGTATTTCCCTGTAGATATACGACAACTGCCATCGCGCAGAACGTATCATACGCTCACTGGCACCCAGTCCATCTCCTGGTCCACAGAAGCGGACGCTCCAGTAGTCAGAGCGCGATTGCATCATCAGAAATACCATCCCAGGCCGGCGGAGGTTCGCGTCACAGCGAGGCTGACGCACACGCACCCGCTTAACGGAGCGCTGATTTACAGCATAGAATATGCTGGCCGGCGCTTGATCTATGCTACTGATGTCGAGTGGCGCAATGGGCAGGAAGAAGATTTTTTAGCATTTGCCGAAGGAGCCGATTTGTTAATACACGATGCTCAGTATACTGCACATGACTACCATCTGCTGAAACAAGGTTATGGACACAGTACAATAGAAATGGCAACTGAGGTGGCCAGAGCTGCCCATGTCCAGCAACTGATTCTGTTTCACCATGAGCCAACTTACGATGATAACCAGTTAGATCGTATGGAAGTAGAGGCACGCACACGTTTTGTCCGCACCTATTCTGCATATGAAGGCATGGAAATTGATCTTTTAGCACAAGGTGAGGTTCGATAATGCTGAAAATTAATGTTTTGCTGGCACTGATGATCATTGTTTCGTTTCTGGGCGCAATAGCGCTGCACGAATCTGGACATGCAATGGCGGCTACCTGGTTAGGAGATCCGACACCACGTGCAGAGGGACGACAGACGCTCAGGATAGGTCCGCATATTGATGCCCTCGGTCTGCTCCTCTGTATTTTCCTGGCATTCTCTCCCAATGTTCCGCCTGTGTCCACGCCGGCAGGACTGGGCTGGGGAAAGCCTGTTAAACCCGATCCCTGGAAACTACGCACCGGTCCAAACACTGGCGTTCTCCTGGTTGCTCTCGCAGGACCGATCTTCAGTCTGTTCATTGGCTTGCTGACGGCTTTCATCGCTCACTTTGCAGCGCCTTTCCTGGCCACTAATTTTCTGACAGAGCGGGTGTTACAACTGCTCATCGTCTTTGCTAGCATCAATGTTTCTCTGGCGCTTTTTAATATCCTGCCACTTTACCCGCTTGACGGCTACCAGATACTCTACACATTGCTCCCAGGTCGGCGGGCCGTCCAGTTTTCGCGCTCCGCTCCTTACGGACCTTTTATCGTCCTGTTCCTCTTCTTCATTTTGCCCTTCCTGACCGCATTCGCACTTCCGCTTTCCGGTGGCGCGGTGGCCGGGTCCGCAAACTTTCTCCAGATCATCCTGAACATGCCAACAACTATCGCTAACTGGTCGCTCGCTATCCTCTCGCTGATTTTCGACAATGCTGGCGGGCATAGTATTATGTACTTCTATACATTATGAATGGTTCTTTGTATCCTGCATTTTTAAAATCTACTATTTACCGTCTCAGGCAAGTGCGACAACAGCTTGGTTTTGTCGCACCGCTCTCAGAGAGTGATCATGCAGAAGTTGCACGCTGGCTGCCACCACTGGCGTTGCCGCTCTTTCACAGCATGTCCGCAGCCGACCAGCAGCACAGCCTGCGTGTCTGTCGGAGTCTGCTGGCGCGCGGTTGTACCGATGCTGATATGCTCGCGGCTGCGCTCCTCCACGATGTGGGCAAGGCGCAGGGGCGTGTACCTTTCTGGACGCGCCCGGCGATAGTGCTCGGCAAGCTCTGTGCGCCCAGACTGCTGCGCCGTCTGGTTTTCCCGCTTACCACGCTGAGCAGTCAAAGCCGGCCCCGCTGGCGGCGCTCGCTCAGTTATGCCTGGTGGCACGCGGAAGTTGGTGCGGACCTCGCGACTGCCGCCGGGCTGTCCGAGCGCGCGGTGCTCTACATTCGCACACACCACCAGCCGCACGGTCCCGCAGCCCTGTTGCACCAGGTTGATGAGGTGTCATGACCCTTATGATCTTCTCTACTCTTCGCAATCTTGCAGTATAGATGAGGTATCTTCGATCATGCCCGAACCGGTTGGCACATCCGAAGAAGTGGCTGTACAGCCTGAAAACGAGCGATATGTCGTGCATCTGCCCATTTTTGAAGGCCCGCTCGACTTGCTGCTACACCTGATCGAGAAACGGCAAATGGAGATTACCACCATTTCGCTTGTGGCCGTCACCGATCAGTACCTCGCCTACCTGCAACGCTGGCAAGAGGATCAACTGCCGCTGGCGAATATGGCTGCGTTCGTGGCGATTGCCGCTCGCCTGCTCTATATCAAATCGCAAAGTCTGCTCCCGCATAGCATGAAAGAAGAGTCGGATACCCAGGCAAGCAATGCCGCTGCCCTGGCAGATGAACTTCAGCGCCATCTGGTAGAATACAGGATAGCGAAGGAGATCGCAAACGTTCTGCGCCAGCACGAAGAGGCGGGATGGCAGACACATGCTCGCTCTGGCCTGCTGGCGGGTATCGAAGCTCAGCTCGCCTGGACGCCCCCCACGCTCAGCCACATGGAAGTACAATCTCTGGCTCATGCTTTCCAGCGCCTGTTGGAACTACGGGCCAGAGATGAGGAGAACGGCGCCCAGATCCTGCCTGTAACACGTGTGCGCGTCAGTGAGCGTATTGCCGAAATTATCAGTCGCCTGCAAGAAAAACCCGCAATCTCGCTCGCCGAAATTATCGAGCATGAGCATTCGCGGCTGGTGATCATTGTAACATTTATCGCGCTACTGGAACTATGGAAATGGGAACGTATCAGTGTCAAACAGGAAGCCCTGATGGGACCCATCACACTCGAACGTGGTCCTCGCTGGTCTCAGGATGATCAGCTGACATATGATGAAGACTAAACTCGTCTTTTCACTATGTGACCCGTTGCGAAGTCGGGAATATTGTGCTATGCTCTCCTGGGGCTTCTTGAGAACAAAGCAGACAAACTAGCGGGGAAAAGTCGCATCATGGCACAGAATCAGGAATCGGCTGCATACCTCGTCTTCCAGCAGGGATCGCTGGCAGGCAAGCGCGTCGAGTTGTGGAAAGAGTGTACGACCATCGGGCGCAGCCGCGCACGCGATATCTTCCTCGAAGATGTTACCGTGCATCGCAAACAGGCAAGCATCCTTCGCACTGCCCAGGGCTATGTCCTGCGCGATGATCACGGCAGCGGCGACAGTCTGGTGAACGGCCAGCCTGTACGCGAACATTTACTGCAAAACGGCGACCGGCTGACTTTCGGCAATACACAGCTTACTTTCTATGCCAGCGAAGCCACACGGCCATTCCAGTTTCCTTCCTCACGCGGGCGCGAACTCCTTATAGGGAGGAGCGCCGATCCAGCTACCGGTCCTATCACGACGCCCATTGCTCGCCTGGACCTCAGCGGGCCTCACGGCGGCAATCTACGGAGCATCGAATTGCTGTCCGAAATATCTATTGGACGCAGCCGCGAATGCAATATCTTCCTCGAAGATCTGGCTGTGAGTCGCCTGCATGCGACGGTGAGCGTCCTGCCCGACGGCAGCTACGAACTGGCCGACAACGGCTCTGCCACCGGCACATTCGTCAATGGCCGCGCCATCACCCGCTGTCACCTGCACGACGGCGACATCATCCAGATCGGCGCACAGCGATTCGTTTTTCATCTGAGTAAATTATGACGTTCATGGCAGATGAGCAATTCTCGCTGTTCTGCATCTAGTCATAGATACCCAGACGGGCCAGGCGTTGTACACGCTGCTCGTAGTAATCGAGTAGTGTACCATCGCTGCTCCTGACCGGCGGAGCATACGCGCGAGTCTCGCGCATAAAGCGGCGCACTTCATGTGGAACACTGCGCCTGTCCAGACCGGCGCGGATGCGCGTTGAAGAGACCTCACGGTAGGTGTCGCTCAATGGCAAAGGGTGAATAGAACAGGCAAAACGTTCGTTCTGAGGCTGGTGAATCAGTTCATCCAGTTCATGCCGACCGGCATTGCCGCGCGGGGCAACCAGCAGTTCCGCCAGCGTAAAAAGTTCGGTCAGCGCGGCGTCGCGGTCGCTGTAGTAACGCGGGTCAAGAATCTGGACAATTTTATCAAAACCTATCAGGAAAAGTATGCGCTTGACTGCCGGAAAAGTATGGTGAATTGCTTCAGCCTGCTCGACATAGAGACCACGATTGAAGAGGAAAATACCAGTACGCGGCAAGCGCCGCTGTAAAAGGATTTGTAGCAGTGCAATACGATCAACCAGGAGTGGACGCTCAACGCCCTCTTTGTCAACTGTCAATTTTGTGAAGGCCGCATAGACCCGCATAGGTTGGCGTGATCCATGCGGATTTTGTGATACACGTAAGTTATGCCACTGCGCGTACTGCCATGCCTCTTTGAGGAGCGCCAGGTGCGCGATGGTTGGCGGATTAAAGGAACCGGGGAAGATGATCACTTCACCACGTGGCTGAGGTGAGCCTGGGAGTATTAAAGCGTATGGAGGCTCCTGCGGACGCAATTTGCTCAGTAGCGTCTGTATGCTCTGGAGACGCTTAAGCTCGCTCCGCGAAAAGTATACTCCTCTCATGCACTCATTATATCACTGAAGCAAACGTATTTACTCGGCCTTGCGCTTCTCTTTTCCTTTTCCTTCAGCCTGAGATGCCTTGCGGGCGGCGGCGCGTATCTCTTCCTGAGCCTGTGCCTTTTCTTTTGCCTGTTCTTCGGCTGCGTGCCGGGCGGCAGCGCGCATCTCTTTCTGCGCCTGGGCTTTCTCCTGCTGCTTTTCCTTTTCGTCTGTCATAACACACTGCTCCTGTTAATACATGTCAGACAGAGTGAAGACTCTGCCGATCTCTGCCATTGCGATTCTTTTTCTTCTGATCATCTCCCCTCTGACTCTCACGATTCTGCCCACCCCGGTGGATACAACTGGTGAATGGGCGAAATCTTCTCTGCTCAAATATCTGGCTGCCTGCAAGGGGTAATATTTTAGCGAGAGCCGAGCTGGCGCGCTTTCAGATAGACCTGCTGCGCCTCCTCGTTGCGTCCAAGCAGCCTGAGCGTGTCGGCTTTGTTGGAGTAGAATACGGCGACCGAGGGCTGTAACTGGATCGCCTTCTCATAGGCAGCCAGGGCTTCTGTGTAATACTTGAGATCGGTGAGTGCGTTGCCTCTGCCATTGTAGGCAGCGGCCAGACGGGGATTAAGACGAATGGCACGGTTATAGGCGTCCAGGGCCTCTTCATACTGGCCAAGCTCACAGAGGGCATTCCCTTTGCCATAATGGGGATAGGCCGCCTGCGGATTGAGCTTGATGGCGCGCTCAAAAGCCTCCAGGGCCTCTTCATTGCGTTGCAGGTGGAGCAGTACCCAGGCGCGACCTTCATGAGATGAGGGGACATCTCCTTTCAGTTCTATCGACTGCTCATAAGCCTGTAACGCTTCTTCATAGCGTTGCAGGCGATAGAGAGCATCAGCCCTGTATTCATAGTTGCGGTCAAGATCGGGCGCCAGCAGAATCGCCTGCTCGAAGCAGCGCAGCGCCTGCTCATAGCGTCCCAGATGATACAGCGCCTTGCCCTTACCGGTATGTGAAGATGCATTTTGCACATCATATTGGAGAGCCTGCTCGAATGCTGCCAGCGCCTCCTGATAGCGACCAGCATGCCACAGCGCCCAGCCTTTGCCATCGTAGGCGGCATTGCTGTGGGCATCACGCTGGATAGCCTCGTCATAGACTACAATCGCCTCATCGTCGCGTCCCAGGTAATAAAGCGCGTTGCCCTTGCCAATATAGGCTTCGAGCAAGGCAGCATCCAGGCTGATAGCCTGATCAAATGCCTGGATGGCCGCCGCGTAGTCCTGCATATCGTAGAGCACTTTGCCTTTGCCAAAAACAGCGGCAGCAGAGTGTGGACTTAGCCGTATCGCTTATCATAAGCAGTCAGAGCTTCGTTGAGCTGCCCAAGCAACAGCAGAGCCTCACCTTTCCCCTCATACGCCTGAACGAGCGCAGGATCATATCTGAGGGCGCGCTCGAACGCTACCAGGGCCTGGCGATAACGCCTGCTGTGCAGGAGATTCTGGCCCTCTATAAGCCACTGTCCTTGATCCCGCTGTAAAGGACCGGATGGAACAGAGATAAGCGCGGTAATAAAAGCGTTAATATCGGGATAGCGCTCATCGCGTTTTTTTGCCAGGGCTTTGAGCAGAGCGGTCTCTATATGTTCAGGGATATCAGGATTGAACTGCGAAGGCGGCGCCGGTGGCTCATTCTGATGCTTCATGCCAAGCGTCAGAGGATGATTCGACACAAACGGCGGGCGCCCGGCCAGCATTTCGTAAGCAATGCAGGCCAGGGAATACTGATCGCTGCGCCGGCTGGCAATCCCATCAAACTGTTCCGGCGCCATATAAAGCGGCGACCCGATCACATTGGCATACCTGGTCTGCGTCGTCTCTAGAAAGACAGCAATGCCAAAATCGGCCAGCATGGCCTCATCCTTCGCCGTGAACAGGATATTCTCAGGTTTGAGATCACGATGAACAATATTCTGCTCATGCACAAATTGCAGCGCCTGCCCTATCTCTGAAAGAATGCGCAGCACTTCGTCCAGCGGCAAGAACTGGGGGCGTTGCCGTTTGATACGCTCGCGCAATGAACCGCCGGCAGCAAATTCGGCAACAAGATAAGGAAAGCCCTCTTCATCTATTCCTACATCATAGATAGGCAGAATGTGCGCGTGCTTGAGCAATTCGAGAAATTGCGCCTCCTGCAAAAAATTCTCGCGCTCCTCCGAAGAAGCCAGGTGGGTCGCGTGCAGGAGCTTGATGGCAACAACGCGGTGTGTCAGATAGAGATGCACTCCCTTGTAGACACGGCCAAAAGCACCACTGTTTAGCAACGCATCTATCCGATAGTTCCCTATTCGCTTGCCGATATAGCGATCTATATTTTCGAGATTCCTGTTTTCGCCTTCCATGACAGTTCCTTCCACAGTGTTGCTCTTCCCCATGATGCAGGCAAGAGGCGTATTTGATAGTATACCAGACGGCCCATACCACGTCAATGAGATAGTGTACAGATTACAATTACTGCGAACGTATGGGCAAGAGAAAAACGCTTGTTGACTGCACTGTGTAGCACGAAAAAGGGAGATCCAGGCTGTTGCACATTGCTGAATCTCCCGCGAACGCAGGTAACGCGCTATTTTGTGCAGTGGATCAATGAGGCAAGAAAGCTGCTGCCAGTAGAGCAAATGCGCCATAGACTACAAAGCCAACGGTCAGGCACATCACCCCGTAGCCCATGATATCACGGATGCCCAGGCGCGCGATGCCCAGGATGGGCAGTGCCCAGAATGGCTGGATCATGTTCGCCGTCTGCTCCCCCCAGGCCACCGCCATCGCCACCAGTCCCTGGTTCGTACCCAATTTCAACGCCGCCGGCACCATGACCGGTCCTTGCACCACCCAGTGGCCACCACCTGATGGGATGAACAGGCTCACAATATTAGACGAGACAAACGTCCAGAAAGGAAACGTGACCGGCGTCGAGATTGCCAGGAACCACTGCGCCAG
>JADBKA010000213.1 GCA_014896635.1 Ktedonobacteraceae bacterium
CTACAGTTATGTGCTCCCCTTTGAAATCGCTTCAGTGGTGTTGCTGGTGGCGATGGTGGGCGCGATTGTTATAGGCAGAGAGGATTAATATGGGATTAACACTCAACCATTTTTTAATACTGGGAGCAATACTCTTCTGTATTGGCCTTTTTGGCGCGATTACCAAACGCAATGCTATTGCCGTATTGATGGGTATTGAGATTATGCTCAATGCGGTCAATATTACGATGGTGGGATTTTCTTTTTTTAACCGGGTGCCTGTCTATGCAGGCCGATTAACCGGTCAGATTTTCGCTATTTTCATTATTACTGTCGCGGCGGCTGAGGCGGCTGTTGCCCTGGCAATGATCATTGCCATCTACCGCAAGCGTGACACAGTGGATATTGGCGAAATAAATATGATGAAATGGTGATCTCAATGGCGTTGTATCAATATTCCTGGACGATCCTCTTCGCGCCGCTTCTCGCCTTCGTTATCATCGTCTTCGGCACGCGCATGTGGGATCTGTTCAGTCGCCCGCGAGCTGCTGTCGCGGATCAGAGCGGGGGCCATGCAAGTCATACCCCACAAGAGCATGGCACTGAGAGCAAAGAACACGACAGCCAGGAAGAAGATGATAACCCGCTGGTGCCTCAGATTACACTGGGAGCGCGAGTGAGTGGCTATGTCGGTATTGTGCTCATGGCTTTTGCCTGCGTCTATTCTTGGGTGCTGCTTGCTGGCTCTTTGCTCAACCCTGAGGCGCTCGGCAAAAACGGCATTGATGTTTTCTCTTACCCCTGGCTGAGTTTTGGCCCGATCAGCTATACGATTACTTTCCACTTGGATAACCTGGCGATTGCAATGATGGTGGTGGTGACCACTATTTCCCTGCTGGTGCAGATCTACTCGCAGGGGTACATGGCGAACTCGGCGGGCTATGCGCGTTTCTTCTCCTACCTCTCGCTGTTCGCTTTCTCGATGCTGGTCATCGTCTTCGCGCAGAACTTCCTGGTCATCTTTATCGGCTGGGAGCTGGTCGGTCTCAGTTCCTACCTGCTGATCGGCTTCTGGATCAACAAGCGGGCCAAACCCGAAGAGCAGCGCCCGTCCCCCTCCAGCGCGGCTCTGCAAGCTTTCGTGATGAACCGTATTGGTGACGTGGGTTTCATCATCGGCATCATGATCCTTTTCATGACCACCGGCACGTTTGAGTTCAGCAAGCTTTTCAGTGCTGCGGGCAACCTGGATAAAACGCTGCTGACGGTGGCGATGATCTGCGTTTTCTGCGGCGCTATCGGCAAATCGGCGCAGATCCCTCTCCATACCTGGCTGCCGCCGGCGATGGAAGGTCCGACGCCGGTGAGCGCGCTGATCCACGCGGCGACGATGGTGGCCGCCGGCGTCTATATGGTGGCGCGCACCTATCCGCTTTTTGTTGCCGCCGGGCCGGCTGCTCTGGGAACAGTGGCCTGGATCGGCGGCCTGACCGCGCTTTTCGCGGCAACAGTGGCTCTGGTGCAGAGCGACTTCAAGCGCGTACTGGCTTTCTCGACGATCAGCCAGCTTGGCTACATGTTCGTCGGACTCGGCGTTGCCAGCGCCGAATTTGGTACGGGGCCTGGCATGTTCCACCTCTTTACGCACGCCTTCTTCAAAGCCCTGCTCTTCCTGGGGGCGGGCAGCGTGATCGACGCCCTGCATCACGCCACGCATAAAGAGGTGCAGGATATGCGCCTGATGGGTGGTCTCGCCACTAAAATGCCTGTGACGGCGCTGACCTGGCTGGTGGCGACGCTGGCAATCTCTGGCTTCCCCGGCTTCTCCGGCTTCTTCAGTAAGGAATTTATCATCGGGCAAGCATTGGAGAACGGGCAAATCGCGCTCTATATCATCACACTGTTAACTGCCGGCCTGACTGCGTTCTATATGCTACGCGCCTTCATCCTGGCGTTTGGCGGCAAGGGGGGAGCGCTGGGTGGCCTGTGGGGCGGCCCGTATCGCGGCAGTGGCGATCCGCACGAATCTCCGCTCACCATGACGATTCCGCTGGTCGTCCTGGCGATCTTCTCCGTCTTCGCTGGTTACTGGACCGGTTTCTTCCAGTACATCAACCCCGGCAACGAAGAGATCCACAGCCTGAGTATTCCCACGCTGCTCTCGACCTGGGATACCTGGCTCGGTGTAGTCGTCTCGCTGGCCGGACTGGTCGTGGCTTACGCCATCTATGCCCGCGTCGAGCTGGCGAAGATCCATGAGACCGTGCAGAACAATGCGCTGCTGCGCGTGCTGCACCGCATCCTGTACAATCGCTACTACATCGACACGCTCTATGACTGGATCGTGCGCTACATCGTCCTCGGCGTCTCGTATCTGGCGCAGGCGTTCGATGCCTATATCGTGGACGGTATCGTCAATGGTGTCGCCTGGCTGGTGACTGGCCTGGGAGATGAGACGCGCCGTGTCGAGACGGGGCGCGTGCAGGCGTACATGATCGGCTTCTTTGGCGGCATCGCGGTCCTGGCCGTCGTGGTCTTCATGCTGGTCATTCGTTAGCAGGGGGAGAAGAAGAAAGTTATGGATATACTCGCAAGTGATCTCACCTGGATTATCCTGTTACCGGTGATCGGCGCGGCCATCGTCTACGTCATGCCAGTTGCGATTGCGCGCTGGATCGCCCTGGGCATCTCGGCGATTGTGCTGCTGATATCGTTGACGATCTATTTCCGCACAGGCGGCCATTTCGGCGATATCAGCCACCTGGTTGATTCGATTAATGTTCCCTGGATTGATTTTACTGTCGGGGGCGTCAGGTTTAAAATAGATTACTTCCTGGGTGTCGATGGCCTGAGCCTGCCGCTGGTGATCCTGAACGCTTTCCTGACGATGCTGGCGATCATCGGCGGGTGGGAAAAAACGCGCGTCAAGGACTATATGGCGCTGATCCTGGTGCTGGAAGCCGGGGTGATGGGCGTCTTTATGGCGCTGGACCTGTTGCTGTTCTTCCTCTTCTGGGAAGTCGAGCTGGCGCCGATGTTCCTGCTGATTGGCGTCTGGGGCAGCGATGTCGTCAAGCACGGCATGCCTGGTCGTATCTATTCGGCCTGGAAGTTCCTGCTCTACACGTTCTTCGGCAGTATCTTTATGCTCGCCGGTATCCTGCTGGTCTACTTCCAGAATATCGCGCATGGCGGGCAGCCGACGGCGAGCATGCCGTACCTGGCGACGCATATGTCACAGCTTCTGAACGTGCAGATCCCGCTGATCGGCTTCAGCGCCAGTTTGCAACTGCTGGCGTTCCTGCTGATCTTCATGGCGTTCGCCGTCAAGATCCCCATGTTCCCGCTGCATACCTGGCTGCCCGACGCGCATACTGACGCGCCAACTGAAGTGAGCGTGATCCTGGCTGGCATTCTGCTGAAGATGGGTGCCTATGGCCTGATTCGCATCTGCCTCGGCCTCTTCCCGCAAGGGGTGCAGATGTTTGCCGGCTGGCTGGCTGTCATCGCCGTCATTAACATTCTCTACGGTGCAGCTATCTGCCTGGTGCAGAAGGATATGAAGCGGCTGATCGCCTATTCGAGTGTGAGCCATATGGGGATTATCCTGTTGGGTGTGGCTGCCGCTGCCGGTCTGGGTGATGGGATCATTCAGACGGCTGTCGCGGCTGAAGACTTCCGCCGCGCGGCCCTGATGGGGGCCTCGATCCAGATGATCAGTCATGGACTGATTACCGGCCTGCTCTTCTTCTGTGTCGGCGTCATTTACGATCATGCCCATACCCGCGAAATCGCCGCTTTTGGCGGCGTGGCGAAGCGTATGCCTTTCCTGGCGACGCTCTTCACCTTCGCTGGCCTGGCCTCGCTCGGCCTGCCGGGGCTGGCCGGGTTCGTGGCCGAATACATGGTCTTTACCAGCAGCGTCCGTGTCTGGACCATTGCGACGGTGGCCGCCGTCTTTACAATGATCCTGACGGCCAGCTACCTGCTCTGGATGCTCAAGCGCGTCTTCTTTGGCCCGTTCAACCCGAAGTGGCACTGGCTGGCTGATACGAGCGTGCGCGAAGCGATCCCGCTGGTGGCGCTGGCAGTGGTGATTGTGCTCGTCGGCATTTATCCCAAACCGTTGATCGATCTGTTCTCGCCCAGCCTGGCCCAGATCATGCAGACGGCTGTAGCTCTGATAAAATAGGGGACCGTTATGGCTTTTCGGATTTCTGATCTCTACCTGCTGGCGCCAGAGCTGACGTTAGTGCTGCTTGGGCTGGCGGTGATGATGCTTTCACTGTTTGTGAAGCAGCGCCTTGTCATTGCCGGGACGGCCCTGATCGGCCTGGCCATCCCGGCTGCTTTCACCATTGCGCTGATTGTGGCGCCGCCGGACCACAACCGCGCCTTCTTCAATATGCTGGTAGTCGATGGCTACGCGCTCTTTTTCAAGGTGATCTTCCTGCTGATCGCGGCGGTGATGATCCTGGCCTCGTACGACTACATCGGCAAGTATGTCAAGGAGGATGGCGAGTTCTATACCCTGCTGCTGCTCTCAACCTGCGGTATGATGCTGATGGCGAGCACGGCAGAACTGCTTACCATTTATATCTCGCTGGAGCTGGCGAGTTTCCCGCTCTACGTCATGGCCGGTCTGCTACGCTTTGACAAAAAGTCGGCAGAGGCGGCGGTCAAGTATGTGCTGCTCGGCGCGATGTCTTCGGCTGTGCTGCTCTATGGTTTCGCGCTACTGTATGGCCTGACCGGCACGACGGATTTGCAGGGCATCGCTACAACCTTCAAGGCGAGCCTGAGCAATGGCAATGTGATGGTCTTGATAGCCGATCTGCTGATCATTGCCGGCTTCGGCTTCAAGATTTCGGCGGTGCCGTTCCACATGTGGGCGCCGGATATCTACGAGGGTGCGCCCACGCCGTCTACGGCGTTCTTCTCGGTTGGCTCGAAGGCAGCGGGCTTTGCCGCGCTCATTCGCGTCTTCACCTATGGCGGCCTGGGACAGGTGGATCTTGGCTCGTTAGTCACGATGCTCTGGATCGTGGCGATTCTGACGATGACGCTCGGTAACGTTGTGGCCGCCGTCCAGGCCAATGTCAAGCGCATGATGGCCTATTCCAGCATCTCGCAGGCGGGCTACATCCTGGTTGGCTTCATCGCCAGTCTGGCTTCGGGCAAGCCCGATGGCAACAGTGCTGTGCTGTTCTTCTTGCTGGTCTACGTCATCACCAATCTGGGCGCTTTCTCTGGCATCATCGCGCTTGCCAACATGACCGGGGGAGAGAAGATTGCCGATTTTCGCGGCCTGTGGCGGCGCGCGCCTCTCCTGAGTGCGGGAACGGCCTTCTGTATGCTCTCGCTGGCCGGTATTCCACCGACAGCGGGCTTCTTCAGCAAGGTGATCCTGTTCTCGGCAGCCTGGAGCCTGGGCCAGCAGTGGCTGGTGGTGATCGCGCTGCTGAACACGGTTGTCTCTCTGGTGTACTATGGCCGGGTGATCAAGGCGATGTTCTTCGATGCACCCGTGAAAGCAGGCCGCCTGACAACCTCGCTTAGCCTCGGCACTTCGCTGGCCTTTGCCTCGGCGGCGCTGCTGGTCCTTTTTGTGATCGTGCAGCTCGTCCTGAATGCAGCTTTCCCGGCGGCAAGCAGCCTGCTGGTGATGATCGGCGGGAAGTAGCTCCGCCATTGATGACTCTGTTGAGAAATGCTCACTCTCTGCTCGCCTTGAGCAGGGATGCTGTTCTCTTTTGAGCTTGAGAAACCATTTTCCCAACAGAGTCATAAATGCTGTGCCTCCATGGTCGTGGGATGAGACGTGCCAGCGTCGTTTACGGCGGGCAGCATCGTGGGTCTTGCTCTTTCTCATCCCTCACTCAAACTGCACCCTGTAGCGAATGGTGCCGCTCGCCGACTCCCCCGGCGCGACTTCGAGCAGGTGCGCCAGTTCGCGGTACTCTTTGCCCCGGTTCGCCAGGTTCACGGCGTCCGTCGAGCAGGTCTGGTGCTCCAGGCAGAAATACGGCTCGCTCCTGGGCGTGTAGATGACGATATGGCTGAAGTCGTCAGTCGTCGAGATGTGCAACTGAATGTTTTGTTGCCGGTAATCAATGACCGCAGCAGCTCCCCGGTTCAGACCTGTGTAGTAGACGTGATCGAGCTTGAGCAGGTGAAGCGGCAGCGGCTGGCGCAGATCGTACATGGCATACATGATTTTGTTAATGTCGAAGATCCTGCCAGTCGGCAGCAATTCTTCATCGGCCTCCATTACCGCCTCTGCCGGCAGGCTGACATACGTCTGCTCCCGGCCTGAGAGCAGCGCGAAATACGGATGCATGGCGAAGCCAAACGGCAGATGCTGTGTACCGTTATTGCTGACGCGATAGGTGACTGTCACCTCTCCCTCTCCCGGCTTCACCGTAAAAGTAAGCGCCAGGCGACTATCAAACGGGTAGGCGTCGTAATGAGGAGTGGCCGGCGTGAAGTCGATAAACGTCGTGACGCTCACACTTTCGGCTGTGATGACCGGCTGCTCATAGCGCCAGGGCTGGTCGAAGACGAGACCGTGAATGAGTACGGCGTTGCCCTGCGGCCTGTGGATTGCTTCTAGCGAATAGGTGCGGCCTCTGTAGTGATAGCGTTTGTCACGCACGCGGTTAGGCAGAGGCCAGAGCACGAAGTTACCGGTGAAATCGCGGCGTTTGAGGCGGTCACGCTCGTAGTAGATCAGATCGTGCTCGCCCACACGAAAGCCAAACATGTTGCTGCCCAGTTCTGGCGTAATTTTGACGGTGATATCGCGCGCCTGATCGGTTGCATCGGTGTAGGAGAGCGCGATCACCGTCGTTGCAAGTTCGGCATCGAAGCCGATACGCACGGTGAATGGTCCCTGACGAGCAATCATATCGTTGGTATCCGGTTGGTGCTGAGGGGACATATCAGTATCCTCTCTCTTTCTCAACAACATTGTACAGCGGCTCGCCGCGCAAGTAGCGCCGCAGGTTCTCCAGAAAAATGGTTGCTGCCCGTTCCAAATACTGTGTGGTCAGCCCGGAGATGTGGGGACTGATGATGACGTTATGCTGGCGGAAGAAAGGACTGTCGTCAGGCAGTGGCTCCTGGGCGAAGACGTCCAGCAGCGCGCCGGCGATCCAGCCCTCTTGCAGCGCGTGCAGCAGCGCTGGCTCGTCGCACACGCCACCGCGCGCGATATTCACCAGAACGGCTGACGTTTTCATCGCGCGAAAAGCCGCTTCGTCGAACATGCCCTTCGTTTGCGGTGTCAGCGGCACGGCGATGACAACCACGTCGCTCTCCTCCAGCAGTGCATGTAGTTGATCGGGAGCATAGAATCGCTGCGGGATGCTACCCTCTGGGTCGCCGACGCCGGGGAAGACGAAGCCGTGATCGCGGTGGTCGCTGCCGCGCTGCATCGCCAGCACGCGCATGCCGAACGCCTGCGCCAGTCGCGCCACTTCGCGGCCAATACTGCCATAGCCGACGATGCCGATAGTCTTGCCTCGCAGCTCATCGGCGACAAAAACCGATTCGCGGATGCGATCATCGGGCCAGCGGCCCTCGCGCTGCCACTCAAACATATGTGCCAGGCGGTGATACCAGGCCAGTAGCATGGCAAAAACGTACTCGGCAATGTTGACAGCATGCACGCCGCTGGCGGTGGTGATCGTGACATCGCTCTGATAGATGGGCCGCGTAAGCAGATGATCTGCTCCCGCCGAAAAGAGCTGTATCCAGCGCAGCGCCGGCGCCTGCTCCGGCGTGGGCAGGATCATCGTGGTATAGAGGATCTCGGTCTGGCGCAAGATCTCGTCCGGCACGCCGGTGATATGCGCATCGGGGCGCCGTTCGACGCGCAGTTCGGGCGAGATCTGCTGCACCCGCTCTATCCATTGCTCTCTGAAAGGCGCGGTGATCAGCACCAGCCGCGACGCATGCTTTGTATCGCTCACGGAAACCTCCCTCGTTCTCAATCAGTCTGTTTGCTGCCTATACCATACGCAACGGCGGGCGGGCGCGTCAAGCCTTTTTGTCCAGATCCGCTATTCTTCCTCGAAGCTGAAGCTCTCAAAATGCAGCGTGCGGCTGTTCTCGCTCACCACCTGCTGGATATCTGTAGG
>JADBKA010000214.1 GCA_014896635.1 Ktedonobacteraceae bacterium
TGCTGTGTCCTGGGATCTGGTTGCGCTAGATCTGGTGCGCTTTGATGTGTTGAGCCTGCCTCCAGCCAGTTGCCTGATTGTCTTTTCGCCTTTTCTGATGCGCGATCAAACGATACCCGGCCAGCGCCGTATTGGGCAGCTCTGTGCGGTGGTTGGTGCCGCGCTACTGCTGCTGCCGACGCTCTGGTCAAGCTTTAGCGAAGACAACCTGCAACCGACTATCCTGCTGGCCGGGGAAGCGCTGGCGTTGTTCCTGCTCGGTATTCTCATACGCATGCGCGTGTTCATTTTGAGTGGGGCCGCGCTGGTCATCATCAGTGCTATGCATGCGCTCTTTCTTCCCTCGCTTGGTATTCCAACGCCTGTGGCGCTGGTGATTCTAGGCGGCACACTGCTCGCTGTTGCTACGGGTCTGAGCCTAGCGCGCCGGCGCTTGCAGGATGTCTGGAGCCACTGGCAGTAGCGGGTTGAGGGACCTTTATAGTAGGGGCGACCCTGGCGGTCGCCCTGGCCCGGAGATTCCCGAATCTGGTCGTCAGTATTCATACAGCCGAAGTGGGTGACACGATCCCGCTTCGGCTGTACTGCTTATTCACCTGCCCGTTCGCGCATGCGGGCGCACTCCTGCTGCGAGAGGTAGCGTTTGCGCAGGCGAATCGTCTTCGGGGTGACCTCGACCAGCTCGTCGTTATTGATGAAGTCAAGCGATTGCTCCAGGCTCATCAGCACGGGCGGCGAAAGGCGAATGGCAATATCGGCGGTGGATGAGCGGATATTCGTCTTCTGCTTCTCTTTGCAGACGTTGATCGGCAGGTCGTCGGACCGCGCATTGAGGCCGATGATCATGCCTTCGTAGACGGGTGTGCCAGGCTCGATGAAGGTGACGCCGCGTTGCTGAGCGTTGTTGAGACCATAGGTGACGGCGACCCCTTGTTCCGAGGCGATCAGCGCGCCCATGCGATTTGTCCCCATTTTACCGAGCCAGGGACGGAAGCCGGAGAGCATGCTGCTCATCGCGCCGTTGCCCTTTGTGAGCGTCAGAAAGGCATTGCGGAAACCGATCAGCCCGCGTGTCGGGATAGTGTATTCCAGGCGCACATTGCTGGAACCGTCGCTGGTCATGTTGGAGAGTTGTGCTTTACGCGCGGCCAGATTCTCGGTCAGCACACCGATATATTCTTCTTTTGTATCAATGACCAGGTGCTCGAATGGTTCGAGCAGGCGTCCTTTTTCGTCTTCGCGCGTAATGACTTCGGGACGTGAGACCTGGAATTCGTAACCTTCGCGGCGCATCGCTTCGATCAGGACAGAGAGATGCAGCTCGCCGCGTCCAGAGACGATGAATTCGTCAGGTGAGTTGCCATCCTCGACGCGCAGGCTGACGTTGGTCTCCAGTTCGCGGTAGAGGCGTGCGCGCAACTGGCGCGAGGTCTGAAATTTGCCTTCGCGGCCCGCAAACGGACTGGTGTTGACGGCGAAGGTCATCTTGAGCGTCGGCTCGCTGATAGCGATGGTTGGTAGTGCTTCGGGCTGCTCCACGTCGGCAATCGTCTCGCCGATGTTGACGTCGGCAATGCCGGTGATGGCGACGATATCGCCGGCCTGTGCCTCTGCCGTTTCGTCGCGCCTGAGGCCGTTGTAGGTGAAGACAAGGTTAATTTTCTGGCGCGAAATCTCGCCGCTGCGGTTGATGCGCGCGACCGTGCTGCCGGCTTGCAAGCGACCGCGCACGATGCGCCCGATGGCGTATTTCCCTTTATAATCGTCGTAGTCGAGAGCTGCGACCAGCATTTGCAAGGGAGCGTCAGGGTTAACGCGCGGGGCCGGGATGGTGTTAACGATGGTATCGAAGAGCGGCTGCAAGTCGCGGCGCTCGTCATCGGGATGATACATCGCCACGCCGTCGCGCCCGATAGCGTAGAGCACCGGGAAGTTGAGATGCTCCTCGTGGGTTGCCAGTTCCAGGAAGAGATCCTGCGTCCATTCAAGGACCTGCTCGATGCGTGCGTCGCGGCGGTCAATTTTGTTGATCACGACAATCGGCTTGAGATCGAGTTCGAGGGCTTTTTGCAGCACGAAGCGCGTCTGCGGCATGGGACCTTCGACGGCATCGACGAGCAGGATGCAGCCGTCGGCCATGTTGAGCGCGCGCTCGACCTCGCCGCCGAAATCGGCATGGCCGGGCGTGTCGATGATATTGATTTTAATGCCGCGATAGGTGACGGCAGTATTTTTAGCGAGAATGGTGATGCCGCGCTCACGCTCCTGCTCGTTGGAGTCCATGATCAGCTCGCCGACTTGCTGATTTTCACGAAAGATATGGCTCTGTTTGAGCAGGCCATCGACGAGCGTGGTCTTGCCATGATCGACGTGCGCGATAATGGCGACGTTGCGGATGTCGGGGCGCTCTACGAGCTGTGCCGCTGGCGTGAGGGATGCGCTATTTTGATTGAGCATTTGCATAGGAAAAAAAGATTACTCCCAGGACATAGAAAAAACCGGGCGACGTTTGCCGTCCGGTGTATTGACAAAGCATGTAAAAACCGACACGTCCAGGCTCTATTGTACTCCTTTCACGGCTGAACGTCAAGTTCTGCATGCTCTTCCGCTCGCGCTTTCTGGGCAGGGCGGCCCAGGACAACAAAAGCCAGCAGTGCCGCTATGGTAAACACGGCGATGGCTGCCGCCATTGGGGCAGCAGAAGCGGTACCGGCGATACCGACCAGCGGCGCCAGGATCGCCCCTACCGAGAGCTGCAACACGCCTAACAGCGCCGATGCGCTGCCGGCTATCTCAGGGTTGACGGTGGCGAGCGCCAGCGACGCCGCATTGGGGAAGATGAGACCCAGACTGACGGTAATCACAAAAAGCGGTGGCAGCACTCCGACGAGGCCGATTCCCATGATCACCACTACAAACAGGGCCACGCCGGCAGTGACGAGAGCCACAACGCCCAGAGCCAGCAGTCTTTGCGGCGCTACCCGACCAACAAGTCTGGCGCCGATCTGAGCCATGATGGCAAGTCCCAGGGCATTGCCGCCGAACACAAAGCCGACGGTCATGGGTGAAAGGCCGTAAATGTTCTGAAAGATGAATGGGGAACTGGAAAGGTAGACGATTCCAGCGGCAGCGGTGAAACTGCTGGTGAGCGCATACCCGACGAGACGGCGGTTTGCCAGCAGATCACGAAACGTCCTCAACGTTTCAGAGATTCTCCCGCTCTGCCGCCGGTCCGCAGGTAGCGTCTCGCCCAGTCCGAACACTACGGCAAGCAGCGCAACAACGCCGATAAGCGCAAGGGTGACAAAAACTCCGTGCCATGAGGTGAATGTGAGCAACTGACCGCCAAGCACAGGCGCTATCAAAGGCGCCAGAAAGTTGACAGTCATCAGTAGCGAGATGCAGCGTGCCAGGGTGAGGCCGGCATACAAATCACGGGCAATAGCGAGTGCAAGGACGATCCCGGCTGCTCCTGCAATTCCCTGCACAAAACGAGTAATGGTGAGCGCAGTAACCGAGGGTGCGACGGCGCAGAGCAGCGATGTGAGCACGAAAACAACAATGCTGATGAGCAGAGGCCAGCGCCGCCCACGAGCGTCACTGATCGGTCCGATGAGGATCTGACCAAGCGATAGACCGAGGATAGTGGCGCTCATCGTGATCTGTGTCTGCGACATGGTGGCTCCCAGATCGTGGCTGACCGTAGGGAGTGAGGGCAGGTACAGATCAGTAGACAGTGGTCCGAACGCCGTCAGCCCGCCCAGGATGAGCACATGGAACGCCCGGATGCGAGTCGGCGTCCCTTTGCTTTCTACCAATCCCTGCCCGCTTTCCGAAGCTGTAGACATGGGTGTTATCTCCTGATCGCTCTGTTGCTGTGGTGTGAGTTTTCCTGTAGACAAGGTATTGCCTCTCCTTGATTGTTCATCAGGTTGACTGCCAGACCCGTCGTCTCGAAAGGAGAAGGCGAGAATCTGTCCGGCGATCAACCTTTCTGTTTTCTCTTTGTCAGGAGTATATGTGAACTGGTATAATGAACGCAAATCATTCTCATCATAATCTTATGAAGGGTAAGCATATGAACTTCTCACAGCTCCAGAGCTTTGCGGCGCTAGCCGAGACGGGCAGTTTTACGGAAGCTGCTTATGCGGTTAACCTGACGCAATCTGCCGTGAGTCATGCTCTCGCGGCCCTCGAAAGCGAATTAGGCGTGACGCTGCTTGAGCGCAATCGTACCGGCGTGGTCGGCCTCACCGGCGCCGGGCAGAAGATTCTCCCGCACGTGCGTGCGCTGCTGGCGCAGGCGGAAGCCATCGAGCAGGAAGCGAAAGCTATGCGAGGTGAGGCTGCGGGCAAGCTTCGTGTGGGCAGCATTCTCTCCATCATTTCCCCACAATTGCTCGCCGGTGTGCTGACCAGCTTTCACCAGCAGTATCCTGACATAGAAGTGGTGCTTTTTGAGGGGATGATGCATGAGGTAGGTGAATGGATTGAGAGTAGCGTCATTGATGTGGGATTTGTGATTCTGCCCGCGTCAGGCATTACAAGTACGTTCATCACAACTGATGAGATGTGTGTGCTTGTTCCACGCGGGCATCGCCTGCACACGAGAAAGGCAGTGACGCCTGGAGAACTCCTTGAAGAAGGATTTATCATGGAGAAGACGCGCTGCGCTCCCAGTCTGCTGGAGAAAAGCGGGTTTGAACTGAGCAGGGCAAGGTCGCCGATTCGCTACCCGGCCAGTGATAGTGCGACGATCCTGGCGATGGTCCGTGAAGGACTCGGAATCACACTTATGCCGCGTATGATGCTGCCGGAGAAGATAGAAGGGGTGGTTGCTCTGCCACTGGACCCGCCGCAACGCTTGCAGATTGGCCTTGCTGTGAAGTCACGGGAAATGGCGTCCCCTGGCGCCAGGTTGTTTATCCAGACGGCGGCGATGGTCGCGCGCGCAATTCAGGCGCGCAGCGAGGGGAGTCTGGATGCTCTCCAGGCTGCCGGCCCTGTTTAAAGAGGAATAGATAAGTGTTATCATTAGTGGGGGAGATCTTAAGGCAGACTTGAGACACGCCGGAAGGTAGACAGGGCATAAATTATCTCTACGGTGTGTTTTCTTGAGCAGAAACAGGTGAATCTGGAGACAAAAAGGGAAGAGGAATTTCATCTATGACTGACAATATCTATGGTGTCATTATTATTGGCTCAGGACCGGCGGGATATACAGCGGCCCTCTATGCGGCTCGCTCCAATCTTTCCGTCCTGGTGATCCAGGGCTACCAGTCGGGCGGACAACTGATGCTCACCAGTGAGGTAGAGAATTATCCCGGCTTTGAAGAGGGTATCATGGGGCCGGAGATGATGGAAAAGTTTGAGCAGCAGGCGCGCCGCTTTGGAGCGGAGATGCTCCCCGAAGATGCTATCGAGGTAGACTTCAGCCAGCGTCCTTTTGTAGTAAAAACTGACTCCGGCGAGTACCGCGCAAGGGCCGTGATTATCGCCACCGGGGCCAGCGCAAAATGGCTGGGACTCCCCAACGAGGAGCGCCTGCGTGGGCGCGGCGTCTCCGCCTGCGCCACCTGCGATGGCTTCTTCTTCAAGAATAAAGATGTCGTGGTGATCGGTGGCGGCGATACCGCAATGGAAGAGGCAACGTTCCTGACACGTTATGTCAATCATGTCACCATCATCCATCGCCGCGATGCGTTCCGCGCCAGCAAGATCATGCAGGAGCGCGCGCGCAAAAATCCAAAAATCAGCTTCCTGATGGAGAGCGAAGTGGTGGATGTGCTCGGCGATGAGGCTGTGACCGGTGTGCGCGTGCGCAATGTGCGGACCGGCGAGGAATCGACGCTCAAGGCGGAAGGTGTTTTCCTGGCAATCGGCCATCAGCCGAATACCGAGCTGTTTAAAGGCATAGTTGACATGGATCATGTCGGCTATATTGTGCCGAAAGAGTTCACGATGACGAACATCCCCGGCGTTTTTGCAGCCGGCGATGTGACCGACCACCGCTATCGTCAGGCAGTGACGGCTGCCGGTGACGGGTGCCGCGCGGCCATCGACGTGGAACGCTGGCTGGAGAGCCAGGGCGAGGCAGTGGACATCGAGAACTGGAATTAAAGAGTATAATCAAAACAAAACTTTGCCTCAGAGGCTCTCTTTGTTTCGATGGCTCTGAGGGAGGGGAGCCTGACCAATGGAGATCGCCGAGAAAACGGCAGGCATCAGCGGCGATGCCTCTGGCGTTCCAGGGCGCCGGCCACAATCACTTTTCGACTTACTTAACCTCAATCTTTTCTGGCTGGCAAACCAGTTCCATTGGCAGGCATTGCTGGCCGTTGTGATTCCGAGCATGGTTGCTCATTTTCTGGACCCGCGCTACAAGGCGATCAATCTTACCACCGTTGTGACGCTAGGAACGCTCGTCGCTTTCGTTGTCAATCCGCTGGCCGGGGCGCTGTCCGATTATGTCAAATTCCGCATGGGCCGGCGGCGCCCGTTTATGATCATTGGTACAGTTATTAACCTCATTGTCCTTGTGCTGTTCGCCTTTTCTCCATCCTGGTTCCCCGAAAATTTACTATTGCCCGCTTTCACCTTGCTGTTCCTGCTATTGCAGTTCAGCAACAACCTGGCGAATTCGCCCTGGAGCGCCATTATCGCCGATAAGGTGCCGGAGAAGCAGCGCGGTCTCGCTTCTGGTTTCAACGCGCTCTTCACTCTGCTCGGCACGGCTGCCGGCGCCGTCGTGGCCGGGCTAATTCTCGGTGGGGATCTGCCGCTGCCGGCCTACCGCAATGCAGTTGTGCAGATCTTCCTGGTCATCGCTGTCGTACAATTGCTGTTCGTTGCCTATACCGTCGTGATGGTGAAAGAGACGCCGCTACCGCCGGAGCAACGCAGCGCGTTTCATCTCAGGGAGTTCTTTAAACGCTTCTTTTTTAAGCCGGGCCGCTATCCCGATCTTTCCTGGGTGCTGCTGGCGCGCTTTCTGGTCATGATGGGCATATGGAGCGTTTTTTATTTTCTGGTGTATTATTTTAAAGATGTGCTTGGTAGCCATAGTCAATGACCCCCGGCTCAAGCCGGTGGCTTGCCCCTGGACTCCACCGCAACTCAGCATACCTTTGCAGGCGCGCTGCTTTGGCTTCTTTGTCCGAGGCATCAGGGATGATTGACAAACATCCCGTCCTGATCCAGTCCTGCCGGACCAGGAGCGTCCTCAGCGTCACATTTCTCGCGCCCACCAGATCAGCGTGCAGCGTGTAGCGGCACTGCTGGCACACAAAGAGCAGCCCCTTGCCTGGGCGATTCCCATCGGCAGTGTGGCCGCACAGCGGACAGCACTTGGAAGTGTAATCGGCATCGACCTTGATGGCGAGTGATCCTGCAAGCGCCGCCTTGTAACTGATGAGCGCCTGCACCTCAGCAAAGGACCATTGCGAGTAGACCCGGTTGGCCGTGCGGGCCTTCTTTGAGACTGGTTCGGTCCCTTTGCCGTTCCGCTTCCGCTTGCGCTTTTTGCGTTTTGTGCGCTCACGGATATCCGTCAGTTGCTCTAGCCCGAAAAGCGTGTGGGGATGCTGCTCGACGATCTGTTTGGCGATGGTGTGATTGGCTTGCACTTTCAACCGTCTCTCTCGTTGCCCGATGCGCCGCATGCGGCGTTTGGCGCCACGAGTGCCTTTGTGCTGCAAGCGTTTGCGTAAGCGTGCGTAGTGGTTGGCTTTGTGCCGTATCCGCTTCCCTGGGTGAAAACCGGCCTTGCCTGTTGACGTAGATGTGACTGCCAGGGAACGAATACCCACATCGACCCCCACTACGCCATTGAGCTGTTCAGGTGTGAGATCAGGAATTTCAACCTCTAAGGAGACGAGCAAATAGAACTGTTTCTTCGGCTGATCCTCCCACAGTTTGGCATCGCCGATGCTGGCCCCCTCTCGAATGAGCGCCAGGTGCCTGTCATAGCCCTGGTAGGGGATGCTGATGCGTCCCGTGAGCATTCTGAGACTGACCCGACTGTCGCACTGAAAGGTATAATCGCGCTCGTAGGTGTACTGCACGGTGGGCGAGCTATAGTGGGGGGGCTGGTCCAATCCCTTAA
>JADBKA010000215.1 GCA_014896635.1 Ktedonobacteraceae bacterium
ATGCTCTACATCGGCGGCAATGACTCGGCAGATACCGCCCATCGCCTGGCAGCGATAGCGCAGGCGGTCAACTACGAACTCTCTGTCATCAGCCCGGTTGATAGGAGAGCGCGAAGTTGAACGGGTTGTGCTGGCCCATCCAGCCGCTGAGAGGATTGTGCAGCCGCTCCTGCCAGTCCTGGCGTATATAAAGGAACGCCGGTGCGCCGGGTCCACCGTTGAGATATTTGTAGGTGCAGCCGATAGCCAGGTCGGCCTGAGCGGCGTGCAGATCAAGCGGGACTGCGCCTACCGAATGGCTGAGATCCCACAGTATCAGAGCGCCGGCGGCGTGGACAGCGGCAGTGATCGCCGGCATATCATACATGTAACCGCTCTTGAAAGCCGTGTGAGACAGCACGACCAGCGCGACCTGTTCATCGAGCTGTGCCTGTATTTCGGCGACGGGACCGTGAATGCCGTCAGGCGAGGGCAGGATTTCGAGCTGATGCTGCTGTCCGAGCAAGTCGATTATGCCCTGCAAGATATAGAGGTCCGAAGGAAAGTTGAGATCGTCAGTCAGGATGCGCTGGCGGCCCTGCTGGAAACGCAGAGCGGCGACGACGAGCTTGAACAGGTTGACCGAGGTGGAGTCGGCCACGATTACTTCTGCTGGTTGTGCGCCGATCAGGCGAGCGATCTTTGCTCCCACGCGCTCCGGTGCCGTGAACCATCCCTCATTCCAACTCCGAATCAGGCGTGTTCCCCACTGCCGCAAAACGAGATCTTCCGCATGTGTTGCCGTCTCCCTGGGCAGACGACCCAGCGAGTTGCCGTCCATATAGATAAGGTCGGGTTCGGTGATGACAAAACGCTCGCGGAAGTGGGCCAGCGGATCACGCGCGTCAAGTTCAGCGGCGTAGGCGGCATCTGTGGGAATGGTCATGCGCATTGCTCCTTGTTAACATGCGAATTAGAATTGTGAACGGATCAGCCACAAATCAGGAAAAAACGGCTTGATAGTTGTCATCAGGTACTGTACGCCTGTTGATCCGCCTGTGCCTTTTTTACTGCCGATAGTGCGTTCTACCATCTTCGCATGGCGATAGCGCCATTCCTGAAAACCTTCATCCATATCAACCAGGTTTTCACAGATATTGCTAACGGTGCTGTCCTGACGGTAGGCGCTGATCAGGATGGCCTGAATCTCAGGCGAGGGCCTGACTGGTTGCGTCACGTCGCGGTTGAGGTGCTCTGGCGGGATGAGATAGCCGTTCAGGCTAAGGTAGTGCAGAAAGGCATCCCACAGCGTCGGTTGTGTGTAGCGCCGCTCAAGCTGTATCCGCCCTGTCGAACCCGGCGGGTAGTGGTGGAAGACAGACTCGCGTTTGTAACCAAAGACAAACTCGATCTCGCGGAACTGTGCTGATTGGAAGCCGCTGGCCGATTCGAGGAAGCAGCGGAACGCATTGAATTCGAGAGGAGTCATTGTTTCCAGCACGTCGAGCTGGGCAACGATAGTTTTGAGGATTGCCAGGATGCGATGTGTGGTATGCGATGCGCGAGCCGGCTCATTGTTGCGCAAAAGCGTCTGTAAGTAGTCAAGCTCGTGAAGCAATTCCTTGAACCACAACTCGTAGACCTGGTGAATCACAATGAAGAGTAGCTCGTCATGCTCCGGGCCGGAACTTTTCGGTGTCTGGATGTTGAGCAGCTCGTCCAGCCGCAGGTAGCTGGCGTAGGTCAGAGATTTCGACATGGCCGCTTCCTTTTCTTCCACATCATTGTGGATGCACCTGAAGTCGAAAGATGTCTTTTTCTTTTCTTAAGTGTAGGAAGAAATATTTTAATTGTCAAGCATTGACAGTAGCGAACTTTTTGCCTACACTATGAACAATTATCCCTCGCTTGCCGGGATGTTCTCATGCCCGGTCCCTGATGACATATATAATATGCTTTGCAGCAGCCGTAGTTTGACGAGAGGAGCGAATTGTGCCTGACAAACTTCATACCAAGTATCTCCTCAGTGAGGATGAGATTCCCCGTGCCTGGTATAACATTGTGGCTGATCTACCGCATGCGCCGACACCGGTCCTGCATCCGGGGACGAAGCAGCCGGTAGGGCCAGCCGATCTGGCTCCGTTATTTCCGATGGCCTTGATCATGCAGGAAGTGAGCACCGAGCGGTACATCGAAATTCCAGAGCCGGTGCGCCACGTCTATGCCCAGTGGCGGCCTGGTCCGCTGTTTCGTGCGCGCCGGTTGGAGAAAGCGCTGGACACGCCAGCCCGTATTTATTACAAGTACGAGGGGATCAGCCCTGTGGGCAGTCACAAGTTGAACACGGCTGTGGCGCAGGTCTATTACAACAAAGAAGAGGGCGTGAAAAAACTCTCCACTGAAACGGGTGCCGGCCAGTGGGGATCGGCCCTGGCGCTGGCGGGCGCTTTCTTCGGTCTGAATATCGAAGTTTTCATGGTCAAAGTGAGCTACCAGCAGAAGCCCTACCGCCGCAGTCTGATGCAGACGTATGGGGCGACTGTGCATGCCAGCCCGACAGATCTCACCAATGCGGGCCGCAGCATTCTGGCGCACGATCCAGAGAATCCGGGCAGCCTGGGCATTGCCATTAGTGAAGCGGTAGAGGTGGCTGCGAAGAGCGGCGGAGCCGTCAAATACTCGCTTGGCAGTGTGCTCAACCATGTCCTGCTCCATCAGACGGTAATAGGAGAAGAGGCGCTGCTCCAGATGGAGAAAGCTGGCGACTACCCGGACGTCGTGATTGGCTGCGTCGGCGGTGGGAGCAACATGGCAGGTCTGGCCTTTCCCTTTATCGGTGAGAAGCTACGCAAGGGCCTGAAGACGCGCTTCCTGGCAGCAGAGCCGATGGCCTGCCCTAGCCTGACCAGGGGGGTCTATGCCTATGATTTTGGCGATACAGTGGGTATGACTCCTCTCGTCAAGATGCACACGCTCGGCCATGATTTTATTCCACCGGGTGTGCATGCCGGTGGCCTGCGTTATCATGGTATGTCGCCGCTGGTATCGCAATTGCATGAAGAAGGCATTATCGAAGCTCAGGCATACTATCAGAACGCCGTCTTCGAGTCTGCTGTGCTTTTTGCCCGACATGAGGGCATTGTGCCGGCACCTGAGGCCGGGCATGCCATCGCGGCGGTGTTTGAGGAAGCGCGCAGCGCGAAGGAAGCCGGGGAGGAGCGCGTTATCCTCTTTAACCTGAGTGGGCATGGGTATTTTGATATGAGCGCCTATGATGCCTACCTGGCGGGCAAGCTTCAGGATTACGAATACCCGGCGGACGCTGTCGCGGCGGCACAGCAGCGCCTGCCACAGGTTGTGTAACTGCGTTAGAGTCACAGTCATCACACTCCACCAGTTCTTCATGCCACTGACTGGTGGCCTGGTCGGCCTGCCGGGTAGCCACCTCAGTGGCATGGAGTACATCCTTCTCCTAATGTGTCCTTTGTGTATGTATCCTTTGTGCCCTCTCTTCTTTTCCTCGCTGGTATATGAGGAATTCTTGCTCTTCCTTGAAGAGGCTATCGGTGTAAAAAGAAATCTCAAGCGTAGTAACTTTTCCTTTTCATCTCAATTTTCGTAAAATATTGATCATTTATCTATTGACATGTGGTGATATATTGAATATTCTTAATATTGTATAAAGCATGTAGCACTTTCTCTCAATGGCTATCATCTTGCTTCTATTGGAATATTATAATATCACTGTGATGGGCTGTGTGGTCCATATCTATGGAATCGCTGGCGACTACGCAAAACATGACGACTATCTGCTGGTGTTCCACCTGTTGCTGTTGCATGTATGCAGCCCTGGTTGACACAAAAAGGATGATCATCATACAACAACCTGAGGACCCTGATGAGCGTAAGAAGAAAAGTTTGCTACTCCCGCATTCACGACTGCCTGGTTCCAGAGGCAAAGTAGCGGGCGGTGTAGCTAAAGGCAGGCGGGTTGCTTTCTGCCTTGAGTATTTCATTAAGCGGAAGGAGACCGGGTAATGACATATGTTCCGACGTTGCAATTTCGGCAGACACAGAATCAACTTCAACAAAAGAAAGCTTCTGGGGAAATTGACGAAGGGGAATACTGTCGGCAAATCGACGAGTTGATAGTCAGGGAAGTCCGTGAGCATCTAGATACGGTGATAAATCTAGCTGTCCAGGAACTGAGGGAAGAGACGTCACGTGAACTCCAGGCCTATGAAGACGAACTGCAAAAAGAAAAGAAGAAATTAGAGCAGAAGCAGTTGGCAGATGATCTTGCCAAAGAACGATACAGGCTTGAGGAGCAGCGCCAGCAAGAGGAGCGGGAAAAGCGACAAAGGCAGGCCAGAGACTACTACCGCTTTAACATTGTCCCCAACGAAATTGCTACCCTCAAACAAGAGTATGCCAGAACGAAAAATTACTTTAACTGGCTGCAAATCATCTCGATTATCTTCTCGATTGCAACCACCACCCTTGTCGGGACGGATCTTTTACCCAGATTCTTTGCGCTGATCTGTAGTGGAGTAGCTGCAATTGCTGCTGCACTACTCTCAACCTTCCATATGCGCGAGCGCAATTATAGTTATTATCAGGCTATCAGTAGTATAGAGTCGGAGATTCATGATTATGATCAACGTGTGGGAGGTTATGCAGGACTAGGAGATGAGGAGGCTTATGTACACTTTGCTGCTCGCATCAGCGAGATTAAGCAGCAGTATATGAGCCAGGAATTAGCGATGTGGAAGGTCGCAGCGTCTGCTGAGGGTAAGCCAGCGGAAGAACCGTCACCCCCACGAGGTCGTACACAGGCCACAAAAGGCAGAGCTGATGAGGACGAAAAGCAGGCAAAAAGTGAGAAAGCCGAGGCGCGTGAGGGAGAGTCTGAGAAAGCAACATGATTTTAGACCGGAGCCTGGAGGAGTCGCAGGATTCATTGCTACATGGGAGCAAAAAAAACCGCCTGTAAAGCTGGTTTCCAGGCGGACTTGTTGGTGGAGATGAGGGAGAGTTGAACTCCCTGTCCAGGCGACCTCGCTGAAGAATATACTACAGGCTTAGTCGGCGTTCTGGCTTTGCATTAAGAACTCCCGCCGACAGGATTTCTTAACGCTGGCCCTCTGGTCTTAGCTGGCGACTAGAAGGCGATCATCGCCAGAGCATCTCGTGTATCTGTCGCCTGGCACCGACCCCACGAGAGAAGATCGGGCAGGCGTCTCGTCGCTACTTCTTAGGCAGCGAGGGCGAGAGCGGGTTTTTCTGCTTTGTTGGCAGTTATTGTTTTGCCGGTTGTTTAACGAGAGTGCTATACCGGCACCTCGACCTGCAATTCTCCAACCTGATCACCTGTCGAAACCCGACATCCCCAGGTGAAGATGAGCTACTCTACATCAATATTGTACCACAGAAATTGACAGATCACAAGAGGGAACATCAATTTCCCTGCTGGACACTGCTGAGAAAACGCTCTAGCTGAACGATGAAACGCTCGTGAGAGCCTTCACCTATTTTCTGCTTTTCGTCGTAGGCGACAACATTGAACACCAGGCGACGCCTGTCAATCTCAACCAGTTCTGCCTCGGCACGCACCTGCTGCCCTATCGGAGTTGCTGCAAGGTGACGCACATTCACCAGTGTTCCTACTGTTACCTGGCCTTCGTCCAGCGCATCTGCTACAGCTCGCCAGGCAGCGTTTTCCATCAGCGCAATCATCATTGGTGTACCGAATACTTCTACTCCCCCGGCGCCCACTGCTGCCGCAGTGTTCTCATATGTTACAACAGTCGTAGCCCCCCCTTTCATTCCCAGGCTCAATGCCATATGCAATACTCCTCTCTTCTTCCCGTTGTCTGAAATAGAAATGGTGTCCACACTATATAACAAATCTGACGGCTATTGTATGGCTGCTAGCCGTTACTGGTGAGAAGGTCCTGATATTTTGAGGTTCACAGAAAGTGCTTTATAATGTAGGCAGGTTATAGGGAGTGCTCTTCCATAAAACGAGAGGGATCTCCAGAAAGGTTTGTGATGAATCGTCAATTACTGCGCGTTGCGCATCGCGGTGGATCACAGCTCGCACCCGAAAATACGCTGGCAGCTTTTCGCAATGCCCTGACTCTACCTATTGATGCCGTCGAATGCGACGTGCAGATGAGCCGCGATGGTCAGATCATTGTGTTTCATGATGCGACTGTCGAGCGCGTTACGGATGGCAATGGAAATATCCTCGACCTGGATTTCGCTTATCTGCGTTCTCTCAACGCCGCTGCACGCTTCCCCGGCAGTTGGCCGCAGCCACAGCAGATCCCAACATTACGCGAGGTACTCGACCTGACAAAGGGGCGTGTGCAAGTCTGTATCGAGGTGAAAATGAGCGAACGCGAGAAAGGCGTGTATGGACGCTATCCAGGCATTGCCGAGGCAGTGGTTGATCACCTGCGCACCGCTGATATGCTCTCCCAGGCACTGGTGATTTCGTTTGACTGGCTGATACTACAATCTCTTCAGGCTCTGGAACCCGCAATCCAGACGGGGGCCATTGTCTCGCTAGAGCAGTGGGCTGCCCTACCAGCGCCTCGTCTGGAGGCACTGATAGTGCAGGTGGCAACGCCCGCGTGCCAGTGGATTGATATGGATTACAGGCTTTTTTCCCCCGAACTGCTTGATGGTATCCACCGGCGGGGACTGAAACTGGGCCTCTGGACGGTAAACACCCTGGAAGATTTACGGCGCCTGGCTGATGCCGGCGTCGATGCACTGGTGACTGATCGACCGGACCTCTTCTCTCTGTTGTGACCTGTGGGGGGAGGTGTGTCCCTTTGTCCGGCTGGTCCGTTTTATGATAAGTGGAGAAGCATGCGGGCGCCGCTTCTCTCCGCATCTGTTATAATTGATGCATTGTCTGCCTGATTGGCGGATAAAAGAGATAGTGTATATATAGAGTATAGTGGAGAACTAATATGCAGCAGGCAGAAATTGCAGCGAAAGAAACGAGGCCAGAACTTCTGGCTGCTGAGATGCCGGATCAGGAAATTGCTCTCTCCTTTGTGATTCCTGTCATGAATGAGGAACAGAATATACGTCCACTATTTACCAGATTATCAGAACAACTGGAGCAAACTGGCAAGCGTTATGAAATTATTTTTGTGGACGATGGAAGTACCGACAGAACGTTTGCGGAGCTAGAGCAATTGTATGCCCTGCATCCTGATATTGTGCGGGTTGTGCGTTTTCGCAGAAACTTTGGCAAAACGCCGGCTCTGGTTGCCGGCTTCAGTCGCTGTCGTGGTGAGATTATTTTCACAATGGATGGCGATTTGCAGGATGATCCGCAGGAGATTCCCAACTTTCTGGCCAAGCTTGATGAAGGATATGACCTGGTGACGGGGTGGAAATACCCACGTCTTGACCCGTTTTCTAAAACGTTCCCCTCGCGCATTTTCAATGGCCTGGTCGGTATGTTGACAGGCGTGCATCTGCACGACATCAACAATGGCTTCAAAGCATACCGACGTGAGGTGATTATGGACCCCCACTTAAAGCTCTATGGCGAATTTCATCGTTTCGTGCCGGTAATGGCTCATTGGCGCGGCTTCAAAATAGCAGAGATCAAAGTACGGCATCATCCACGTCGCTATGGTGTCTCGAAGTTTGGCGCAAAACGTTTTGCTCGTGGTCTGATCGACCTGCTGAATGTGCTCTTCTTAACCTCGTTTTTGCGTACCCCATTGCGTCTCTTTGGCCCGCTTGGTTTCTGGACATTTTTGATCGGCATGCTGGTGGATCTCTATGTGGTCATTCGCAGTATGTTCATCATCCATCAGCCGATTCATCAGCAGCCGTCGCTTTTTATCGGCATTCTGCTGATGATCTTTGGCGTGCAGTTTGTGCTGACCGGTCTGCAAAGTGAGATGATTCGTCACTACGCTTTTCAGCAGGGTGAGGAATACAGCATCAGGCAGGAGCTGGGCTAGCGCATGCGAACATCACAGTTGAGAAAGACCGGCAAGCGAATACTACAGATCGTCCTGCCTCTGGTGATCCTGGCCTGGGTTGTCTACTCAATCGGTGGCCAGTGGCGCAATCTGGCTGCG
>JADBKA010000216.1 GCA_014896635.1 Ktedonobacteraceae bacterium
CTGGCGGGGGCCTGGGGGGTGTCCCCCGAAAAACCCCTTTAAATTAACACCTATGGGAGTATCCCATATAAACGATAGAAAGAAAGGATGACCATTCATCATGTCAAAAGGACAGAGCATCGCGCTCGTAAATCGTTTCTTCAACGACGTATTCAGCAGAGGGGATCGTATCGCCGCCGAAGAGATCCTCGCATCGGACTTTGCCTTCTACGGCCCGCCTGAAGGTATTCGTGGCATCGCCGGCTTTTTGCAGTTTACTGCTGCCATCCGCAAAGCACTCCAGGTACATTTCACCGTTGATGTAGTGATTGTAGACGATGAAAAAGCTGCCAGCCTCGCCACCATTCGCGGAACGCACGTTGAGGAATTTCACGGCATCCCGGCCAGTGGAGTGCGCTTTGCCCTGCCGCGTATAGACAACTTCCTTATCCTGGATGGCAAGATCAAAGAGGTGCGCACAACCTTTGATCATCATGTACTGCTGCACCAGCTTGGAGCAGGTACACAATAGGAAAGGTTCAGGGAGCGCTAGCAGGGGTCCAGGGGACGGCCAGTCCCCTGGCGGGGGCCGGGGGTGTCCTCCCGAAATCTCCCCTTTTAGGCAGAACTTGCAGGGGTCCAGGGGACGGCCAGTCCCCTGGCGGGGGCCGGGGGGTGTCCCCCCGCAAATCCCCCCATTAGGCAGAACTTGCAGGGGTCCAGGGGACGGCCAGTCCCCTGGCGGGGGCCGGGGGGTGTCCCCCCGCAAATCCCCCCATTAGGCAGAACTTGCAGGGGTCCAGGGGACGGCCAGTCCCCTGGCGGGGGCCGGGGGGTGTCCCCCCGCAAATCCCCCCATTAGGCAGAACTTGCAGGGGTCCAGGGGACGGCCAGTCCCCTGGCGGGGGCCGGGGGTGTCCCCCCGCAAATCCCCCCATGAGTATATCTAGCAGTGAAGATGTAACAGTAGCACTGTTACATCTTCACTGCTGCTGTTTTAGCTCGATGCTCTTGCGCACAATCTCAACAAAGTCATGTTTGAGGCTGGCCCCACCAACCAGCGCACCGTCAATCTCAGGGTGCGCAACGAACTCGCTGATGTTGGCGGACGTGACGCTGCCGCCGTAGAGAATGGGAACAAAATCGGCGGCGGTGGACCCATACATCTCGCCGTAGAGACGACGGATAAAGTGGGCGATATCGCCAGCCCATTGTGCGGTTGCGGCCCTGCCGGTGCCGATGGCCCAGATAGGTTCGTAGGCGATGACAACGTCGTTGACGTGTTCAGCCGGCAGGCTGCCCAGACTGGCGTAGACCTGCCTGCGTACCACCTCCTCCGTCTCGCCGGCTTCATGCTGTGCGAGGTTCTCACCTATACAGACAATAGGACGCAGATCGTGTTTAAAGGCCGCAAGCACCTTCTTATTCACCAGATCGTCGGTCTCGCCGAAGTAGGTACGGCGTTCAGAATGGCCCAGGATGACGGTAGAGCAGAGTTCGCGTACCATACGTGGCGAGATCTCGCCGGTGTATGCACCCTTCTCCTCGAAATACATATTCTGGGCACCGAGTTCGATGCGAGGAGCGGGAACAGCCTCTATGACCTCTTTGACGGCCTGGAGAGAAATTGCAGGCGGGCAGAGGATGCACACGGCTAGCGGGTGGCTGCGGACGAGTTTTCCCAGTTCGGGCAGGATTTCCATAGCGAAGCTAGAAGCCTGGCCGGGACCATAGTGCATTTTCCAGTTGCCGGCAATCACTAAAAGACGAGACTGAGCCATACGTTTTCTCCTTTTTAAGGAATGGGGATATTTAAAGCAACGGGGGTATCCCTTCGACCAGCCCCGCCAGGAGAGATCTGCGCTTCATGTTACAGATCTCTCCTGGACGCCAGGAATCTATTTTATTTATCCTGAAGAGCTGCGACACCGGGCAGGACGCGACCTTCGAGGAATTCGAGAGAGGCGCCGCCGCCGGTTGAGACATGGGTCATTTTCTCAGCGGCCCCGGCCTGCTCAACGGCAGCGGCAGAGTCACCGCCGCCGATGATGGTGAGCGCGCCCTGCGCTGTGCGGTCCGCCAGAATACCGATAATCGTGTTAGTGCCGGCAGCGAACGCGGGCATCTCCGCCACGCCCAGCGTGCCATTCCAGACGATGGTACGGGCATCGGAGAGCGCAGCGCGGAATCGCTGAACGGTTTCAGGGCCGATATCCAGAATGCGCCAGCCTGCCGGCACCTGATTGGCGGCCACAACCTTGTGGTCAGCATCGGCGGCAAAGCGGTCAGCGATCACCACATCGGGCGGCAGGACAAACTGTATGCCTTTCTGCTGCGCCTTGCCGATGAGATCGCGTGCCACATCCAGCTTGCTCTCCTCAAAAAGCGAATCGCCGATCTCGTAGCCTTCGGCTTTGAGGAAGGTATTCGCCATGCCGCCGCCGATCAGGATGCGGTCGGCGATGCTAATAAGGCGCTCCAGAACGGCAATTTTGTCGGAGACTTTGGCGCCTCCGATCACAGCGGCAAAAGGACGTTGCGGATGTTCGAGCGCCGCGCCGAGAAAGTTGATCTCTTTCTCCATCAAGAAGCCGGCGACGCCCGGCAAATAGTGCGTCACGCCCTCGGTCGAGGCGTGGGCGCGATGGGCAGTGCCGAACGCATCATTAACGTAGAGATCGCCGAGAGATGCAAGCTGGCGCGCGAAATCCGCGTTATTTTTCTCTTCCTCTTTATGAAAGCGTAAGTTCTCCAGCAGCAGAACCTGGCCCGGCTGGAGCGCCTTCGCCTGCGCCTCGACTCCCGGCCCGATGCAATCGGTCGCGGCCTGCACTGGCCTGTTCAGCAACTCACCCAGGCGCTGCGCGACCGGGGCCATGCGCAACTTATCCACCGCCTGGCCGCCGGGTCTGCCGAGATGAGACATCAGGATTACTGCCGCTCCATGATCGAGCAGATAGCGAATGGTGGGCAGAGATGCGACGATGCGTGTGTCGTCGGTGATGTGCCGCTGCTCATCAAGCGGCACATTGAAATCGACGCGCACCAGCACACGTTTGCCGGACACATCAATGTCACGGATCGTTTTTTTATTCATGATTCCTCCACAACGTAAGAGACCCGGAACTTTTTCAAGTGCAAGTTTCTCATGGTTCTCCAGGCCAGGAACGCCCGTGACGGGCGTTCCTGTCTCCGGCGCGAGGATTAGAGACCCTTCTGAGCAATGAAATGGGTAAGGTCGGCAATACGGCAGGAGTAGCCCCACTCGTTATCGTACCAGGAAACGACCTTGATCATGTTGCCGCCGAGCACCATCGTCGAGAGGCCATCGACGATAGCCGAATGCGGATCGCCGCGAAAATCCATCGAGACCAGCGGTTCCTCAGTATAGTCCAGAATGCCCTTGAGTGAACCGGCAGCCGCCTCTTTAAAGGCGTTATTGACGGCTTCTCTGGACGCCTCTTTGCGCGTCGTGACCACGAAGTCAACGACCGAGACCGTCACGGTGGGAACGCGCAGGGACATGCCATCGAAGCGTCCCTTGAGTTCGGGAATGACCAGGGCCAGCGCGCGCGCAGCGCCGGTGGTGGTCGGAATGATGTTCGCACCGGCGGTACGAGCGCGGCGCAGATCCTTGTGTACCTGGTCAAGGATGCGCTGGTCGTTCGTGTACGAGTGAATCGTATTCATCAGGCCGCGTTCGATGCCGAAGGTATCGTTGAGCACCTTCGCGGTGGGAGCGAGACAGTTCGTTGTACAGGAAGCGTTGGAGATGATATTGTGTCTGGCCGGGTCATACATCTCTTCGTTCACACCAAGCACCAGCGTCACGTCCTCGCCTTTCGCCGGAGCAGAGATGATCACCTTCTTCGCGCCGCCTTTGAGATGGGCAGCGGCTTTCTCAGCGTTGGTAAAGAGGCCGGTAGACTCGATGACGAGTTCGACGCCCAGGTCGCTCCAGGGGATCTGTGCCGGATCGCGCTGCGAAAGCACCTGGATTTTATGACCGTTGACGATCAACGAATCCTCAGTCGCCTCTACCTCGCCGGGGAAGCGGCCATAGGTGGAGTCGTATCTCAGCAGATGGGCATTGGTCTTTGTATCGGTCAGGTCGTTAACAGCAACAACTTCAAGAGTATCGGGATGGCGTTCGAGTATAGCTTTCAGCGACTGGCGCCCGATGCGCCCGAATCCGTTGATTCCTACGCGAGTAGTCATTATTTAAATCTCCTTGATCAGGTGATAGTTGCAATGCGCATTTTCCCTGGAACCGCTTTGTGCGTTTCCTCACCGTTCCGTTCCACGTGAAACAGCACATTGCACTCTGGTCAAATATATCATGAGGGCCGGCCACATCAACAGACGATCAGCCCGCAGAAGCCCTCATGCGTTCCACCTACAGGGTATCACCTGGCGAGAGAACTGGCAAGATACGCCAGAATCTCGTCATACTCCCTTACGTCCAGATGAGCAAAATATACATGCACTATTCCTCACCGTTCTCTATCTCTATAGGAATGACGCCGACAGAGAAGCGAATATAGTCGTCGGTATAGCCGAAGCCGGAGCCGGGGACGCCGGCGATACCGGTTTTTTCAAAAAGCGAGAAGGCGTCCTCGCCCGCGCGTAATTTGCTCCAGTTGTAGACGGTGGCATCGTCGTCGATATAGACTTCTTCAAAGAGAGGCTGGCGTTCATTGAGGCGATTGAGTTGATCGATCAGGCGGCGACGGCGCATGCGGTAGAAATTGCGCAGTTTTTCGTTGAGCCAGGGCCGCGATTGTAGCAGGCGATAGTATGCCATGAAACGCAGTTGCCATTCGCCGGGCAGCGAGGCCAGCGAGTTCGTCCAGCAGGGCGCGAGATCGGCAGCCAGGGCGGGATCGCCGAACGTGATCCAGCCGAGGCGTTCGCCGGTGAGAGAGAGCGTTTTAGAAAAGCTGCTGACGAAGATGGTGTGCTGAAAAACCTCAGGTTCGGCAAAGGTTGCCATGCGCGCGCGGTCCTCTTCGGGCTTGCCGGTGCCGATATACGCCAGGTCGGCGAGGGTGTAGACGTGATGCCCCTGCTCGCGATGGCGGTGGAGAGCCGCGTGCAATGCGCGCAATTCGCCGGGCGTATAGGCGAAAGTAGTAGGATTGTTGGTAACGGTTAGATAGATAAGGCGAATGTCGGGAGCTGTTTGCAGGATCTGGTCGAGCTGTTCGGCGCTTAATTTGAAGCGATGGTCTGGTAGCGTGGGGAAAGGATGCAGGCGGTAGCCGCTGGCCCTGGCCTGCCATTCGGGAACATTGAAGCCGGGTTCAGGAAAGAGGATGGCAAAATCGCTGTTCCCTGGCGCACGGTAGCGTAGCGCCAGGGCGCGCAGCACTTTGTCGATACCGTCCATCGCGCCGAGGCTCAGGTAGAGCTGCTCAGGTGTTGCGGGTAATCTCCACTGCTGCTGCATGTCCTGCGCCAGCCATTCGCGCAGCACAGGATTGCCGACGCCGTAGATATCGTAGATGCGCGGATCGTAGCCGCGCGCCAGCAAGAGGCGCTCGCACTCCATCGCCTGATCGTGCAGCCAGCGATAGGTCTCGCCGGTCGCGGTATAGCCATTGAACTGCTCGCCGGGCAGTGCGACGCCCAGTTCGTCCGCCAGCATGCGATAGTCGCCGGGTCCGCCGGGCTGTCCCTCGCACTCCGTCACCAGGCGCAGATTAACGTCGCCGATAGTACGGTTAACAATCTCGCTTTTGATGACTTCCTCGGCTATCCGGCGTTTGCGACACTCCTGTTCCAGCTCGGCCACAATGCGGGCCATGATGCGAATGGGACCGGGGCCGGTCATGATCAGAGGTCGATAGTGGTTGATCAACTCGCTACGTAGCTGGTGCAGGGTTGCGCGCTGTTCCTGTAACGATAGAGCAGTAGAAGTGGATGGGATTGGATGACCAGTCGAATTCTTATGGATAAGCAAGAGACTACTCCCTTCATGCGTGCATACCATAGCACATCTTCATTCACCGGGAAGCAGCCGGTCAGCACTGACCGGCCTGACACTTAGGAGTGTAGCATATGGGCGAGATTAGCGGCAAGTGCAATGTTTCACGTGAAACATCCATTCCATTTCGCCAGCAAAATGTTTCACGTGAAACATTAGAAAGGAAAGGGAAGAGTCTTTACTCTGTTTGTCGCTGCCATCCTTTCTCAACGAAAAGCGGAACATACTCTTCCGGGATAAAGAGGCGATCTTCGGCATAAGGGATTGTATAATAGTTCATTGGCTTGAGAAGAACGTTGTCCTTCTTGCTCAGGTCAATAACCCAGCGATCAGGAGCTGTCCGGCGTGCCAGGTATCTCAACTCAAATGCTGCAAGTCGCAGGGGATTGGCTTGCTGGAAAATGCCTTTCCCTTGCTCGCGGGCCGCGCGCACGTCGCGCCCGGCATCAGCCAGCGCATTGTGTCCGCTGGCAACATCGGCGGCTGTTCCCGGCTCAAGCACGGCGGCAGCAATGGATGGGAGCCTGCGGAAGGGATCAACGTTGGGCCAGATGAAGTAAGGACTTACCCATCCGACCTGCAATAAGCGTTCATTGTAGCTACGTGGGCGTGGCACCGGAGTCTGCTCCTGAGGCTGGTTGCGATTGACATAACAGAGCAGGCGTCCATAGCGGTCCATAATCTCATAAGCGAACGCCAGGAAGAATTCAAAGGTATCTTCAGACTGACCGAGCACTTCCATATCTGTGCGAATCTCCTCGATCAGGGCTTCCCTGGCGGCCTGTGCATGCTGAGCATGATTGGTGGCCGTACCCGGACCGAGGCGAGGGCGCAGAGCGTCGAGCAGACCGGAAGACAGGGGAACCTCAAACGGGGGAAGGTTCGCCGCGAAGGGATCGCTCAGGTATGTTTCCCAGCTGCTATCTTCCAGGGGAATGAAATTCTGGGGATGTTCACGAAACGCAAAGCTGATTTCGGGGGCGTCGATTCCCAGGAAGCGAATATTAATATTTCCTAGTGCGCGCACATTGATCGTATCCCCATCATGCACTTGCCGTCGCGGGCTACCGGGAGCCTGTCCATACAATCCGAAGCCAACGTGTCCAACCGTTAAGGAGCCGCGCTGTTCAATAGCTTTCGACATGTGTATTTCCTCACTGAATGCAAATTATGGTTGTGGGCTTCCTGATGAGTAGACGCTGATCTTGAGTATTTCTGGGGCAACAACTATCGTTCTGATGTTTATGCCTGAACATCCGGCTGCGCCTTTGCCGACAGCGCCTGGCTGACGTAGACCAGCACAAACAGATACGAAATAAAACGGGCTAAATGGCCTGCGGTACTCGTTGGGGATTCCTGTGAAAGTCGCCTATTGTTGCCGGTTCTGCCAGCAGATGCTCTGGCTCTCTTTCGCATGGGGTCCTTGCGTAAAAGAAAGAAGCCTACACATGTCTGAACTGCACACCCTGCTGACAGGCCTCGCGTTCGGCGAATCGCCCCGCTGGCATGAGGACCGTCTGTGGGTCTCCGGTGGGTCTCCGACTGGGGCGCTCAAGAAGTCCTTGCCGTTGATCTATCTGGCAAAAGCGAAATCATCACCCACGTCCAGTCTTTTCCCTTTTGCATTGACTTTCTGCCCGATGGGCGTCTGCTCGTCGTCTCGGCGCGAGATCGACTGCTCCTGCGCAGGGAATCGGACGGGCGATTTGTGACCCATGCGAGTCTTGGCGGCCTCTCTGACCATCCCTGGAATGAGATCGTTGTAGATGGTCGGGGCAACGCCTACCTCAACAACATCGGTTTTGACTTTCCAGGCGGCGAGTTCGCTACAGGCATCATCGCTCTGGTCACCTCTGATGGATCGGTGCGCCAGATGGCCGATGGTCTGGCCTTTCCTAATGGCATGGCTGTGACTCCCGATAACCGGACGTTGATCGTAGCCGAGTCCTACGGAAAGCGTCTCACGGCCTTCGAGATCGAAGCGACAGGGGATCTGGTGAACCGGCGCGTGTGGGCTGACCTCGGCGACGGCGCCCCGGACGGAATTTGCCTTGACGCCGATAGGGCTATCTGGTACGCTGACGTTCCTAACAAGCGGTGTGTGCGTGTACGCGAAGGTGGTGAGGTATTA
>JADBKA010000217.1 GCA_014896635.1 Ktedonobacteraceae bacterium
CAAATCTTTTTAAAAAGTGATTGATGTGGGGGGACACCCCAGACCCCGCCAGGGGCCGTGCCGGCTCCCTGGACCCCCACGCTAATGATCACTATTTAACCGGATCTGATATTATACACAACACAGTGTATCATAGCTCTACTCTCTCTTCCCAAAAAGTAGCAGGCAGTATATAATCTGCTTAACATCGATGATGCCAGACATTGTACTGAGAAAAAAACTACTTTTCCGGGATCTCCCATTCTTTGCTATTATTTTTAAGTCACTTTCCCATCGTAGCCTGGCACAAAAGATCATCCTTTCTATGAAGAAAGATACCTGTGACGTCTCTATTGATCAACGAAGATGAGGCAGGTCTATGACACAAAAGCAAGAGATGGTAACAGACCAACTGGTCCATGTCATCCAGACTATTCAGTTAGGTCGAGGAACAGGGATGCTCCGTGTACGACGTGGTAGAGAAGGCACAGTCGAAGAAGGAACCATCACCTTTGTCAACGGCCAGGTGACAGACGCGCTTGTAGGAAGACGTAAAGGATCAGAGGCATTTAACGTGCTCAGCACCTGGAGTAAGTGTTTTTTTATTTTCTCTCCAGCGGGTCCACAGCAGCGGACAATATTTTTTACCACTCCGCCCGCCCATCTGCAAAATGGTCTGGCGGCCAGTTCTCCTCAGATCCAGCATGCTCCTCCTTCCGTACCTGTTTCGCCCTTGCGCAAACGCACTACGTCTCCCCCATCACCAGCGACGACGACTACCTCCTCAGATTCGTTGTCACCAACAAACTCTGTCCCATTTTCGGCAGTTCCTCATCTCATCAAGCCCATCCAGGCAGCCCTGCGCATCATCGACACCGCCAATCTCTCGCGCGCTCACCGCCAGGTTCTCTTGCTGGTAAACGGGCAACGGACAGCATCGGAGATTGCGCGGCTGACAGGACGCCACGAGGAAGAAATTCTGCGTATTCTCCAGGATCTGGAGCGAGTCGCCATCATCCAGATCGACTATCGACTGCTACAGCAGGAAAAATACTACTGAGCATGGCAAATAGAAGGCGATTGAGAGATAGTATGAATAAAGCAAAAGAACAGGAGTTCACAGATGGTTACCAGACGATACACCATACCAAAACAAGAAGCTTTAAGAGAGATTGCGCAGGCGCAAAAAGACGAGCGTGTCCCTTTGCTGGACAACGCTGATTTAAGCCGAACGGATCTGCGCGGCGTTGATCTCAGTGGCGGCCATCTGCGTGAGGCTGATCTTTCTGACGCCGATCTGAGCGGAGCGTACGCCTGTGGCGCTTATTTATATAAAGCAAACCTGAGCGGCTCTAACCTGCTGAGTGCTAATCTCAGCCGCGCCGTAATGATCGGCGTGAATCTGATCGGAGCTAACCTGCGCGGCGCTAATCTGCGCAGGACGGATTTACGCGAGACTGATTTGTGCGGCGTAAATCTCAGTGGGGCCGATTTGCAGGCCGCTTACCTGATCAATGCCAACCTGCTCGGCGTAGATCTGAGCAGAGCCGATCTCAGTGGCGCTAATCTCAGCGGCACTAATCTCAGCGGCGCTGACCTGAGTGGCGCTGACCTGAGTGGCGCTGACCTGAGCAAAGCATTGCTGAGCGGGGCGAATTTAAACAAGGCCGACCTCAGTGGCGCCAATCTCAAAGGAGCCAACCTCAGCAAGGCCATCCTGCATAGAGCTAATCTCGCGCGCGCCAACCTGAATATGGCGCATATGAGCCGGGCAGAGTTGAATGGAGCCTATCTCTGCGGAGCAACCCTCATCGGCACTAACCTGGTCCAGGCCAATCTCAGCCAGGCCAATCTGAGCACTACGGCGCTGGACCATGCTTATCTGTTCAATGCCTCTTTATCGAAAGCTGATATGGTCAAAATCAGCCTGCAAAAGGCCAACCTGGTGGGTGCAGATTTAAGCGAAGCCGACCTGAGCCGGGCCAATTTAAGCGGAGCTAATTTAAGTGGAGCTAACTTGCAAAACGCTTATCTCCGCTCGGCGCGATGCAATGGAACCATCCTGCGCAATGCACAACTGGCCGGGGCCATCCTCACTAACCTGCTACTCAGCGGAGCTGATCTGCAACATGTCCAGGCTGCCGCCACCGATTTTACCGACGTTGATAGGGCCTCACTGGCCACCATCATTATTGATCCTGCAACCGCGCAACGCCTGGGCCTTGTTCCTCTCCACTGAAAATTGGAGCGCGATAGAAGTTCACTCCCTTCTCAGAGGTAGAGGGTGAGGGTGCCATGAGCACTACAACTGTGATACACTGTAAACGTACAGGTACAGGTGCTACTCTCTATTTTTGGCTCCCTCTACACCGGGAGCCAGGATGATGCTTTCTCAACACTATTTAGATAGCCGTTTTCAGATCTTCTCTATTCTGCTACCGGAGAGATAGAGGTGCCAATAGGAATAGCCGAGAAAATTTACGCCGCATTCAACGAACTGAGCCAGCGCAATACGCGCCAGCGCAAATTGATTGCAGATCAGTTAATCGAACTTGCAAATAATGGAAAAGATTTCACAACCGACGAACTCTGGCAGGATCTCCGCCGCCTGGATGCTCGCATCGGGCGAGCCACCGTTTTTCGCTCTATCGAGAAACTGGTTGATAGAGGGCTGCTGAATCGCATTGAATTTGCGGATGGAACACACCATTACCGCATCTGCGGAGAAGACCATCACCATCACCACCTCACCTGCACTCAATGCCGCCGCGTGGTCGAAATTGATGTCTGCCTTCCCTCTGAACAACTCGCAGCCATTGGTAGCCAGACGCACTTCTCCATCGAAGGGCATTCGCTGACACTCTTTGGGCGCTGCGAAGAGTGTCGCATTGAGGAAAGTGCCGCTGCCTCTCTTCACAGATCTGATGTCCGCTCTGAAACGCCTTCTTCAACAGAGACGCTTCAGAGCGCAAGAGAGTATTAAACGGCGCTATGAGCGGGGTGTGGAGCAAGCAAGGTAAAGCGGTGCAACTGCTCGTGGATCAGGTTGGCCTGGATAAGTAGATCACGATTACCCAGAATACGTTCCGGCGTATCATCGGCAAGAACGCGGCGATCCTCACCAATCACAATTACCCGCTGCGCAATCAGGGGTACAATCTCCAGTTCGTGAGTTGCCGTGATCACCGTTCTCCCTCCCTCTCCAAGCTCGCGAATCAGATTCACCAGCACCCATTTCGTACGGGGGTCCAGCGAGGCCGTTGGCTCATCCAGCAGGATAACGTCAGGATGCAGGGAGAGCACAGAGGCGATGGCTGCACGTTTTTTTTCGCCGCCGGATAACTCAAAAGGCGCACGCCCGGCAAGGTGCGCTATGTCCATCTGGGCCAGCGCCTCCTGGCAGCGCGCATTGACCTCTTCGGCACTCAGACCAAGCTGGAGCGGACCAAAAGCTACGTCATCAAAGACAGTCGCACTGAAGAGCTGCACGTCGGGATCTTGAAAGACCAGTCCCACCTCCCGATGAAAAGAGAAAGCATCAACTCCCCCGGCCACCGCTTTGCAATCGCGCCCCAGCACGCGCATCACTCCTTCAGTCGGGGCATAGATGCCATCCAGCAGTTTCAGCAGCGTCGATTTGCCGCTCCCGTTCGCGCCAAGCAGCACAACCTGCTCGCCCCGGTAAATATCCAGGTCAATCCCATCAAGCGCGAGCTGGCGCCGATTATAGTGATAGCGCACTCCTCGCAAATGGAAAATCGGTTCATCGGCCAGTTTGGATGTCATCACAGAAGTCCCCCAAGCAAGAATACGCCCACAGCCAGGCCAGCAGCGCCGGCCAGGGCAAGCCAGTCATTCACAGTCATACGATAGGCATGGTAGGTGCGCACTGTGCCACTAAAACCGCGCGCCATCATCGCGGCATAGACATCATTGCTCATTTTAAAAGAGCGTTGCACCAGATTTCCCATCGTGGCTCCTACCCACCTGCGTTTCTCCCCGCCGCTGGTCCAGCCGACTGTACGACTCTTGCGCGCCTCGAACGTGCCATTGGCCGCGTGCAGGAAGAGAAAGATATAGCGATAAGTCATGGAAAACAGTAGGGTGAAGATCTGAGGCACATGAAATGTGTGCAGGCTTTTCAAGACAGCGGCCCAGGGTGTGGTCAGAATCAACAGCACCGCCAACGAGACGGAGACACCGACACGCATCACAAAAACCGCCGCACTGACAATGCTAACAAGAGAGGGACCGATATGGATAGACCACAGCACAATATCAAACAGGCGCTCTCCTGTCGTAAAAAAGATTGAGGGCAGAATCACGATGCCGGCAAAGAAAGGAATGCCAAGCCAGACACGGCGCACAAAGAAATCAAACGGCACCCGGCTCGCTCGCGCTACCAGCAGCAAAACGAGGTAAAATGCCAGCAGAACCGGCAGCGAAGACGAAAGGCTGGCCGCCAGTACCGTTAGCAGAAACATCACGATCTTTGCACGTGGATCAAGACGCTGAAGCCAGCCATCCCCGCGCGCATACTCTTCAGTAAAAACCGCCTGCTCAATCGCAGCGGCCACGCCAGTAAGTGTCTGCTCAATCCAGCTCAACTGACTCCGATACTCCATCCTGCCAGGTGTCTCCTCGGTGGGCTGCCGAACCACCTGTTCACCTTGCCCTTTTGCATCGCCAGAGTCATCCATGCCGGTCGTCTCTCCTCGTCCCGGCCCCGTTCTGCCAATCAACTTCGCCAGCGCAAACACCACACCACCCAGCAACAGCATACCCAGCACTCCGCTGATCTCATAACCGACGGCAGCATGCCAGAGCGGCGCGTTGGCATCGCTGAAAAAGGGCAACGGTATATTGTAATCAGCCAGCGGCGCGCTAAAGATGCCGGAGAACTGCTGAAGTCCTTGCGGCACATAGCCGAACGCCTGCTTCACGTCCTCGACGCTTCCCTCACCAAAAGCAAAACCGGGCGCAATCAGACCAAGCGGGACAAGTATCGCCGCCGTTACAAAAGCCGTCCCGACCTTCTTCACCGGCCTGGGCAACAGGAACCAGGCCAGCGGCACCAGCACAATGGACAGCACTGCGACAACCAGCAGCATCACTGCCACAGCGGGCCAGCTCACCTGCGACCAGTCTACACCAAAGAGATGCTGCACATTGCCACCCCCCGTAATCAGACCGGCAAGAAACAGAACAACCATGACCAGCGCAACGCCAGCAACAAAAATTTGCCAGAGCGATCTCCTCTGCCGCTCACCCTCAGCGATATCTGCTCCCGCCACGACGGAACGTAACGAAGTGAGATACTCAGGATAGTGGCGCTGGATATATGCAATGCCAAGCGCCGTTACCAATCCCTCCACCAGCGAGGCGCCGAAAACGTGCGATACGAGCATAGCCGGTACTGCCACACTGAGCGGATAAGGACTGTACAGCGGACGCCCCCCCTGACTGAAGAGCAGCGGCTGCACCCCAAGTTCGATTCCAACCGCCAGCGCGGTGGCAGTGATCCCTAGATACGCGCCAATGCCGGCAGCCCAGACGCGGCGTGTTGAGAGCAGTGGAGCTTTACCAGAGATCAGGCGATAAGAGTAATACCCTACAATTGGTAGGATAACACCCATATTGAGGCAGTTCGCAAAGATCGCCAGAATGCCACCATCGCCGAAGAAAAGCGCCTGGATAATCAGGGCTACACTGATATCAAGGACAGCAGCCCAGGGACCAAGCACAATGGCGATCAGGGTCCCTCCCACGGCATGCGCCGTTGTGCCACCGGGAACGGGAACATTGAACATCATGATGGTGAAAGCAAAAGCGGCAAAAATAGCCAGCAGCGGCACAGTCCGATTATTCAATACAGAGCGTACTCTATTGCTCGCCACTGCCCAGGCCGGCACTGTCACCAGGCCAGTCCCTAGAGAAAAAGCAGGTCCCAGGTAGCCATCCGGGATATGCATAGCTCACCTCCAGCATACTTTATGCTCTCTCTTTGCAACTGCAAAAAATTCTCAATAATCAGTATAAGCTAAAGTCGGGTCAAAAGTCCAGAGCAAAAGATGCAGGGAGCAGGCCACGTATTGAACCACTGGACAGCTCATATCAGATCCGGTGAAATGATGATCGTAAACATGGGGGTCCAGGGGGCCAGCATGGCCCCCTGGAGGGGTTTGGGGGGTTTCCCCAATCATCATTATCCAAATGGATTTGATATCAGAGACGGGAGCCTGTGATACTACCTTGCGTTCAGATGGACAAGATGCTTCTCTGGAAGCAACCTGGTATGAATTGCTATCGCGCCGATAGAGAGTGTCTACTCCATGTATATCTTTAAAAACATATGATGAATGATAAGGCCATGCTATTCCATTAGCATGCAGCAAGTATTAGGATTGATCGGTCGGTAAGTATCGGTAGAGAGTCAGTCGATATCCACATAGGCGTGAACTTCACAAATTTCTTGTGAGCTATTCGATAGTCCTCAAAGCAAAGTTCGCTTACCCTTTAAAAAAGAAGTCTTGCTCACAGGCATTTGACTTCATCCGTCAAAAATCTGTCTGTGAACGTCTATGCAATAGGTCCTGCCGGATCTTCACCTTTTCAAATTCAAAAATAGGTGAAAGAACTGTGGGAATGGGATTCAGGGGCATGTTTCCTGGGAGAAGTGAGGCAGCTCTCTCTGCAACGAGGCAGATAGCAGCCCCTTCTCTTTTCCGCATGTATTTTATCGGGACATTTAGTGGGTCGTAGTTCATCTACCAGGATTGGATGGTCCGGGGCATTGGCGCTCCTGACACTGATAGGGGAGGGTGTCCCTTCGATTTCCTTTTTCTTCTTGCTGACAAGTGGATGCATCATTTAGTGTGAGTAAAAAGCGGAGACAAGAACAATGGATGAGAGAAGCAGGAAAGTTAAATCCTCTTTCCAGACAGGGCAAACAATCGGACAATACAGAGTCACCAGAGAGGCAGATCGAGAAAGATCCGTCGAAACATACCTGGGCGTAGATTCCCGCTCCAATACACAGGTAATGATTGATGTCTTCCAGCCACCATTGGTAAGCGATTTACAGGGATCTTTTCTGAAACAAACGCAGGCGCTCACGATGCTGGACCATCCACATATTCTGCGTCTGCGGGACGCCGGGCTGGAGAACCACCACGCCTTCCTGGTCTCCGACTATGTTTCTCATGTTACCTTAAAGCGGGCATTTCCTCCAACCAGTAAACAGCCACTGGACAAGGTGATGCCCTATCTCAAGCAAATTGCCTCCGCGCTCCATTACATACATCAGCAGCAACTGCTGCACGGTGATGTCAGGCCAGAAAATATCCTGATCGACGGCAATAACCAGGTCCTGCTCTGGGGTTTTAGCATAGAGGCTATTACGCAAAATCAGGAGCGTCTCCGCTCACAGAAGCCGGAAGACATGCGCAAGATTGTGGCCTACAGCGCTCCTGAACGAATACAGGGGAAATTGTTACCCGCAGGCGATCAATATTCATTTGCCCTCATCATCTATGAATTACTCAGCGGGACATTACCCTTCACAGGCTCGTACATCCAGATTGCTACTCAGCAACTCCAGGCTCCTGTTCCTCCTCTCCGGTTGCAAGTGCCCGGTATCCCTCCAACAGTGGAGAGTGTCATCATGAAAGCGCTCTCGAAAGATCCGCAGCAGCGCTTTCCCAATGTTCAGGCATTTATCAGTACACTGGAACAGAGCGCACAACTCCAGCCTGGTCAGAGAGCGCAGGTACAGGCACCGACCAGCAGAGCAGTTCCGCAGCCACCAGCGGCGAGTTTATGGCAGGCGCCTCCAGCGCCTCCAACACAGGAGGCTCTGCCCACCAGGCAAGCTGCATCTGCTCCCGCCTCTGTGCAACAACATCAGATCGCGCCACCCGCACCGCCCCCACCGCCCGCGCCGATGCCACCATCGCAACAACAAGTGACAATGGCTGCTGCCGCACAGCCGCCCGCTCCCCCGCCGGTGCAACAGGCATTGGCCCCTCGCCGGGATGCCTCCAATACGATCACCCGCAGGGCCTTTGCGGTGGGTCTGGTCGGCCTGGCCGCCCTGGGAGGGGCTGGTGGCTG
>JADBKA010000218.1 GCA_014896635.1 Ktedonobacteraceae bacterium
AGAGGCCATCTGCCCCCAGTACCGGTCCTCTTGAGTGGGAGATGAGGCAGAATACGTGGGGTTGATCTGCTCAGCAATATGTGCTGTTTCCGACTCATGCGCTGTGGAAGTCGGGAGTGGCACATGTTGACCAGCTACAGAGAAAAATTGCTGAGGGAAAAGAGGGGACGCAGCCCCTCGCACGCTGTACGACGGGCCACGCTCCCCCCGCTCCCCGTGTGATGACCTGTTGAGAAGGAAGGTAGTTGATGCACGATAGAACAGGTATCCGGGCAGGCCGGAGAGTCGATCAAACCAGTGTCGCCATTGCATGGGTAAGCCCCTTCCACGTATCAACACATCCAGTCAACTTGCCCGAATAAATGTTCTATGCCTACTATACACGATTCATTGGCGCATGTCAAGTGTTTTTATGATTAATCTGGTAATATATATAAAATTCGATATATTACTTGTTACTGGTTTTACAATATATTTTTTGTTTTCTGATAAAAAGAGGGCAAAAAGAACAACTTGTTCTGTGGGCAGACTCGCACCGTGTGAACTGTGGAATTCCTGATCTCCAGCGAAGAATCGGCTCCGAGGGAATGGGTCACAGGGTACTCGTAACGATCAGGGTTCAGGTCAATTCCTTTTCTTTAAATCGTTTTACTTTTCCTCAACATGGACGGTGAGGGAGTTATACCTGAAGGTTGTCTCATTGGTATAAACTCTAATACGATAATCGCCTGTATTTACAAATGTGACTGTGCGGATCTCCTCTGGAGCGAGCCTGAGACCCGGCGCATTCAGTTCTGATGGTTGTCCTGCCTGCCGACTGCATTCGCCATTCTGTCCCCCACAGAGGATGATCGGGAACGTGGTTGTATTCTTGAAGATGACTGCACCATCAGCAGTGATCGAGATTTTTCCCGGATTGTCGTATCTGGTGGGATCAAGCTCGATGATGGCCCCGGTAGAGCGGAAGCCATGCTTTGTGATGACGATGCGCCCATTCTCAGGTTCGCTGAGCGCTCCCCTGAACACAAGTGACCCACATGCGACACCAATACCCAGCCACAGGATAAGCAAAAGAGCCAGGCAGGTCAGATCTGAGCAGGAGTGCCGCAAACCCTTAATGGTGATGCGTGCAGATGATGAAGCGTGGGGTGAGAGAGAAGTAATGGATATAAATACCTACTTTTTAACATTGTGTTAATACTGTTTTTTTACATACTATTACCTATTGTGCTTGTTAATAATAGTATACATTATTCTGTTCTATTTTGTCCAATAGAGGTTTAGCAATTGAGCGGTTCGTGCCTGACCTGTGTTAGAGGATGGAACATCCCTATGCTGAACGAAACTCTCATTATCTTATTTCATCTGTCAGCATGATGTTTGCCAGGTGTCAGAGGTTCTTTAGCCAATCTACTGACTTGCAGGAAATCGACGCCTGAACCAGTAAAGAAAAAGATCTCCCCTCGTTTCTGTTGTACACTACAGTGGTACTGTCGTCGCTCTCTATCCGTTTTTCGTTGCAGAGAAAGAGGAACTCATGGATATATTCAACAACATTCGTGCGCGCTATCAGAAGTTGCCTGAAGTCGATCTGACGCAGGGCAGAAGTATCGCCTACTCCCGCAGCACCACCAGCCGCTTGATGGATCTGGTGGATGGCAACGCACATGGCAATGTACATGGAGGGGTAATCATGCGTATGGTCGATGAAGCGGCTGCCATCGTGGCAATGAAGCATGCACGCCGTCCGGTCGTGACTGCCCGCGTGGAACGCTTCGACTTTCTCGCGCCTGCCTATATCGGCAACGTCGTCCATGTCCACTGTGCCATGAACAATGTTGGGCGGACCAGCATGGAAGTGGGAGTTGAGGTCACGGCAGAAGATCTGCTGACGGGCGAAATTCGCAATGTCGCCAGTAGTTGTGTGATCTATGTGGCCCTGGATGAGAACCATAAACCCACGCCTGTGCCACCGCTGATCCCCGCTGATGCCGAAGAGGCCGAACGTATCGAGCGCGCACGCCGGCGCCGCCTGCATATGCAGCGTATCGAAGAAGAGCTGGCAAAAGACTGAAAGATATACGCTTCTATTCTTTTCCAGGAACGCAAATTCCTCGCCGACTCGTTGTGGAAAAAACTAGAACTGGAGCTTATCGCCTATGAACAGCAATCCAGGAGAGCGATTGAAGATGGATTGACACAGGGCGCGTTCGACGTAGAGGATAGCTGGCTGGCAACACAGTTTGTTCTCTCGGTGCTCGATGGCGCTCTTCGCTGGCTCGTTATCGTCGATAGCCTAAGGGCGGAGATGCTGGCCGATCAATATATCGCGCTTATCCTGCGGGCCTTACGGCCCACTTGATCGGCCAGGGCCAGGTCTTTCCGCGCTGTACTGTCCACAACAGGCTGAGGTATAGTGAAAAACGAGAAACTCCTCACAACATTATGCCAATGAAAGCACATTGTGATATGATGATGGAGTACACCCTGGAGCAGTCTGTCACCAGTACCCGCCGGTTGCTTCCTTCCCAGGTTGCAGATGCTTCAACGATACCAGGCTCTATGAGGAGTCTGCGGTGTAATATTTCAATGGAACTGATAAGGAGAACTTTTCATCTTTGCCTGATTGCTTCTTTCCCTACCTCGGCAAAGCTCCAGTATCTTTTGCATGTCAAGCATTTCCACGCCATTCGAGGGGCTATTGCAAAGTCGGGAAGAAAAAGCGGGAGTTCATATGTGCAATAAAGAGGATGGCCGGTTCGTTCTATTCATAAAGAGGAGGAAGAAATGGAACTTTCGTTGCGGTTGGACACTTTAGGGCTGGTGGAGATGCAGTACCTGCGCGGTCGGGAACGCTACCGGGACTGGCCCCCGTTTCAATTGCTCGCTGCTTCACGACAGGCCCGGGTTTTTGCTTATCTAACCCGCGAAGCCGCCGAACAACTGCACCAGCAAATTTTAACAATAGAAGCAGCAATCGGCATGGATATTGAAGATGAGGAGGAAGCAGAGGAAAAGCGACCTGTAGAAGAAGAGGTAGAGAGTAGAGAGAGTCTCAAGCCGTCAGAGCGAGAAACCACCACTTTCTCCCCTGCCTTTGCTCAGGCGCTTAAGCAACTCAATGAACTGGCCCGCCAGCGCCTGGGCGATAGCAACATCGGCAGCAGTCAGGTGGTAGGGGCGGAGACGTCAGAGTCAGAAGAAGAAGATGCTCTGGAACAATTGCAGGACGCTTTTGCGCAAATGATGGAAGTGGTGCGAGAACTGGCAGAAGAGATGTCAACCGATGCCTTGAAAATCACTGGACGTTTCAAGTGTGCGCGCACAAATATCGAGTTTATTCCACGCGCCAGCAGTGTTGACGACGAAGACGATGGGGATGATGAGGACGACGAAGATGAACAGTCAGAGGAGGCACGGGGAGGTGAGAATGGTTTGCTAAATATCGAGGTTGAACTGGTGATGATGCTTCAACTCTACGAAGAAGGTCATACCCGCCAGGATGACCTGCCGGCAGTCGAATTACAGCTCGATGTCGATGATTTTGAACGCCTGCATGAAACCCTGGATTTTGCCTTAGAAAGGGAGAGACGAAGTCGCCGCCGCAGGTAAATGTGGCAAAACGACTTTTTCGTGTGAGGACAAAGCGATGACACGATCTATCACGATTGAAGATCTTTATAAGATCAAATTTTTGAGCAGACCACGTATCTCAGCCGATGGTGAGCGCGTTGCTTACGTGGTAACAACCATTGATGAGCATAAGCATGCATACCACTCCGCTATCTGGGTGGTCCCGCTTCGCGGCGGCGAAGCAAGGCGTTTCACCTGGGGGAATGCCGATGCCAGTGACCCGGCATGGTCGCCAGACGGGCGCTGGCTGGCTTTTGTCTCCGAACGTGAAGGTGACTTTTCTGGCAAAGATGCCAGCCAGCAGAAAAAGCTCGGTCGGGGCAAGCCGCAGATCTGGCTGATGCCAACCGATGGCGGCGAGGCCCACCAGCTCACTTTTATGGAACACGGCGCCTCCTCACCTGTCTGGTCCCCCGATAGCCGGTACCTGCTCTTCAGCGCCCCGGTTGGCCCGGCAGATGAAGAGGGGCCGGATAACAAACCTCTGCCAAAAGTTCGTGTGATCGACCGGCTCTGGTATCGTCTGGATGGCACAGGCTTTATTTACGAGCGTCGCTCTCACCTGTTCCTGCTCGATATGAGCGCCGGCACTCCAGGCGAGCCGCTGCAACTCACCGACGGTGATTGGGACGACGGCGAGGCAAGCTGGTCCCCTGACGGCTCGAAGATCGCTTTTGCGTCTGATCGCAGCGATGATCGCTGGCGTCTGCCAGGTCCCGACATCTATACTCTGACCATCCAGGACGGCAAGCCTGGCTCCCTGCGCTGCCTGACCGACGGGACCCTCTCATGTGGTTCTCCTTCCTGGTCTCCCGACGGCAACACCATTGCTTTCCTCGCTTCGTCGCAACTGCGCTCTGCCGGCCAGACCTACCTCTATACTATTGCTGCCGATGCCGAAAATGCCGAGGCGACTTGCCTCAGCAAGGAGTTTGAAGGCTCCTGTTCCGACTGGACAAACAGCGATATCGGCGACGAACATCTCGCGCCACCTCCCGCCTGGTCGGCTGACGGCAAAACGTTGTATGTCCTGGCCTCACAGCGCGGCGCTTCGCGTCTCTATGCCATCCCCGCCAGCGGTGCAGGAGCACAACCTGCCACGCTCACCCCCGGTGAGGTCCATGTACGCGACTTCAGCATCGATCACGCGAAAAAGCGCCTGGCAATCCTGGCAGCAAATGCCACGCGCCCGCAGGAGATTTTCGTTCACTCAACCGAAGAGGCGGGGGAGATGCGGCGAATCACACATGCCAACGATGAGCTGCTCAATGAATTACACCTGTCCAGCCCTGAACCGGTGACCTACAAAGGCTTCGAGGACTGGCCCATAGATGGCTGGATTCTCAAGCCACGTGACTTTGATGCGACAAAACGCTATCCACTGATTGTCGAGATCCATGGCGGTCCACACACCCAGTATGGCTACGGCTTTTTCCATGAGATGCAGGTGCTGGCGGCGGAAGGCTATGTCGTCTTCTACACCAATCCACGCGGCAGTATCGGCTATGGCTATGACTTTGCCAATGCTGTGCGCGGCGCCTGGGGGGAGAAGGACTCGCTCGATATTATGCGCGGTGTGGAAGAGGTGATCAGCTATGGCTACATTGATGAGACACGCATTGGCGTCACCGGTGGCAGCTATGGCGGCTTCATGACGAACTGGCTGATCGGGCATCATGACCGCTTCAAGGTGGCGATCACTGATCGCTGTGTCAGTAATATGGCAACCATGTTCGGCACCAGCGACCTCGGCTGGGATCTGGCAGAAGATAACCTGGAAACAACACCCTGGGAGAATCTCGAAAAATATATGCATATGTCGCCCATCAAATATGTGCAAAATATACATACACCACTGCTGATCATCCACAGCGAACAGGATCTGCGCTGTAGCATCGAACAGGCTGAGCAATTGTTTGTTGCTCTAAAATGGATGGGCCGTGAGGTGGAGTTTGTACGCTTTGAGGGTCAAAGTCATGGCCTCTCGCGTGGTGGACATCCAAAGCTGCGCCTGGCGCGCCTGCATCACATACGTGACTGGTTTGCAAAGTATCTCAAGTAGGGATACGTTTAAACACTTTTCCCCGCTCATCATGCTGTTGGGCGGCATCTTCGGGCAACAACGTCAAATAGGGTGCGACGAACGCCATTCGTCGTCGTTCGCAGCGTCTGGATAGGGATTTCTTGTTTTCATCCCATGAGTTCTATCATGGCTTCGATACCGAATCCCTCACAGGCTCTGGACATAAGATAACTATGACTCAGGGAGCGTCGCTCATGAAACGTTATTTCTCACTGTTGTTTCTCTTGTTGCTGCTCACAGCTTGCGGCGGTACCACAGCCTCTCAGCCTGCCCCTTCCCCAACGCCGATCCCGGCCATTACTCCGACTCCAACGATTCCTGATATTCCCTCGCGCAAGGTGCAGTTTGTGACCCCCGATCATGTGAAGCTGACCGGGCTACTCTTCGGGCGTGGTCAGGTTGCTGTTGTCTGCTCGCATATGCGCCGATCAACAAAGCAGATCTGGAGCGACAGCGGAATCGCACAGCAGCTCGCTCAGCGTGGCTATCTCGTGCTGACCTATGACTTCCGTGGAAATGGCGATTCAGAGGGCAAGAGTGATATTACAAAGCTCGATGTCGATCTGCGTGCCGCGATGGCCTTTATCCATCAACAGGGAGCAACGAAAATTATTCTCATGGGTGCGAGTATGGGCGGATCGGCGACGCTTGATGTTGCCTCGAAGGTGCCGGTGGCCGCCGCGATCACACTCTCTGCCCCGCTGAATTTCGAGGTCGATCTAACCAATGAGGTACCGAAGATCAGCGTTCCAAAGCTCTTTATCAATAGTCAAAACGATGATTACGCGCAGGATACGCAGCAGATGTTCGATAGTGCGAGGCCACCTAAAGAGATCCACCTCTACCCCGGGGGAGCGCACGGCACCGCTATCTTTGATGGAGATAACGGCGCCGATCTGACAGCGCGTATCCTGGCTTTTGTTGCTCGCTACGTTCCCGCATCATAGATGCGTGGAGCTGTTAAGTTGTTGCCGTCCTGAGATCCCCTTACGAGGAAGGCGGTGGAGATGAAGGCGGAGGTGAAGGACGGCCAGGCAGGAATTTCCGGCCCCAGAACAGAATCAGGGCAACAATTACTACCAGTATAGCCAGCAGGGAGAAGAGAATTTTCCCTGACTGATTGCTGTCTTGCTGGTGAGATGGCGATAGTATCGTCGAAGCCGAGGAGGTCGGAACGGTTGATGGCTGATCTGTATTGTCGGATGATAACTGCATGCTCTGCCATGCTGGCTGTGTTCCGTTGGCGAGAACCTGCCCGTTGGAATTCGCACTTGACGAGGTATGCGAGTTGTACCCCTGATCTTTTTTCTGACTACTGCCTTTTTCTCTGCTGGAGACATGAGGAGTCGGCGTGCGAGCAGAACGGGTTGCAGTGGGCCTGACCGTACTGGTGGCCCTGGCTGTAGGAGTGATATCAGTTGCAGTTGGCGAGAGCATGGCGACTGCTGCGTTATTGCTGATCCCGATAGTTGGCATCGTACTGGCTTGCCAGGTTGTGCTCCCGTCAGGTGTGCGCGCGTAGGATTGATCTGTGACGAGCGGAGGAAAAGTGATAGTATCTATTTCACTGTCGCCCATGAGCAGACGCATCCTGCTGATAGCGGAATCCGCCGGAAAAAAAGTAACGAGGAAGCCATGAGCAGCAATTATAGTCCCAAGTGGAAGTAAATAACGGGTGTTGCTGCCCGGCGGCTCCCGTTCGATAATGGTGTGAGCAGCGTGTAGATCAAGCGGCTGATCTGAAGGATTATACAGTTCAGCCCAGGCTTTGAAGGGAGTTGCCGGGTCAGGCGGTGTACACTCCCAGTTTCTGCCGGGACTGGTGAGAACCTCGTTAATAAGCACAACTCCCGGCACGGGAGATGGAGTTACCGGCGTGTCTGCCGGAGGGACCGCTGCCGGGGGAGGGTCTGCACAAACAGGCAGGGGATCAACTGCCCGCACAGGAGAGAGATCGATCACGCCCAGAACAAGAAATGTAAGACTTGAAGCTACCAGAAGTAATCTCTTCATCACTATCGTAAACCGCACAAAACCACCTGCCTCTCTTTTATTCATTTAAATTTCCCTACGAACCACCGTAAAAATGTGATCAAGTCATGTTATTCAGTTGTTAGACGTAAAACAGGCGAGCAGAGATCAGTTCTCCGCCATCAACAGGCGATAAGAACGAGACGGAGAAGGACGCTCCTATTGAGAAAGGTATTTGAAAGGTGTCTGCTGTTTGCTCGGAAAGCGTTCGTTGATCAGTCGACGAATTGCCGCTGCACCGCTTTCACCAAGGGCAAGGGCAATAATGGAGCCGATTATGATGCCACCGATGCCCCCCAGAGCAATACCTTCGAGG
>JADBKA010000219.1 GCA_014896635.1 Ktedonobacteraceae bacterium
GACCGCTTTGGAACTGGCTTTGGCAGGCCACCCGGTCTCTCCTACTTTCTAGCTCCTCTGAAAAATAAGTATGCCTAACGCGATTAAGCGACCTGAGTAGCAGGCTGCAAGGAAACCTGGAAGCCGAGCTTTTCCAGGCGATGTACCAGCCGCTTTTCAGTAGACTGCCGATCGCGTTCATCGAAATAATTGCTACCCAGGTCGAGATACGAAGTATGCTCAGAAAGCATGTGAGAGATGATCACCAAAAGAGCGTGGCCGACGGCGATCATCGCAATCTTTGCCCCTCGCCGAGAAGCAATCCGTCGGTAAAGAGCCGACAAATAGGTGTTCTTGGTGTGAGCTGCCGCATGCCGCTTCCACCAGGAGTTGGCGTAACCAGGGACTGCCTTTGCGGGTTTTGCCGCTGAGCCGTTTGCCTCCACTTTCATGATTGCCAGGGCACATGCCCGCCCACGAGGCCAGGTGTCGCGCACTGGGAAAGCGACGCATATCCGTGCCAATCTCTGCGAGGATGCCTTGCGCCGCTCGTGGATTGATCCCAGGAATGCTATCCAGCAAACGCACGGCATCATCCCAAGCCAGAGGCAGCTTCTCTTGCGGTTCTTGCTCCTGGTCGCCGGTCTGTGATTCCTCTTCTGCCAAAGGCTGCGGCTCTTGAGGAGATGGGTCAGGTGAACCCATGCGTACTTCAATCTCGTGCGTGGCACGTGCAATAGCTTCATCCAAAGTATCAATCAGCGCGAGGTGTTCGGTCAGCATAAAGCGATGGTGTGGTTTGAGAACCCCAACGAGGGCCTCTTCCAACTGCGCACGTTTCGTTTTCAGCCGTCCTCGCGCCAGATCGGCGAGCACGGCGGGATCGGTTTGCCCGGCAAGCAGAGCCTCTAACATCGCTCGTGCCGACTTGCCCAGGATATCGGTGGTCACATCTCCCAGCTTCAGGTTCGTATCTTCCAACGTCTTCTGGAGACGATTGACCGCTCGCGCTCGTTCCTGCACCAGACTCGTTCGGTAGCGGGTTAACTCACGCAGCTCGCGTTGCTCTGCGGGAGGAATGAAACTGCTGGTCAATAACCCATGCTGCAACAGATCAGCGATCCATTCCGCGTCGCGTACATCGGTCTTTCTTCCAGGCACGGCCTTGATGTGGCGCGCATTCACCACCAGCAGTTCTACGGCACCATCCAGCCCATTGTAGATGGGTTTCCAATAGACCCCAGTCGCTTCCATCGCCAGGTGGGTGCAGCCCGTCAAGACCAGCCAGTCTCGCAGCAGCAGTAACTCCTGAGTCGTGGTCCGAAACGTTCGAACCTCTTTGCTCTGCTTTCCCTTCTCATCGGGGAGAATCAGACAAGCTACCACCATCTTCTTATGCACGTCCAGTCCACAACATCGTTCATAGACCAATTCCATCGAGGTGCTCCTTCATCTCCGCTCGCGCGTTTCTCTCTGCTGGTCCACGGGGAACTTCCTGTTCAAGATTCTCCTCTACGTGCTTCTCGCCAGGCAATCCCTTTGAGAGCGACAAATGGTGGTGCCTTCCAGTTCCCAGATCAGACTCTCCTTCAGGCTCAAAGGCACCAGTAAGAAAACCGATCTTGTGGCGTTGGGACCGTCCAGGCCCATTCTACTCTTTTTCATCGTTGGTGGTGCGCTCCCGGCGCATGGGCGACTCTCCTGAATAGTTACAAGTTTTTTTCTTACAGTAGCAACCTCTCTTCCTTTTTTCAATCCTTAGCACCCCATAGTTGGTGGAACCCGCAATGACTAGAGCGGTGTACAAAAGGATTGAACTATGGTAAACTGGGGGTATGAAAGCCTCTTCCCAAGATCTACGGCGACGAGTGCTGCGAGCCATCGACGGGGGCAAGAGCCAGGCCGAAGTCGCCGAGACGTTTGCCATTTCCACCTCCACCCTCAAGCGCTATCTCAAAGCCCGCCGAGAGAGCGGCCACGTCTTGCCCAAAGCCATTCCTGGTCGCCCCAACACCAAAGGAGCGGCCTTAGAGGCCGCTCTGCTCGAGCAGTTGCGAGCCAACCCCGATGCCAGCCGAGAGCAACACTGCCAGCTGTGGGAAGCCTCCCATGACATCAAGGTCAGCCCCGCCAGTATCACCCGTGCCAGGCAGGTTCTGGGTTGGACGCGAAAACAAAGACGCTGAGAGCCAGCGAGCAGAAGGAAACCGAACGGGCCGCCTGGCGCACCCAAGCCGTTGACTTGCCGAGCCAGGACCTAGTCTTTGTTGACGAGACCGGTTCGCCTATTGCTATGACCCTTTTGTATGCCTCTGCCCCACGGGGAGAGCGTGCGGTAGGCAAAGTTCCCCGCAATTACGGGGCCATCATGACCCTGATCGCTTCGATGTCGCTCTCGGGCATGGGAGCGGCACTGATGCTGAATGGAGCGGCTGACAGCGCCGCGTTTGAGATCTACGTGGAGCAGATTCTGGCACCCAGCCTACGTCCAGGGCAAATCGTGGTACTGGATCATCTCTCGATTCATCTGGAAAGCCGGGTGAAGCAAGCTATTGAAGCTCGTGGCTGTCGCCTCCTCTTTCTGCCTGCCTCCTCGCCGGATTTTTCGCCCATCGAAGAGGCGTTCTCCAAACTGAAGTCGCTGTTGCGGCGGGCAGGGGCTCGCAGCAGGGAAGCGCTCCAGGAAGCCATTGCCACCGCTCTGAAGCTCGTCACTGCATAGGATGCGCTCGGTTGGTTTACTCATTGCGGCTATCCACCTTCTTGCTCAACAGAAGAGGTTCAAGAGTTATGAACACCGCTCTAGTACTCTGTCAATCCTTGATTGACGGGTAAAGATGTTTGAGTTTGATCGAAGCATCCTCAGCGGTAAAGCGCCATTGGATGGGTACAGCGGCGCGATTGCGTCGAGCAGTCCAGGCAGCGACCTGTTGGGCAGCGATTTCTCAGGAGGCTAACCGTTGCGACAAGCATTGCCGATCCTGGGCCGAGAGTTCGATCTCGGCCCTATTTAGCCAGCTGGCATGTTTGGGCGTGTAATGCCCCTCAAAGCGCTGGCAGAGACGACGGGCCTCGGTCACGGGAAAGACCTCGTAGAGCGAGGCCAGGGTAGGTGTGTTCAGATTATCCATCACCAAGATGATTTTCTCTGCATGAGGATAGCGGTCGTCGGAAAGTTGGCGGATAAACTCCGCCCATTCCTTTTTGGTCCGCTGCGCTGTGACCAGCGTGTAGCGTTTGCCCACCAGCGGCTCGCAGGCCAGAAAGACGTTACACACGCCCTGCCGTTCGTACTCATAATCCTCGCGCTTCGGCTTGCCCGCTTCCATGGGCAGCGGCTCCCGGGTGTCGGCCAGCAGTTAGGGGTTGACTTCATCCATGCAGACTTGTGGGCGCTTTGGGTCATAGGGGCGGGTGTAGACGTGCAGCACATCTTCCATGTGGTACACAAACTCGGCATCGGGCTGGGTGGGGATGCACCATTGCTTCTTGATCCAGGGCTTGAGTTCGTTGGCAAGCAGCGTCTTTCGCACGGTCTCGTGGCTGATGGTTTCGACGTAGCCCAGTTCCACCAGTTGCTCGGCCAGCAGGCGCACCGTCCAGCGTACACGGCCCGAGGGCGGCTGGCTACAGGCCAAAGCGATCAAGTACGCCTCTTGCCTGCCATCCAGGCGGCGCTTGCGCATCGCACTGGCTTTCGCCAACATAGATCGCCTCCTGCACGCCCCGCTGGGCACAGCGTTTGCGCACACGGGCCACGGTGGCGATGCTGCTGTCGAGCGCTTGGGCAATCTGCGCATCGTTCCAGCCGGGTCCCTGTGGGCCTTGATCGGCTTTGAGCAGAATGCGGGCGGGGGTCAGTTCACGCGCTGCGGTGGTTCCCGTCGAAATCATGTGCAACAACTCCTCCCGCTCTCCTGAGGTCAGTTCTACGATATACTTTTTCATAGGGGGTCTCCTTGAGTCGCTTATTGATTAACCTCAAGAATACCCCTTGATTTTTTACTGATCAATCGTGCTTTGACAGAGTACTAGGTACTGGACGATGTATGCCAGGACGAAGGGAGCGATGAGGTAGAGCAGGATGCTCACTACCAGAGCACTCAGGTCGAGGGCAGCACCTTGCCCACCAGGAACCACAGGTAGAACGGCATCAGCAGTATCTGGAAGGTGATGTTCCAGGGCAGAAGAGTGGAATGAACACGAAGTTGATGGTGAGTGCGATGGTCGTCGGCTTGACTTTGCACAAGGCGCGTGAGACATCCGTGATCCCCACCGGCAACATGACCGCGAAGATCACGAAAAAGACGCCGATCTGAACCACCCACAGGAGCCATCCTGCTCCAGTGCCGATCAGACGGTTGAGCAGGATGCCCACAATGACGGCGGCAATCAGAATAAAGAGTTTGGTTTCATCGCACACCGAAAGCGTTCGTGTTGTGTGTTTCGTTCTCATACGATTTTCTCCCTTTACGGGAGGGCTGAACCGACCGGGTCATGGCGAGCAGGGCCTGCTCCCCTATTGGAGCTGAGGCATACCAGGGAACAAAGAAGGCGCGCGTGGCCAGTTCCTGAGTCACGCGGCGCAGATGTGGCACTTCGAACTGAGCACGTTGCAGCAATACCGGATTGGTCGTACCGCTCATGAGCAGGCTGGCGTTGACAATCCATCCGAAAGGCTCGATGGAAGCGCGGCGCAGGTCAGCTTGCAGCCGTGCTGCCTCCTGCACCGGCGTTGACTCGGCGAGTGTGACCAGCAAGATCTTCGTGAAGCGTGAATCGCGCAGGCGCGACAGTAAACGTCGCACGGCTTCTGGCACGTCGCCCATCTGGCGATTGCCTTGGGAACCAGGATGTGGTGCAGGTGGGCTACACGGTGCGTTTTGTGGTCGCCCAACAACTCGCCAATGCCGTGCTGGAGGCAGCTTTCCGCACACAGGTAGCCTGGCTCATCGAGCCACTGATCAAATGTGACGTGCTCATCCTCGATGAATGTGGCTACCTGGTGATGGCTCCGCAAGTGGGGCCGGTGCTCTATGAACTGATTGCCGGGAGCTATCAGAAAGGAGCCACCATTCTTACCTCGAACAAGAGCCTGGCGAACTGGGGCGACCTCGTGGGGAACACAGCCTTGATAATGACGATGATCGATCCCTTGTTACATCAGGGTGAGGTCTTTTACTTACGAGGCACCTCGTACCGCCTTCGCGGGAAAGAGCCGGTGACGTTGACCGCCAAACCAGAGCTTCCCCTCCCAGGAAGTCCCGAAAAGGAATGAGTCCGATGCCGGTTCTTGCCCAGTTTTGATCACACCAACACCACTAGAACCGACAATAGTAATTTCAGCAGCTAATGCGGCTCGGAACTTGTCGTGCTGATGTTTTCTGATGTTAAGGATGAACCGTGCTTGTGGGTCTGGAAGGTCCAGACAGATATAGGTTTCATGAGCAAAGGTCTATCCGCTCTACTTTCTAGCTGTTTCATATTGCTGAGTTATTATCTGCTCTCCCTGTATGGCAAGAGATAGAGTTTAACACGTGAAAGGATCTTCTTTCTCTATTCTATATCTTACCAACCTTTCCTCATATAGCAAAGCAAAAATGGACTAAGATATCTTCTTTCAGATTCTTTGGATAATTGTAGCAACCTGGAGTTATTTATTACTACTTTACCTTTATGTAGTGAGTTATACTGAAAGTTAGTTCATCACTGTAAGGCACTATTCACTACATATTAGCGACAGTTGCCGAATCTCGTGATAACTATCTATCACAAGTTGAGGTGTAATCGTACATCGTGGGGCGGCCATTTTTCGCACAATGGAGAATTTGCGCTACTCTCAGTAAAAAATGTTTTGCCATAAGACTACTTCTTCTTTGTCTTGTGGTTCTTACCTGGAAACGTCTGGGAATGCAAACTACTGTCAGCAAGGGTTCTCCGAGAAAGGAGTACTTGTTTTATCCTGTCTCTGCCTGATATAAATTATCATGGCTATGATGTCAAATGTCAAGTTATTTATATGTAAAATAGGGGGTTCACCTTGTAATATGCTGCGCCTTATGGTAGTATATTCTTTGTAAAAAAAGAAAAAGGAGGAGCACAATGGTTTACATCTCTTCACGGCGAAAACAGTTCCATCTCTGTATAGATGCGCCTACGGTCTTCATGTTTGTGTGATTCAGGCATTTTCGTAACGCCTTGACATACAGAACAGGAAGCTACCAGTGTACACGTTTATACTGCGGCGCTGTTTGCGTCCACTTGTGTAGCTCGACCATATGAACTCTTTATGCGCCACTATCATGTCTGCACCTGATTTGACGAAAGGAATTGCTATGCCCGTCTCCTTCAAAGAGATTCGCGCACTGCTTTTTTCATATCTTAAACCACAAAGGGGGCGTATCATCCTGCTTGCACTGCTCCTCTTCAGTGGCATTGCGTTACAAGTAATCAATCCGCAGCTTGTGGGCTATCTGATCAATACGGCGACAACCGGCAAAGCGACAACTTCTAGGCTGGTCTCCCTCGCGCTACTCTTTCTTATCCTCAGCATCATCACACAGGTGCTTTCGATCTACATGACCTATCTCAGCAGCGATGTGGCCTGGACGGCGACCAATGCGCTGCGCAACGATCTTGCGGCGCGCTGCCTCTCGCTGAGCATGGCCTTTCATAATGCTCACACACCAGGCGAATTTATTGAGCGCATCGATAGCGACGTGACGGCGCTTGCCAACTTCTTCTCGCAATTTGTGCTGCTCCTGCTCGGTTGTGCGCTGTTACTACTGGGTGTACTTGTTGCACTCTACCTGGAAAACTGGCGGGTAGGGGGCATCTTTAGCCTGTTTACTGTGCTGACATTGCTGATGCTCTATCGCTTTCGGCACACTGCTTCACCATATTGGACAGCGGAGCGGCAGACCAGCGCCGAGATGTATGGCTTTCTCGAAGAACGACTCTCCGGCATCTTCGACCTACGTGCCAATGGCATTGCTGCCTACACCATGAACCTCTTCTACCGCTTACAGCATGAGCAACTGTTTAAAAATTTTCGTGCTCGTTTCACTAGCGAGAGTATTATCGTCTTCAGTGATGCCATCTTTACGTTCGGTTATCTGGCAAGTTTCGCGCTCGGCACCTATCTCTTCCTGCATAGAATGATGTCGTTAGGCTCTGTCTACCTCATCATTTACTATAGTGGTCTGCTCTTCATCCCAATGGTACAGATTGCTTTTCAGATGGATGATATGCAGAAGGCTCTTGCCAGCATTCAGCGTATTACTGCGCTCTACAACACCAGGGATACCCTGCAAAAGTGTGGTACCTTGCCTCTACCAACCGGCGCATTGTCCGTCACATTTGATAACGTCTCCTTTTGCTATGGCGAAGGTGAGCCAGCGTTGAAAAACATCAGTTTTCATCTGCCAGCAGGCAAGGTACTAGGGCTGCTGGGGCGCAGCGGTAGTGGTAAAACGACGCTAATACGCCTGCTCCTGCACCTTTACGAGCTAACCGAGGGCAGCATTCTCCTAAACGGTATCGAGCTGCGAAATATACATCAAGATGCAATCGGCAACAGTATCGGCATCGTGACGCAGGATATCCAGCTCCTTCACGCCACTATCCGTGACAACCTCACTTTTTTTGATAGGCAGATCAGCGACCAGCAGATCATGCAGGCGGTAGAAAGAGCAGGGCTGGCCGATTGGTTTGCCGCGCTTCCTTCTAGCCTGGACACCATGCTGGGAGCAGGAGGTAGTGGCGTTTCGGCGGGTGAGGCTCAACTGATTGCTTTGCTGCGCGTCTTCCTTAAAAATCCCGGCCTCATTATTTTTGATGAAGCCTCGTCACGCCTGGATCTTGTGACGGAAAGGCGCATTGCTCAGGCCATGAAGATGCTGTTGCAAGGACGCACCGGCATCATCATCGCACATCACCTCGCCACCGTCGAACAGGCCGACAACATCATGGTGCTAGAAAACGGCATACTCTGTGAGTATGGGCCGCGTTTGCAACTGGCTCAAGATGGCAACTCACACTATGCC
>JADBKA010000220.1 GCA_014896635.1 Ktedonobacteraceae bacterium
TTTGCATAACGCCGTGTTTCTGGGATATCCCTCAGCCACGGGTGGATCTCCGCAAGAGTTGTGAAGGCTTCAGCCCGCTGTATCTCGTGTCCCGTGCTCAACCGGTCGAGCACTCCTGTCAATTCGGCCTGCGCCTCAGCCCACAACGCAGCGCCCCAGAGGGCGTTTCCGCGCCGCACACGCAGGTCAAGCGCCAGTTGCGGCTGTCCAGTCTGCTCGGCAAAATCAATCGCGCGCTCCAGCAAGGATGCTTCCTCACGATGGGCGCCGGCCTGCCGAGCACGCTGTGCAGCATGGATGAGATGGTCGGTAGCAACAACCAGTTCGCCGGCCTGGGCATAATGATAGGCCAGCACTTCCGGCGGACATCCTGCCGGTCTCTGCTCCCATGCCAGAGCAACCTGCCGGTGCAGCGCCCGCCGCCTCACTGCACTCAGCTCGGCCTCGACCACCTCGCGGATAAGATCGTGTGCGAACTGATAGGTCTCCCCGGCCTCAATGAGCAGGCGAGCCTGGCAGGCCACATCCACTGCCGTGAGCACTTCCTGTTCCGGTCGCGCCGCCACCGCTACCAGCACCTCAGCCGGGATGGCCCGCCCTATCACGGCTGCAACCCGCAGCAGTTCTCCGACCGCTTCAGGCAGCGCCGCGATACGCTGACGGATGGTCTGCCGCACATCCCAGGGGAGCACCGGCGCTCCCTTATCAAGGCTGAGTGCTCCCACCTGCACTCCTCGCGCGCAACTGATCAAAAAGAACGGTATTCCGCCCGCTCGTTCAAGAACACGCTCGATGACGGTCTCTCCGCTCTCCAGGCTTTCTGCCAGGACGGCTCTGAGCAACTCCCTCGCTTCCTCGTCTGCCAGTGGGCCGGGTTCGATCTGCCTGACCTTCCCTTCGCGGGCAAGCTCGGAGAGGAAGGCGGAGAGCGGATCTTGTAGAGAGACCTCGGTGATGCGATATGCGCCCACGACCCGCAGCAAAGGAAGGGTACGGATGAGTGTCAGGAGCAGATCGAGAGCATCAGCACTGGCCCATTGTAAGTCATCAAGGACCAGCAAGGTGCCGGCAGGGCCAGCAATCACTGTCAGATAGCGGGCAACCGCAGCGAACAGGAGTCGGCGCTCCTGCTCTGGCGATACCTGCACAGTAGGGAGAGGAAGCAGTCCTTGCTCTGCTAATTCTGGTAACAAACGGGCCAGCCAGGCGCAGTCCTGTAGATCGGCCCGCAGCGACTCCTGCGGTTGGGAACGCATTCTTGTCTCCAGCGCCTCAAGCAATGGAGCGTAGAAGCCCTGGCCTTCTCGCCGCGTACAACTGCCCTCCAGCACAGTCCAGCCCATCTCGCGGGCGCGCAGGGCAGCTTCCTGGAGAAGCCGTGTTTTGCCTATACCGGGTTCACCGGCCAGCAGGAACACCGGCGCTCCCAGGCCCTCCAGCAATCGCTGTACCTGTGCAGCTCCTCTTTGCGACCTGCTATAGGAAAGAGCATATCCTGAGGAGGGGACGCGCCATCCAGCGGGCCGGGAGGGACTCTACGCCCGGCGCTTGCTGCTTTGCTGAAGGTGATCTGTTCGTGATGCGTGAGATGGAGCGCCTGCGCAAGTAGTTCAACGGTTCCTCTGTAGGGCGTCCGGCGTATCCCACGCTCCAGATCGCTGATTCCTCGTGCGCTCATGCCTGCCCGCGCGGCCAGTTCTTCCTGAGTCAGCCCGGCGGCGGTGCGGTAGGATCTCAAGAGCTTGCCGAAGGAGTGAGGTGGGTCGTCTGCCATTGTTGACCATACCTCTCTTTGCTGGTGAGAGCGCACTACGGTTTTGTTCCCTATTGTATCACAGCCATCAAGAGAGCACTGCGTGGGAAAGTGTGTGGGCGAGTGCGTGGATTGCTCATGGTCAAAGGAGACGAAATCGGCCATACTCTTTAACAGAAGAGCAAGGGTCGCCCCCAGAGGTGGGAACTTAGGAGAAAGGGAGGTCCAGGAGGGCGCAGGCCCTCCTGGCGGGGGCCGGGGGGTGCTTTCAAGTAGAGGTTTTTGGAGCGCCAGGGGATGTCGGGCCAGCCAGGGCGCTCGCAAGGGGGATGCCTCTACTATATACGGCTGCGCCTCCAACAGGATTTGTGGGCGCTTCCTATTCCCAAAGAGTCCATTGAAAAAATATTAACGAGAAGGAAAGAAAGATGAAAATAACAAGTCAGAACTCTCTACTGGAAGAGACGGCGGTAGCAGAGTTCAAGGCGCAATTGCGCGGAACGCTTTTGCGCGAGGGAGACACCGGGTATGATGCCGCTCGCGCTCTCTGGAATGGGATGATCGACAAGCGACCGGCATTGATCGCTCGCTGCACCGGGACAGCCGATGTAATCGCCTGTGTCAATTTCGCACGGACTCACGGGATAGACCTGGCAATTCGCAGCGGTGGTCACAACGTCGCCGGCAATGCCCTGTGCGATGGGGGGCTGGTCATAGATCTCTCACAGATGCGCGGAGTCCGGGTGGCCCCCCTTGCGCGCATTGCCCGCATCCAGCCTGGCATTACCCTGGGGGACTTCGACCACGAAACGCAGGTTTTCGGCCTGGCGACTCCCCTGGGTATGGTCTCAGAGACAGGCGTCGCCGGGCTGACGCTCGGTGGCGGGGTTGGCTGGCTCTCGCGCAAGTATGGATTGTCCTGCGACAACCTGCTCTCGGCAGACATTGTGACAGCCGATGGTCAGCTTGTTACTGCAAGTCCGCAAAAGCACGCAGATCTCTTCTGGGGTATACGGGGAGGGAGTGGGAACTTCGGTGTTGTGACCTCGTTCACCTTCCAGTTGCATCCGGTTGGCCCTACCGTTCTGGCAGGAATGGCGCTCTATCCGATGGAACAGGCCCGCGAGGTTCTGCACTTTTATCGCGCTTTTGCTGCTGCAGCGCCCAATGAACTCACGACGGCCACGCTACTCAGAATTGCGCCACCTGCCCCGTTTCTACCGCGACACGTCCACAGGAAGCCGGTGGTCGCTATAGCCGTCTGCTACAGAGGTTCGCTTGAGGAAGGAGAGCGGGTATTATACCCACTCCTGAACTTTGGCACACCAGTAGCAAAGACGATCAGCCCGATACCCTACGTCAACTTCCAGAAAATGCTGGATAGCGCATCACCCGACGGGCTGCACTACTATGCCAGATCGGATTACCTGCCTGAACTCAGCGATGCGTCCATCGAGACGATGATTCACTACGCACATCGGCTGACTTCCCCGCTCACGGCTATTCTCATGGTCCAGCTTGGAGGGGCCGTCAGCCGTATAGATGAGCATGCGACAGCCGCAAGCAACCGCAATGCCGCGTTCATCCTCAATATGCAGGCTTTGTGGCAGCCGCAGGACGAGCCATCCCCGCATATCCAGTGGACCCGCGAGTTCTCGTCAGCCATGCGCCCATTCTCGACGGGAGGCACCTATGTGAACATGATGAGTCCTGACGAGAGCGAGGAGCGAGTCGCCGCAGCCTACGGCAGCAACTATGAGCGGCTGGCGGCGCTCAAGAGCAAGTACGATCCGACCAACCTGTTCAGTGTCAACCATAATATCAAACCTCTAAGAGGCTCTGATAGATCGTTTTCATAGAATTTTAGCGATTTACATAATATGTTCTTTGCTATTCTGTAGCAAGGAATTACAGGAGGGAGATTACTCATGATTCTCGTCGCTGGCGCTACCGGAACGCTCGGTAGCACCGTCACACGCATGTTGCTCGCCCAGGGCTGGCCCGTTCGCATCCTGGCCCGTCCCCACTCTCGCTACCAGGCCCTCTCTGACCTGGGTGCTCAGGTCGTGTTCGGCGACCTCAAGGAACCCGATACGCTGGATGCAGCCTGTGAAGGCGTAGATATCGTCATTACGACGGCAAGCGGGGGAGAGCGCGGTGGGGAAGATACGGTACAGGCTGTAGACTGGAAGGGCAGTTGTCACCTGATCGAGGCGGCGAAAGGCGCCGGGGTGAAGCAGTTCATCTTTGTGTCGGTGGCCTTCGCCGATGTGAAAAGTCAGGTCCCCATCTGGCAAGCGAAAGGCCAGACCGAAGAGGCGCTGCGGGAAAGTGGCCTGTCCTACACTATTATCGCTCCTGACGGGTTTATGGATATGCTGATCCCCCTGGTTGTGGGTATGCCAGCACTGACGGACCAGCCTGTAACCCTGGTGGGAGAAGGCAGGCGCAAACACTCGTTTATCACGATTTCTGACGTGGCAGCATTCATCAGGGCTTCCATCGGGAATCCAGCAGCGCTCAATCAGCGGCTGCTGCTTGGCGGGCCGGAGCCGATTTCGTTGCGCGATGCAGTCGCCGTCTACGAACGTGTGCTTGAGCGTCCAATTCCGGTCAGAAGCGTTGCGCCGGGGGAGCCAGTGCCAGGTATCCCACAGATAGTGGCCGGGGCAATGGCAGGACTGGAGACGTTCGATTCGCCGATAGACATGACTCGCATGACCCGTACCTTCGATATACGATTGACCTCATTAGAGGAGATGGTTCGCCACAGTGTGGCAGGAAAAGAGCGTTCCTGATCATGCACGGAAGGCCAGGGAGTCGTACCTTACAGGTAGAGGTTTTTGGGAACCAGAGCGCTGCAAGCCTCGCCACAAGGCTCAGAAGGACACGTATATAGTAGGGGCGACCCTGGCGGTCGCCCTGGCCCCGGCAGCGCCCTGGCCCCGGCAGCGCTCTGGCCCCGGCAGCGCTCTGGCCCCGGCAGCGCCCTGGCCCCGGCAGCGCTCTGGCCCCGGCAGCGCCCTGGCCCCAAAAACCTGCGCTTGAAAGGGGAGCCGGTACGGCTCCCTGGCGGGAGTTCTGATCACGACCTGCTTCCCACGATCCTGCCCGGCTTCCCCACACACCCCTCCCACCCAATCATGCCGGGGGATGCCCGAGGCCCTCTCCAGGAGGCAAGATCGGAGGAACCGGACGGGATCACTCCCTATTTCTGATCCTCAACAAGTTCGTAAGTCTGCTCAAATATCTCACGATCTACAGGCCAGCCAGATCCCTCGTTCACCACCAGATAATCACCGGCTTTCCCTTGCATCCCATCTATCGTAAAAGGTTCCGGCATCTGCGCTGCAAAAGAGACATCAGTACGCAAATATTGAGCAAAACCGTCCTCATCTTCACATGCAACTTTGATATATCTTTCTTGCATTGTTTTCTGTCTGATCACCCACTCTCCCTTCGCATCTTTTGCAAGATAATCTCCTGGAACAAATTGCAATATCCCCTCCGGGGCATACACCAATCCCCGGCGCTCTTCATAATCCTGAGAGGTAAGGACACGGGCTATGGTCCGAGCAATCTTCTTATATCTTTTGAATATGATCATTTCTAATTATACTCCTATTGCATTGATTTCTTCATGGAGATCTCTTACTTGCTGAACATCTTCATAATCCCTCATGAGACTGCTCACGAAGCGCCTGGCACGAGTCAGGACATGCGGAGATTGTAGGGCCTGCGCTTTCACATAGAAATCCCGACCTTCTTTCACGCTCTCCTCAACTTTTCCCAACATGCTATAGGCCTTTGCCCAATCAAAGTGTATCCATGCAGCCAGGCGATTATTCGTATCTTTTTTTATCTGTTCTTCAATCTCCTCTCGCATGGCAAGCGTTTCTTCAGGGCGACCAAGGTCAAGAAAGCCATAGCTTTTTTCTGCCAGGATATTGCTGAGGCGATGATAAACAAAGTCTGTCCCATCCCCATAAGATTGAGGAGCTAAGTTAAGGGCAGTGTCAATTGCCTGCTCAAAACGGTAATCATCACCAATTGATCCATACATACGTGCAAGGTATGCATGAACATAAGCAGCAACATTTTTACTTGTCTTGAAGGTGGCATCACGTGCTCTCTCACAATACTGGAGAGCTTCTTCCATATATGCGACCCAATTTAATCTATTCCCCGCCTGCCTTAACAAATATCCAGTACGGTGTAACTCTATCCCTATTGCTAACAGTGAATGGGCCATCCATGTCGGTTCATCTAATTGCTCCGCAATCTTGCTCATTTCTCGAAACGTCTGAAGAGCTTTATTATACTCTTCATATCCAATAAATATAACTCCTTCCAGATTCAGCGTTTGAGCATAGAGACGTAGAAAACGCTTCTCATTCTGAACAGTGGGAGGTTGATGCTGCTTAATGTACTCGAACAGATTATGCAGTTGCTTTACATCAGCGGCAGCGACAGGTAACGGCGATGTCCTGTACGAATCCTCGAATCTGCGGATAGAATACTCAGCAAGATCCAGAGTTTCATCAATCAATCGCTTATTTTTCGGTAATCGATGGGGAGCATAGGGATCGTATTCTGACAAACCGAATCTCCAATGTTCAATTTGAAGAATATCGCAGAGACCTCGTAATGTGCATGTGCTGTCGATAGTCTTCTTCCCTGCTTCGACAAGCTGTACAAAACCTACACTGACACCCCTTCCACCGCTATGCCTAGGCCAGATTTCTGCGAGTTGAGCCTGCGTCATACCTAGTTTTTCACGAGCTTCTTTAATTACTTTGCCATGATGATCCCTGTGCATCGTACTCCCCAGGAAAAGATTTTCTCAAGAGTAGTCTACAATTTTTACTCCTGAAATAACATATACCAATTGGTACATGTTTACCTGCCTTTCCTGATGCAAAAACTCAAACCCTTTGGAGTATTCTACAACTGTTAGAAAGCGTGTATGCTGTTCCTTGAACACGACTAACCCGTCAGCATTATACCATAGACAAACACACCGGCGGAAGGCGCAGTTCTGTTAGGCAACGACTATAACACAGAATCTTGACAGAAAAGGAGAGACCCATGTACCCGTTTGAGGAGTATTTGCGGCGGCATCGGCTGGAGGCGCTCACCGTCTCAATTGCGGCGAAGGTCCGCTATCTGACCGTCTGGAACGCCATCAGAGGGAATCCGATCACGCCTGAACAGGCTCATAGAATCAGGCAGGCGGTTCTCAGTATGACAGGACTTCCATACACAGGGCCGCTTCCCCTGCTGCACATCAAGACGTCGCAGGATATGCCTGCCATTACCATGAAGCAGATCAAACAACAAATATCTTCTGAGAAAGGTCATTCATCGTAGATTATGAGTCATTACGAAGTGTATTGCTAAAGTAAAGTCGCAGTGGAGGGAATCGCACGGAGAAGCAGAAACAGACACGTTCCCGCCGGTCCGGCACCTCATCAGATCTCCCGCAACTTCTGTTTACGCCGGATCAACTCACATGTATCTTACAAACGCTGGCGCTCTTTGAGCGGATGATTGTAACCGTTACGGGACCTGTCGCAAAAGTGCAGTTTGCGCTGGCGACGGTGAGGCTGGCGCGGGTCAAAGTCAACCAGACGATCAGGCAGAGTATACGGGGGAGAGGGGTCGCGTTCGATGCCAATGAACTGCTGGTGATCCAGGCGTCTGTCTGGCTGTTTGCTGCTGCGCTGGAGGAAGTTGCGCCGTCTCCTCAGAGCGAGCGGAAGAAGAAGCTGTGCCAGGAGCTATGCGCGATGCTGACACCATTCGGCCTGATGTCGTCTGAATAAAAGGCCAGGGCGACCCTGGTGGTCGCCCCTACCATAACGGATTTGTCCGCTGTCGTTTTACCGGCTCATTTAGTGGTGAGCGGCTGCCTGTGCCTGCTGCGACTGCTGCGGCTGATACGTACCTGGCTCAGTGCGGAAGCTGATCGAAAAGCGATTCCAGCCGTTGATAGCGACAATAGCAAGCGTCAGATTCACCAGTTCCTCATCGGTGAAATGTGGTCTGACGCGCTCAAACACCTCGTCAGGCACATGGTTGTCGGCAATCAGCGTGACCGCTTCGGTCCACTCCAGAGCCGCGCGCTCCCGCTCGCTGTAGAAGGGCGCTTCTCTCCAGGCAGAGAGCAGGTAGAGACGCTGCTCACTCTCGCCAGCGGCACGAGCATCCTTTGTATGCATGTCGATACAATAGGCACAC
>JADBKA010000221.1 GCA_014896635.1 Ktedonobacteraceae bacterium
CTTTTTATGCTGTTCTCTCACTGGCGCGTTTGATGTGCGTCACTCTCCAGCAAAAACATCCGGGACAGGTCAATAATATCACACGTCAGTCCTCAAAACACTACCTGTGATCGGGCTGTGACGCCCGGCCCTGGCTCTGTGACTGTTTTGTGATTTACCCGCACTATAGTATCGCACAACGATAGTTCTTTATAGCATCGGTAGAGGCGCCTTCGCAAGAAGTTTGCACTCAAGCACACTTTTTTGATTGCCTGCCTGCACAATCTGCATCCACTTTTGTACAACTCCGCTCTCCCCTATCCGTATCTGAATAGAGAAATCAGCAGACCAACAGAAGCTTAAATATGAGGAGGAATGACAATCATGATGCCACAGATGGAAGCTAATGAACCCTTGCACGCGCAGGCAGAACCGGCTTATGGAAAATATGAGGGAGAGCAGGCGTATGCTCAGTCCCAGTTTGAAACACCATATCAGCAGCCACAGCAAGCTGGACTGGCAGAGAAGGTGTATGCGCCAGCAAGCGATAGCAAAAACATGCTCCGTCTCATTGCAATGGCGATGGCATTCGCGGCGCTGATCGCATTGGCAGTCATCTGCCTGCTTTTCGTGGGAGGCACCGGGGGCTGGATCAGCTTCTGCGCCGCCAGCCTGGCAATCTTCATTGTAGCGGTCGTAGCGATCGATAAGATCAAATAAGTTATTATCCTTTTTTATGCAAGAAGAGTCCCCGTTGTATAAACGCGGGGACCCTCTTGCGATACTGGCAGGCAGCCCTGTGTTTATGTGCCGCGCGTGATATACTTACGGGGGATGCTGGTGTGGCGGCGGAGTAAGATAACCCTGATGTGCTACAAAAGCACTTTTTTTGTGAGTGTGCTGTTGAAGATACCTGTCTGATGGGAGGAAATCATGTCGGTTATCGACGAGAAGCGTCTGCTCCTGATGCATCGCTACTGGAATGCCGCAAACTATCTCACAATCGGCCAGATCTACCTACAAGATAATCCCCTGTTGCGCGAACCGTTGCGCCCTGAACATATTAAACCTCGTTTGCTTGGACACTGGGGGACATCGCCCGGTCTCAGCTTTATTTACGTTCATCTCAATCGTCTGATCAAGGATCACGATGTCAACATGATCTACCTGGCTGGCCCCGGTCACGGCGGTCCCGCTATCGTGGCAAACGTCTATCTCGAAGGCACCTACAGCGAGATCTACCCGGAGGTCTCGCAGGACAGCGCAGGCATGCGCCTGCTCTTCCGCCGTTTCTCGACGCCCGGCGGTATCCCTAGTCATGTCAGCGTGACAACACCCGGCTCCATTCACGAGGGTGGAGAACTTGGCTATGTGCTTGTACACGCCTTCGGGGCCGCCTTTGATAATCCCGATCTGATCGTTGCGGCAGTCGTTGGCGATGGCGAGGCAGAAACGGCCCCGCTTGCCGGCTCCTGGAAAAGCATCAAGTTTCTGAACCCGGTACGCGACGGCGCAGTGCTGCCCATTCTCCATCTTAACGGCTACAAGATATCCGGCCCGACAGTGATGGGACGAATGAACGATGCTGCTATCGGCCAGTTGCTCTCAGGTGAAGGGTACGAGGTACATTTCGTCGAGGGTGATGAGCCGATGGAAGTGCATCGCGCCTTCGCCGAGACGCTGGAAACCTGCTACACAAAGATCCGCGCCTACCAGCAGGACGCGCGTACGCACGGATTCACCCACAGCCCGCCCTGGCCGGTGATCGTTCTGCGCACACCCAAAGGCTGGACCGGCCCGAAAGAGGTTGATGGCCTGCCCATCGAAGGGACCTTCCGCTCTCACCAGGTGCCAGTCGCCGAGGTGAAAACGAACCCGGCGCACTTGCAGATCCTGCAAGACTGGATGCTCAGTTACCATCCAGAGGAACTGTTCGACGAGCATGGCAAGTTCTTGTCTGAACTGGCAGCTCTCGCGCCGGAAGGCGAGCGCCGCATGGGCGCTAACCCGCATGCGAACGGGGGCAAACTGCTGGTCAATCTGCGCCTGCCAGATTTCACAGAATACGCGATCCCCGTACAGAAACCGGCGACAGAACGGCACGAATCGACGCGCCAACTCGGCAAGATGCTGCGTGATGTCTTCACTCTGAACGCAGAGCAGCGCAACTTCCGCCTGTTCTGCCCCGATGAAACCAACTCCAACCGCCTGAGCAACGTCTTTGAAGTGGAGAATCGCTGCTCGGTCGAACCGATCTACTCCACCGATGATCATGTCTCACCCGATGGCCGTGTAATGGAAGTGCTGAGCGAGCATCTCTGTCACGGCTGGCTGGAAGGCTATTTGCTCACCGGGCGGCATGGCATATTCGTCACCTACGAAGCTTTCGCAATGGTTTCGGATTCGATGACCGTGCAGTATGCCAAGTGGCTGGAAGAAGGTATCAAGCTGCCTTGGCGCGCTCCCATCTCTTCGCTTAACATTCTGCTGACATCCACCTGCTGGCGCAACGACCACAACGGCTTCAGCCACCAGGGTCCCGGCCTGATCGATACCATGCTCTCGAAAAAAGGAGCAATCACGCGCATCTACCTGCCACCGGATGCCAACTGCCTGCTTTCGGTCGCCGACCACTGCCTGCGTAGCCGCAATTATGTCAATCTGATAGTGATTGACAAGCAGCCGCAGCTCCAGTGGCTGAATATGGAAGAGGCGGTTGCGCACTGCACACGTGGCCTCTCGACATGGGAGTGGGCCAGCAACAATGAGCGCATCGAACCAGACGTGGTGATGGCCTGCGCCGGCGACATTCCCACCCAGGAGACAATAGCCGCTGCCTGGTGGCTGCGCCACCACCTGCCCGAACTCAAAGTGCGCGTTGTGAACATTGTCGATTTGATGACGCTCGCTCATCCGCTGCTGCACCCGCACGGCATCGACAACGAGACGTTCATCGAGCACTTTACCGCCGACAAACCCGTCATTTTCGCCTTTCATGGCTATCCACGCGCAATCCATCACCTGGTACATGGACGACCCGACGTTGACCGCTTCCATGTGCGCGGCTATAACGAGGAAGGAACTACCACAACACCTTTCGATATGGTCGTGCTCAATGGAATGAGCCGCTACCATCTCTGCATCGAAGCGATGCGCCGGGCCACTCGCGTCCGCGAGCTGACGCCGCCTCTCATCGCCGAGTGCAATGACCTGCTGGCAAAGCACCACAGCTATGTGCGAGCCAATCTGGAAGATATGCCTGAGGTCCGCGACTGGCGCTGGACCGACTGAGATCGAGAAAACACGAGTTCTGGGCGCCGGGGAAGAGATCCCCCGGCACCCACCTCAGTACAATTCAGCATCAGAACTTCCCCAACTATGCTATACTGTACAGGCAAAAGGGTTCAGGGATCTCTCCTGGCGGGGTTTTGATGATCTCCCGCCTCTTCCTTATTTATTAAAAATAACCGTAAATGTGATGATCGAGTTTTCAATTATGGTGAAAAACATTCGACCTTTTCTGTATGGCATCCTTTTTTTGACACTTCTTTCGCTACTCGCCGCCTGCGGCACAACCGTTACGACTGCCCAGGTGAAACCGACACCAACCATTGATCCGGCCTTTCAGCGCCAGCTCTCGCCGGTGCCTTCTCCACCGGCCTATCGCTGTGGTGCCTGGGCTTCAAACAATGCTCCCAGTGCATATAGCACTATCACCATCTATGCCCGGTTGATGAGAGATTTGAGAGGCGTAAGTGGCGCACCCGCGACAGCGGTTGTACATTTCAAATACGGCGATCTGCCGCTCAACCAGCAGTCGGTGAGCGACAGCGGCGGCTATGTCAGTTTCACGCTCCAGCTCCAGGGACGTCAGCCCCGTCTGCAACCGGCAACCGTCGATGTGGCCTTTAGCATCAACGGGCAGACGATCCAGTGTACGCCGGCGTTCTTCACTCCTATGTAAGCGGTCGAAGAGGAGAAGGCGGTGAAAGTGGCGCAGGCGCTGAGAGCCTCTGGCAGCCTGGGCAGAAATGGGTACTGCGTTGCGCAACGACTATACGCTCGATGAGCGAGCCACAGCGTGCGCAAGGTCTGCCCTGCTGGTGATAGACACGCATATGGCTGTAGTTCTCCCCGGCCTCTCCCCACAGATCGCGGTAGTCATTGAATGACGTGCCGCCATGCTCAATACCGAGTGTCAGCACTGTTACGATCCCTTTGTGCAGTGACTCTATTTCGTCGGACGTTAGAGAGTCCGCGCGCCTCAACGGATGGATGCCTGCCTGGTAGAGCGCCTCATCCGCATAGATATTGCCCACACCTGCCACAACACGCTGATCCAGCAGCAGTTGTTTAATGGCACCTTTGCGACCTTCTAATGCTTTGCGTAGCTCTGCGGCGGTAAATGTAGAATCAAGCGGCTCTGGCCCCAGACCCCTCAGTGCTCTCTCTTCCTGCTCACGCGGCCACAGTTCGATGCGCCCGAACTTGCGCGGATCGATGAACAGCAGGCGTCTGCCATCGGTGAAATTGAAGCAGACGCGGCAGTAGTACAGTTCACCAGTTGTGGTGAAGAATGCTGGCCCCCTGATCTGCCAGGCAGCGGGATCGCGCTCGCGCAGGCTACAATCTACCTGCCAGCCAGGGGAGAGCAGCAGGAGATTGCCGGACATGCGGCGGTGAATCGAGAGGAAGTAGCCACCGCTCAAATCAAGCAGCAGATATTTTCCGCGCCGGCGGACCTGCTCGATCTGCCGACCCGCGATCTGGGCGCAAAACGTTGTCACTGCGGGATATCCGATACTGCGCTCCCAGAAGACGGCAACATCCTCGATGGTCGCACCCACGATGCTGCTGCGCAACTGGCGTGCAGTATACTCAACTTCCGGTAATTCTGGCATTGGAACTGTTCTCCGTTTTCTCATTTGAAAACGTAGGCAAAAACTGGTTCTGCTCAAGGCGCCAGGCTCGATATCCCTCTTCAGTATCCTCAATCAGTACATCAGACGGCAAACGGAGCAAGCGTAGCGCAACCCATACATCACCTGCCGCGCCCGCGAAATTGCCAATCGAGGCAAAGAGCGTATAAGGGGCGAGCGTCGGTGCCAGCAGGGTGAAAATGGCGAAGAACAGGCTGATGATAACCAGTGGAGCCAGGCCAACAGCCAGGTAATGGTTCCGCCTGAACAATTGATTTCTGGCTCCACAGTACAGCGCCACAGGCAGTTTCGCGCCAAAATGCGGCTTTCCCCCCCAGACAAGGAAAACCAGACCGTGAATCAGCTCGTGGATGGGCAGGATAAGAAGATAGATGAACATGTTAATGCCGGTCCAGAGCAAGGCGCTCCTGAGCGTGAAAGGGAAGCCGCGTGGCAACATATGCCATTGCAAGTAGTAGGCAAAAATATTCAGGCCGATAAAAAGTATTCCCCCCACGATCAGCAGGAGAATGGATACGCCGGTAAGTGTGCGCAGGTGTTCTGGCTGCAAGACATCCAGTTCGTCACAGCAGGTAAATCGCCCGGCATCCAGATCTGCCTGCCGCTGGCGACGCTGGCGTGGATGGAAACGATCAATATATGTCAGTGACATGCTTCCCTTCCTTCTCGTTTCTCTATCATACCATAAACGGGCAGAGCTGACTAACAGCGGGGGACCAGGGGGTAAAAATGAGTGCTCATGCAATGGTAGGTGAACTGGTGTTTGGCAAAAGCAAAGTGCGGTATCGTATGATTAATAGTATGTTTGGGAGTGAGAACTATTATAAGGGAAGAAAGGAAACCGTGAATATACACTTTTTACGTCATGCCACCTTTGTAATCATCATCGGTGATTTTACCATTCTTGTTGATCCGATGCTCAGTGAAGCCGGGGCGATGGACCCGATTGCGAACGCCGGTAATGAGTTACGTATTCCGCTTGTGGGATTGCCAATCTCCGAAACAGCGTTGCAGCAATTGCTTCAGCACATTGATGCCGTCGTGGTAACACATACCCATCGTGATCACTGGGATGCGCGCGCACAGGCGCTGTTGCCAGAACATCTACCCATTCTGTCTCACACGTGCAGCTCTAGGAGCAAGAATAACGATGGAAGGACTGGAGAAGCAAGTAGTGATTCCCAATGATGGAGACATACTGACATTTTGATATTGCATTGCGGGAAAAAGTATTAGAAAACGAGTGCGATGATAGACGTTTGCTTACTTGGAACATGTGGCATGATGCCGATGCCGGGGCGCTGGCTCTCCTGTGTGCTTGTGCGGCGGGGTTCGACGCTGACGCTTTTCGATTGTGGTGAGGGAACGCAGGTTCCCTGGAAGTCGCTTGGGTGGGGATTCCGCCAGTTAGGCGCGATCTGCTTCTCACATATGCATGCTGATCACGTTGCCGGGCTGCCGGGCGTGCTGTTTATGGTGGCACACGCCGGCAGGACGGAGCCGCTGGAAATCTACGGGCCACCCGGCACCGCCTACGTTGTCGAGGGACTGCTCCGGATCGCAGCCGATTTACCTTTCCCTGTTCACCTGCACGAACTGCGCGGCGGCGAAACCTTTGCCCTGCCCGGCGATCTGCACGCTTCCTGCGCACCCGCCGCGCATGGTATACCTTGCCTGGCTTATCGCATCGAGTTGAAACGCAGACCCTCTTTTCTGCCGGAGAAAGCACGGGCGCTCGGCCTACCCGTCCAGCTCTGGTCGCGGCTCCAGCATGGCGAAACGCTGCAATACAACGGCCAGACTATCACCCCAGACCAGGTGCTCGGCGAATCCAGACGCGGCATCTCGCTGGCCTATATCACCGATACGCGGCCTACTGCTTCGCTCAGTACATTTGTACGCGACGTGGACCTGCTGATCTGTGAGAGCATGTATGACAATCCAGCGGATCTTCCCCTGGCGCGCGCCAATGCCCATATGCTCGCAGAAGAAGCGGCGGGCATCGCGCGAGCGGCAGGCGCGCATGAGCTTGTACTGACACATTTTAGCCCGAAAATCAACGATCCATCAGGCGCAGAAAAAGCGGCGCGCCGCATTTTTACCAACACACGCGCCGCTCGTGACGGCATGGTTCTCACCCTGCAATTTCCAGATGAATAGGGCCGGTCCTCGCGCCGATCTGCCGGAGAATATGTGAGTGCTCCGCCCTGCTCAGGATACTGCTTCTAAATAAAACGGCGAAAGTGGGCAGGAGCGACAAGGAGACCGGGCCAGGGCCCGCACCTTCGGTACCCCCCTCCTATCACGGGTTTCCCGCAAGTATTTTGCCGGATCATCTAGCTTGCCTCGGCGGTCGGCTCGTTTTTACTGACTGCACTGCGCTCGCCTTTGCGCTCCTGCAATTCCTGCAAGGAGAGCGGGGGACGGGGCTGCCGCAGGTAGAGATTGAAGAACTCGGTGATTTTATTCACATAGGCCACACGATCCTCGAAGTAAGCACCGCAATGATCCGCATTAGGGAGCAGCCACAGTTCTTTTGGCTCTTTCGCCGCCTCGTACAGGCGCGTGGCATCACGTGGATCGACGATACTATCTTTCATGCCATGAATAATCAGGATAGGCCGGGGGGCGATATGACCCACATCGCGCAATGGCTCAACCTGGCGGAAACGATAACCGGCACGTAGCCAGAGAAGAAGGTCAGTAACATGGTCAAAGAGGATAAACGGCAGGTGCAGTGTTCGCCCGACTGCGTAGGCAATCGGACTTTTATGAGTGGCAAAGGCGCTGTCAGCAACCAGTGCCTCGACCTCTTTCGTCCTGGCACAGGCCATAATCGCCACGGCAGCCCCCATCGAAAAACCTACTGCGCCGAGCCTGGTCCCCGGCGCACGCTGTTTCGCATAGACGACCGCTCCCATGAAATCGTTGATTTCCCGATACCCAAGCGTCACCGGCGCTCCTACCACAGCGCCATGCCCGTAATATTCAAACACCAGCACGTTATGTCCATTTTTCCAGAGCTTGCTACACAGCCCTAACATATCCGCACGCTTGCTAC
>JADBKA010000222.1 GCA_014896635.1 Ktedonobacteraceae bacterium
ACCCCGCCAGGGGGGCAAAGCCCCCCTGGACCCTCCCTTTCTGCTAAGTTAACACCTATGGGGGACACCCCTTGTGTCCCCGCCAGGAGGGCAAAGCCCTCCTGGACCTCCCCTTTTCTGTTACGATAGGTATTTGTAGGCCGGCAGCGTCAGAAAATCAACGAAGTCATCCTTCGTCACAATTTCATCGAGAATGCTGGCTGCTGCTGCAAAATTGCGACGAGCATACTCCTGCTCGCCGATAGCCTGTTTGAGTTTTGCCAGCTCTTCATTCATGATCTGGCGGAAAAGCTCGACCGTCACTTTGCGCCCATCGTCCAGAATGCCCTTTGGATGATGAATCCACTGCCAGAGCTGTGAGCGGGCGATTTCGACGGTTGCGGCGTCTTCCATCAGATTGTAGATTGGCACACAGCCAGTGCCACCGAGCCACGACTCAAGGTATTGCAGGCCGACGCTGACGTTGTTGCGTACTCCACCCTCGGTGATCGTGCCTTCCGGTACCCTCAGCAGGTCGGCTGCTGTGACGTGGACGTCTTCACGTTTTCTGTAGATCTGGTTGGGCGTTTTCATCACCGCATCGAACTCGGCCAGGGCCACCGGCACCAGGCCGGGATGTGCCACCCATGTACCGTCATGCCCGTCGGTCGCCTCGCGCTTTTTATCGGCGCGCACGCGCGCAAGGGCCTCTTCATTGGCAACGGGATCGCTCTTGATGGGGATCTGAGCCGCCATGCCGCCGATGGCCGGAGCGTTGCGCCGGTGGCAGGTTTTGATCGTGAGCAGCGTATAGGCGCGCATAAAAGGCGTGGTCATCGTGACCTGGGCGCGGTCGGGGAAAATGTACTCAGGGTGGTTGCGGAACTTTTTGATCGCGCTAAAGATGTAGTCCCAGCGCCCGCAGTTCAGGCCAGCCGAGTGTTCGCGCAGCTCATAGAGAATCTCGTCCATCTCGAAGGTTGCCAGGATGTTCTCGATGAGCACTGTCGCCTTGATGGTCCCCTGAGGAATGCCCAGTTCGTTTTGTGCCATGACGAAAACATCGTTCCACAGGCGCGCCTCAAGGTGATTCTCCAGCTTGGGGAGATAGAAGTAAGGACCGGTGCCGTTCGCTAGCAATTGCCGCACGTTGTGGAAAAAGTACAGCGCGAAGTCGAAGATCCCGCCGGAAATGGGCTGGCCGTCGATCAGCACATGCTTTTCATTCAGATGCCAGCCGCGCGGGCGCACGAGCAGTACGGCGGTCTGCTCGTTGAGCCGGTACTGCTTGCCTTCGGGACTGGTGAAGGTGATCGTGCGGCGGACGGCATCGCGTACATTGATCTGGCCCTGGATCGTGCCATCCCAGGTTGGGGAGTGGGCATCCTCGAAGTCGGCCATAAATACTTTTGCGCCAGAGTTGAGCGCGTTAATGACCATTTTTCTATCGACGGGACCGGTGATCTCAACACGGCGGTCCTGGAGATCTTGAGGAAGAGGTGCGATGGTCCAATCGTTGGCGCGGATATGCGCGGTTTCTGGCAGGAAATCGGGCATTTTGCCGGAATCAATCTCGGCCTGGCGCTGCACCCGTTTTTGGAGCAGTTCCTGGCGCCGTCCTTCAAAGGCGCGGGCCAGCCTGGCAACGAAGCTCATCGCTTCAGGCGTCAGGATCTCCGCATACTCAGGAGTGATGGCGCCTTTGACCTCGATCCCTTCCGCATACTGCTTTGTTGCTTGCGTGGTCATGGAGACATAATCCTTTCAATAGAGAACTACATAACATGCCATTGTTTATTGTCGCATATCGTCTTGCTGGGAGCAACCATTCGATGAGGAGTTCTACCGCCTGGCCGACTGCTGCAAGCCAGGCAGCCAGCCGGGCGGTAGAACGCTCTTAGTGGAACTGGGCCGCTTCGGTTGAACCGGCCAGAGCGGTAGTGGAGGCGGTGCCGCCGGTGATGACCTGGGCCACCTCGTCAAAGTAGCCGGTGCCTACCTCGCGCTGGTGCCTGGTCGCGGTATATCCCTGTGGTTCGAGTGCGAACTCGGCCTGTTGTAGCTCCGAGTAGGCGGACATGCCACGTTCTTTGTAGCCTTTTGCAAGCTGGAACATGCTGTAGTTGAGGGCGTGGAAGCCGGCCAGAGTGATAAACTGGAAAACATATCCCATTTCGGCTATTTGCTGCTGGAAAGTCGCAATTGTTTCGGGATCGAGCTTTTTGCGCCAGTTGAAAGAAGGGGAGCAGTTGTAGGCGAGCATCTTGCCGGGGAACTGCCGGTGGATGGCCTCGGCAAAGCGGCGAGCCTCTTCCAGATTCGGCTCAGCAGTTTCACACCAGAGCAGATCGGCGTAAGGCGCATAAGAGAGACCTCTGGCGATGGCTGCATCAAGGCCGCCACGCATCCTGTAGAAGCCTTCAGGTGTGCGCTCTCCTGTCAGGAAAGGATGATCAGATGGGTCGATGTCCGAAGTGATAAGATGCGCGCCATTAGCGTCTGTACGTGCAATCAAGATGGTGGGAACGTCCATGACGTCGGCGGCCAGGCGGGCAGCCACGAGATGCCGAATAGCCGTCTGAGTGGGCAGTAACACTTTTCCGCCCATGTGTCCGCATTTCTTTTCAGAGGAGAGTTGATCCTCGAAATGCACGCCGGCGGCTCCTGCTTCGATCATCGCTTTCATCATCTCGAAGACGTTCAGTGGACCGCCGAAGCCAGCTTCTCCATCGGCAACAATTGGCGCGAACCAGTAAATACCGTTCTTGCCTTCGGCGTGATGGATCTGGTCTGCACGCTGTAATGCCTGGTTGACCTTGCGCACAACGTTGGGAACGCTGTTGCTTGGATACAGGCTCTGGTCGGGGTACATCTGTCCCGCCAGGTTGGCATCGGCAGCCACCTGCCAGCCACTCAGGTAGATCGCTTTCAGACCTGCCTTGACCTGCTGTACCGCCTGGTTGCCGGTTAGCGCGCCCAGTGCAGCAACGAAAGGTTCAGTATGGAGCAGGTGCCAGAGCCGTTCCGCACCCAGGCGTGCCAGCGTGTACTCGATTTTCAGCGAGCCGCGCAGGCGCAGCACGTCAGCCATCGTGTACGGTCGTTTGATCCCTTGCCAGCGAGGATCGCTTTCCCATGTTCCTATCGATCCGTTTACTCCGTTTGATCCGTTCGATCTGTCAGCGTGTTGACTGTTCATCATAAGAATTGGACCTCCTTTGTAAATGACAATGATGAACAAGCGGCCTGGAGCAGACGACCGCGTCTGCTCGCCCTCATCCCTAAAGCAAAGGGTAGCATAGGGAAGCGGCGAAGTTCTATCTTTTGACTTTCCAGATAGTGAGGAAATGTATAAGTAGAAAGTTATATGTGTGACTGGAAAAGGATAGGGGGTCCAGGGAGCCTGCAAGGCTCCCTGGCGGGAGAAAGAGGGAGAGTGTTCCCCCGAAAAACTCTTTTTTAGTTCGCGCCATGACACTTCTTGTACTTTTTGCCGCTGCCGCAGGGACAGGGATCGTTCCGCCCGACTTTGGGGAGAGACTGATTCTGTGCCGCCGGTGTTGTGGCCGGGGGCGTCGCTGCCCTTTTTTGTTTATTAGCCGACCGCCGGCTTGCTCCGTTGTGGCGCGCCTGGAGCGCACGCTGGATCTGCTGAGAGCGCGGGCGGTCAACTTCGTCGCTTTTGGCCTGGCCGCTGGCCCTGGCAATATCGCTGGCATTGGTGCGGATGTTGCGTGGCTTCTTGCGTGGTGGTTCCGGTCGCTGGAGTGTCAGTGTGACTTCACCGCGCAGGAGTTTGAGCAGCGTGTCAACAGTATTGTGCTGGATGGCCTGCTTGAGCTGCTCGAACATGGTAAACGCCTCATTTTTGAACTCTACCAGCGGATCACGCTGGCCCACTGCCCGGAAACCGATGCCGGCGCGCATGAGGTCCAGCGAGTCGATATGATCCATCCAGAGGCGATCCAGGATCTGGAGCAGGTAGGTGCGCTCGAATTCGCGCAGAGGTTCCAGGCCCTCAAGGCCCTGTTCTATCGCCTGACGTTTGAGTTCCCTGTCGCGCTGCTCATAGTGTTCAATAACAAGATCGATCAACTGGCGGCGCAGATCTTCTCGCCGGACAGCGTGCAGATTCTCCGGCACAATTTCTGGTGGTATATGGACCCACGCTTCCAGTGTTCGGAAGAGCGTCTCTAGCTGTTCCTCTTCCGTCACCATATTGCCGGGAATGCAGCTATCGACAATATGACCAACTTCTGCGCGAATCATATCCAGAATGCGATCATGGACGTCGCCTTTTTCGAGGATGATGCGACGGTCGCGGTAAATGACGCGGCGCTGCTCGGCGATCACATTATCATAATCGACGACATTTTTACGGATGTCGAAGTTGTAGCCTTCGACCCTGGCCTGCGCTCCCTCGATGAAGCGCGAGACGACCTTGCTCTCCAGGGGAGTATCGTCGTCCATGCCAAAACGCTCCATCAGGCCGGAGACGCGGTCGGCGGCAAAGCGGCGCATCAGTTCATCGTCGAGAGCCAGGAAGAAGCGCGAGGCGCCCGGATCGCCCTGGCGGCCCGCGCGACCGCGCAACTGGTTATCAATGCGGCGCGACTCGTGGCGCTCGGTGCCGATGATGAACAGGCCGCCCAGTTCGACGACGCGCTGATGATCCTCTTCACACTCTTTGATCTTTTGCTGGAAAAGCTTGTTTTTCTCGGATTCGCTCATACCAGCGATGTAGTCGCGGATTGCTTCCTCTTTCTCCTCGCGTTCGTCTTCGGTGTGGCTGGGCATCTCGCGGATATAATCCACTTGCTCTGCATGCTTGCGCAGGATGCTCTCGAAAAAGCCTTCGGGGTTGCCGCCGAGCAGAATATCGGTGCCGCGTCCTGCCATGTTGGTAGCGATGGTGACGGCGCCGCTGCGTCCGGCCTGGGCGACAATATGCGCCTCACGTTCGTGATACTTGGCATTGAGGACGTTATGCGGAATGCCCTCCCGCTTGAGCAGGCCGGAGAGATATTCGGATGTTTCAACCGCTGTTGTGCCGACCAGGACCGGCTGTTTCTTCTCATACAACTCTTTGATCTGCTCAACCACCGCCTTAAACTTGGCTTCCTGCGTGCGATAGATCAGGTCCGGCAGATCCTGGCGGATGACCGGCTTATTGGGTGGGATCACCACAACGTCCAGGTTATAGATCTTGCTGAACTCTTCGGCTTCGGTCAGGGCTGTACCGGTCATGCCGGCCAGTTTCTTGTACAGGCGGAAGTAGTTCTGGAAGGTGATTGTAGCCAGCGTATGATTTTCGCGCTGGACCTTGACGCCTTCTTTCGCCTCGATGGCCTGATGTAGACCCTCGCTATAGCGACGACCTGGCATCTGGCGGCCAGTGAACTCGTCAACAATGATCACCTCGCCATCCTTGACAATATAGTCCTTGTCGCGCTTGAAAATGATCTCGGCCTTGAGCGCGTTCTCCATGTAGCGCATCAGGTCCAGATTTTCTTCGGCGTAGATATTATTCACGCCGGCCAGGCGCTCGATCTTTTCAATGCCGGACTCGGTGATCAGGACGGAGCGTGTTTTTGCATCGACGGTATAGTCGATCTCCTCTTTCAGACGTGGCACCCAGCGTGCGAACTGGACGTACATATCCGTCGATTCCTGGCCCTGGCCGGAGATGATCAGCGGCGTGCGTGCCTCGTCGATCAGGATATTGTCCACCTCGTCAACGATGGCATAGTGCAGTTCGCGCTGCACCGTCTGGTCCAGCGAAATGACCATGTTGTCACGCAGGTAATCGAAGCCGAACTCGTTATTGGTGCCGTAGGTGATATCGGCCTGGTAGGCGGCGCGGCGTGCCGGGGATTGTGGATCGACGGCGTTGACGATGACACCGACAGTCAGGCCGAGGAAGCGGTAGATTTTGCCCATCCAGTCGGCGTCGCGGCGGGCCAGGTAGTCGTTCACCGTGACGACATGCACACCTTTGCCGGTGAGGGCGTTCAGGTAAACGGGTAGCGTCGCCACCAGCGTTTTGCCTTCGCCGGTACGCATCTCGGCAATTTTGCCCTGGTGTAGCACGACGCCACCAATGAGCTGAACATCGTAGTGGCGCATCTTGATAGTACGCCTGCCAGCTTCACGCACGACGGCGAACGCTTCAGGGAGCAGATCGTCGAGCGTCTTGCCCGTTTTGTAGCGTTTGACCATCTGCGGGATCAGTTCATCCATCTGTTCAGCGCGCAGCGCCACCAGCTCTGACTGCACATGCCGCAGAATGGCGCTCAGCAGTGCTCTGATTTGTTGCTGCTGTCCTGCGTCGTACTCCTGGCTCTCTGCAACCTGTGCTATCTGTGTAGCTGCCTGCCCGCCCCGCAAGCGTTTCCATGCCAGGTCAAAGGACTCGTTGAGGATTTCTTCGCTGATCTCGTGCAGGGCTGGCTCGACTTCTTGCAGCAACTTCAACGTTGCGTCTCTGGGATTGCTGGCTCTGTCGGGCCACTCCTGACGCTCCTGAGCCAGATTCAGTGCGCTGGCAACGCGCAGCGTGTTGAGCAGAGAAGAGAGCTGCTCATAACTCTGCTCGAAGCACTCGGAGAGGGTGTCCTGCAAATGCTCTTTGAGCAGCAGGTCGTAATGCTCTTTTCGTTCGAGCTTCTGGCGGTAGACACTCACTGCCTCACGCAGTTGCTGATCACTGCACTTGCCGGCCAGCGGTTCTACCTCACGCAGTGCTTCGCGGAAAAGTTTGCACAGTTCGTCTTCCAGAACCTGGCCACCCTTGAGGTAGAGAGCGAGCTGTGAGCGGAATTCGATGGTTTTCGCAGCCAGCTCTTCGTCGCTCAGTTGTTGAATTTCTGGCTCCAGATCGTTGATTTTATCAATCAGAGGCTGAATAGCCTTGAGTTCTCGTTTATTGGGATCTCCCAGTATTTTCCCAAGCAATTGCATATGATTTCGTTCTCCTGCTGATCTACTATCAAGCGCTTGATTCTCTTTTTGACATGAAGAAAATAAATCCCGGTGTGGTATAACAAAAAATACCTGCTGGAGAAATCCAGTTGCCTCCATTATACCATTCAACTCCAGTACGTGGCAGGCATTATCAGGTTGCAGGGGAAGAAAACGAAAGGGTGCATGTTAATGTTAAGTCAGAAAGCTAATCGCACATCTGCGGGCATCCTGTTTTTCAACGACATCGCCCAGGAGAATATTCCTGAAGAAACGTGCAAAAAAGACGAGCAAGCTCTCACTGAATGTAGCATCGGAGCCTGCCCGTCCTGTGTCTTTGAAGCGTCTAAACGCCCTGCAACAGGGTGATCACGTTATGATACTGCTGGCACGCTTTTACCTTTCATGGCTACACGTTTACAGCTATCATGGCAGTGTTTTTCCAGGGTGCAGCAGAGCGAGCAGATGTGTCCCTCGTGATGCGGGCAATGCGTCATGTCGGGCGTCTCATATTCCTCCTCACAGGCTGTACAGTTAAGCACCGGCAGCAACTTGCTTTCTTGCTGTCGTAAGGTATTTTCCCGGGCGATATAGTATTTGCCTCTGGTGAGCAGGGCCAGGATTGGCGAGAGGACGAAAGCGATGAGCAGGGCCAAAAACGGTGAGAAAGCCTGCGCCAGACTGCCAAACACCCCGAAGAACGCCGCTACCGAAATCACCGACGCAATGACCATAGAGCCAAAGCCAACGGGGTTAATATTATAGAGATGCGCTCGCTTGAACTCGATATAGGAAGGACTCAGCTTCAAGATCGGCTTGTTGATCACCAGATCTGCTACGACTGCTCCGATCCAGGCAATTGCCACATTCGAGTAGAAACCGAGCACAGTATTCAAAAATCCGAATACGCCCAGTTCCATGAGAAGCAGTGCAATCCCGACGTTGAGGAAAAGCCAGACTACGCGGCCAGGATGCCAGTGAAAGAAGCGAGAGAAAAAGTTCGACCAGGAGAGCGAACCTG
>JADBKA010000223.1 GCA_014896635.1 Ktedonobacteraceae bacterium
GGATATCACCGAGATGGGACAGCAACTCGTCAAAACAGCCCTGACCCTGGCTCCAACCTTTCGTGGTCCGCTGCTTGCCGATAATAGCAAACCGCTGGTCACACAATCTATGCTGAATCTGGTAGGCAGTACAATCGACTACCTCCTGCCGCGTCTCAACGACATCCAGGCACAATCACGCCTGCTCTCACTCGACACGCTGCCCATCAGCGCACAGCAGCGGCAACAGTTGACTTCGTTGTTGCAAGCCCTGCCACAGGCGCAGGCTGACCTGGCGCAGGGGCGCGACCTGCTCGGCGCCGCAAACTGGATGCTCGGTGTGAGCGAGCCGCGTACTTTTCTTGTCCAGACGATGGACCGCTCAGAACTCCGTCCGACTGGTGGTTTCACCGGCCAGTTTGGCGAGCTTATCATCAACGGCGGGCGAATCGCGCCGTTTACGCTGAAGAATATTGGCCCCTACGAAGAGGGCGACACGGCCCTGCCAGAGGTAATCGGCAAGCTGGCTCCCGCGCAATACTCCTGGTGGCCTTTCCCAAACTGGGGCCTGCGTGACTCCAATCTTTCAGCCGACTTTCCCACCTCGGCCAGGCTGGCTATCGCGCAGTACCAGCTCGAATTCAAGCGCCGGGTTGACGGCGTGATCGTCTTTTCGCCGTTTCTGATTTCACGCATACTGCAAATCACCGGGCCGATCACCATTCCAGAATATCAGGAGACAATTACCGCACAGAACCTGGAAGAGCGCCTGCACTACTATCAACTTGATAACGCAGGCATTCGCAAAGAAGAAATTGTAGAACACGTAGAAGACCCTACACAGGCACGCAAACTTTTTACCGCGCGCCTGGCCCGTATTCTGATGGACCACGTGCGCCATGCCCCACCTGACGAGTTGATCACGCTTGCCCGCGAGATGCTGCACGACATGAAAACCAGGGATTTGCAGGTTTACGTCACTAATCCCCAGATCCAGCGCCTGCTCTCACAATATGGCATGGCCGGTGAGATAGATCGTTCAACAAAGCATGATGGCCTGTACGTCGTTCAAGCCAATGCCAGCGCCAGTAAAGCCTCGCAATACGTACGCACGCTTCTGCACGATACCGTCTTCCTGGATGCTGCTGGTGGCTCCACGCACACGTTGCAAATTCGTCTGGTCTATAACCAGATTGGCCCGGTTTACGGCCTGGACACGTATCGGGACTATATTCGCGTGTATGTCCCCCCTACAGCACAACTACGAAGCGGACATGGCTTTGATAGCGGCGTTCCGCTCTGCGGTGGTCCATTCCAGCCCTGCCCGCAGTACGATGTCTACGGCGATGGAACGCTGCTCTGCCCGCGTGGCCTCACCTCAGCCGGCTACGCCGCCGAGATGCTGAACGATCCCTACATACATAGCCTGCATCCCATCAATAAAGTCGGGGGACCGACCAGCACCCGCAGCGACGAGCCGGGGCGCCACATGTTCGCCGGCTGGGTCATCATCCCCAAAAACTGCACGGCCACAGTCACGCTCTCCTGGTACATCCCACCAGCAGGACAGCAGGATTACGCGCTGCTCGTCCAGCGGCAATCCAGCACTTACCCTGAGCTGGATCTCACTATCCTGCCCCCTCCCTCGCAGTGCGCTGCCTACGCGACGCCGGGACTACATTTTACCGGCATCCTGAACGGTCAGGACGTGTTGTTCTCGCTGGCAAAAAATACCACAGGCAAACAGGCGCAAACCGCCTGCGTCCCTCAAATGAAGGTTTGAGAGAATGATGCTGCCACATGGAACACCGTGAGACACAAAAACTGGCCTATTGACACCTGCGGGCAAAGGCTCGTATACTGAACCAGGACATTGCGTTACCAGACTTTTTGCAACTTGTTGTCATATTATTGACAAAAGCAACGAACGGGAAGATTGTGGAAGAGAAGCATATATGGAACAACCAGCACTATTGAATATCATACAGGCAGAAACATACTTTCGATTTCGGCTTGATCTTCCCGATGGCCCGGCAGGTCAGGAATATGTTACTGACCTCACGGCTGAGATGCGTGAGCGGCTGCGTCGTACGTTGCAATCCATGCAAAAGCTTGCCCTGGCAGATGCGAAACGCAATACAGCCAGGCTGGGAACGGCGAACGAAAGCCCCACTACTTTTGGGCGCTTCCTGTATGAATCACTGCTCCCAGGCCCTCTTCAGGAAATGCTGCGCCATCTCGACATGCCTTTGATCATCAATACCAACACGCCGGATATCCCCTGGGAACTGCTCTATGATGCTGCCTCAAAACCAGGACGCTATCTCTGTCAGTCCATCAGTATCGGGCGACTTATCTATAACGGGCGTGAGCGCGATCTGCGTTACATCCATTCGGACCGCCCTACACGCAAACTAGGAAGGCGTGAAACGCAGAATCTTTCAGTTCTCTTCCTGGTCAATCCTACGGGAGATCGTACTGGCGCCGAAGAGGAGATCGCCGCCCTCTCTACTAGCCTGCCCGAGTCAGTTTCGCGGCATATCCTGTACCGCCAGCAGGTGAATCAAATCGAGATGCGCATGCGCATCGGTTCGGAGGCACCTCATGTCCTCCACTATGCAGGCCCTTTCCCATCTGTCGCGGGGATGAACGATCCCACGCTGGCACTGGCTGGTAATTCCCGCCTGGAAAGCAGTACGTTTGAACAACTATTTCAGGGGTTACCCAAACATCCTCTTGTTTTCCTGAGCTGCTATGAAGACGAGCGAGCGCCTCACGCCCTCTCTATGCAGGAACGCATGGAGGTGCTAGAACGGCTGGCAGCTACGCTAATGGCGCACGGAGCTGGCGCTGTCGTCTGTGCGCGCTGGTCACCTGGTCGCTTGCGCCTGCGTGAATTTGCTACACTGTTCTACCAGGACATCGCTGAAGGCGTGTCACTGGGCGAAGCAGTACGCCGCGCGCGTGTCGCTATGGCAGAGCATTACCATGACGACCGGGCCTGGATGTCCTTCGTGCTCTATGGCGACCCGACACAGTACCTGGTAGCCGGTTCGCTGGCAACGAAAGAACGGCCTGTCGAGCCGCATTTCGACCCGTTCGAGGATAGCCATCTCATCGCGCCGATCCTGCCATCCGCCGATACCCCCGATAGACGTTTTCTGCGCGCAGTGCTGGAAATCGCGCTCTCAGAGGCTCGCCGTATGCATAAAGACTATCTCGGCACACCTCACCTCTTCATCGCACTTACCAAGCTCGATGGCGGCTGCACCCAGGACGCGCTGCGCACGATGGGCTTCTCCCCCAAACAGGTGCGCGACGTTATCCGCCTCGCCCTGGGTTCCGGCAAGGCTACCAGCGACACACCAATCCTGCCCACGCGCCGCTGCAAAGAGATTCTCCAGACGGCGGAACGCAATGCCCTGAGCCAGGGCTTGCTGACCGTTGATGAACGCTCGCTTGCCCAGGCAGTGCTCAGCGAAGGCGATGGGGTAACACACGAACTGCTGACCAAACTGGGGATCGATCCCGTCCAATTGATCGAAACAATCATGGCGAGCCGCGCGCGCGCCCTGCTCGAACTGGCACCCAATGCCGGCGGCAATCCAGAGGTTGTGCCAGAGGAGATCCCCGGCGTGATCGGCCCTGATGGCACGGTTGGCGCAAAAGGCGGGAATTCAGTGCTTGAACGACTGGGACGCGACCTGACCCGCCAGGCGGCAAGTAAACAGCTCACTCCCCTGATCGGACGCGAGAAGGAGATCCGCCTGCTGATGCAGACCCTGATGCTCAAGGACCGTAATAATCCCATCCTAATCGGCGATTCAGGCGTTTGCAAAACAACGATTGTCGGCGGCCTGGCCCAGCGTATTGTCGAAGGCCGCGTCCCCCCTGAACTGAAGGGCAAACGCCTGATCGAACTTTCGGCCAGCTCGCTGGTGGCCGGCACAAAGTACCGGGGCGAGTTTGAAGAGCGCCTGCTCAAAGTGCTGGAAGAGGCAGAGAATAGCGGCAATGTGATCCTGTTCATCGACGAGATGCATCTGCTGATCGGCACCGGGCGGGCAGCAGATGGCAGCATCGACGCGGCTGGAATCCTCAAACCGGCCCTGGCTGGTGGTCGCATGCGTTGCATCGGCGCAACCACTCCCCAGGAATACCGCTTGATCGAGAAAGACGCCGCGATGGAACGTCGCCTGCGCCCGATCATGATCGAAGAGCCTTCGGCAGAAGAGGCGCTGGAGATCCTGAAAGGCATGCGCTCGCTCTACGAAGAACACCACCACGTCACTATTACCGATGATGCACTGCAAGCTGCTGTCCAGCTCTCCGTCCAGTACCTGCCAAATCTGCGCCTGCCAGATAAAGCGTGCAGCGTGCTGGATGAAGCCTGCTCTCAGGCCCGCATCTTCATCGTAGAAAATGAAAATAAGCAAGAAAACGAGCAGGACGAGCAGCAAGAGGTCGATACCTCACCGGTGATCTCGGCCCCGATGATCGCGGAAGTGATCTCCGCACGGACAGGCATTCCCGTGCGCGCTCCCGGACGCGAAGAACGTGACCGCCTGCTCAGCCTGGAAACGCGCCTGAAAACGCGCATCATCGGCCAGGATGAGGCGATTCAACGCATCACCCAGGCCATCCAGGTGGCACGTGCCGGCCTGAAACCGCGTAATCGTCCCGTCGGCGTTTTCTTGTTCATCGGACCGACTGGCGTCGGTAAAACCGAGTTGGCACGGGCGCTGGCCGCAGAAGTCTTTGGCTCAGATGAACATCTGATCCGCGTCGATATGTCAGAGTATATGGAGAAGCATGCCGTCTCACGCATGATCGGTGCCCCTCCCGGTTACGTTGGCTACGACCAGGAAGGCCAGTTGACCGGCAAACTGCGCCGCCGTCCTCATTGCGTGGTCCTGCTCGACGAACTGGAGAAGGCCCATCCTGAAGTCTTCGATCTCTTCCTGCAAGTCTTCGACGCCGGGCGCCTCACCGACGCACAGGGCCATACCGTCGATGCACAACACGCTATCTGGATCATGACCTCGAACGTGGGAACCGAAATGCTCGGACGTTCCATGCCCAGCGGATTCCGCGCAAGCATAAAAACGACCGCAGAGGAAATGCAGCGCGAGCGTCTGCTAGAACGCCTGCGCCAGACATTCCGCCCGGAGTTCCTCAATCGCATCGACGATGTGATCATCTTCCATCAGCTCGATCAGGAACAGGCGCGTGCTATCACCCGTCTGCAACTCAACGAGTTGGCAATACGCCTGCTGGAGCAAGGACTGGTGCTCCGCGCCGACGAGAGCACGATTGATCTGCTCTGCAAAGAAGGATTCAGTGAGACACAGGGAGCGCGTCCATTGCGCCGTGCCATCGAACGCCTGCTCACTGTGCCGCTTAGCCTGCGTATCCTGCTGGCAAATATCCCGCAACACGGCGAGGTCTATGTCCATGCCGTCAACGATAAGCTGGAAATCGACATACGTGAGACGCTTCCCGCAGAGGACAGGCAGGATACCACCAGTATCGAGGTACAGGCCAGCATCGAAGCAAACTGAAACGAACACTCTCCTCCGGGTCTGGCTTGCTGCCCATGTGCTGCATAAAAATGAGGGGAGAGAGCAGGCGACGCTGCCTGCTCCCTCCCTTAGCATATAGAATGCAGAAAAACTGCAAGAATGGGGTCTGGCGTGGCGGCAGTGATCGGATGCTCTGCAAAGGGACAACCGCCATCACAGCCGGATGCGGGAAAGCCTGATAGGCCACGCGGAACAATACGCTCAACGCGCCGGCATCTACAGACACATCCGCCATCCTCCGAACTGCGTGACACCTCCAGAGCAAACTGGCACCCTGACGATCACCACCACCACTACCTGTAGTATACAGCTACATGCTTTATCACTCCTTTTTTACTCCTTCAACTTGCTTTCATCATACCTCAAGCAGTGCGATAACCATTTCATGCCTGCTGACAACAAACGTTTTCCTGAAGGTCAAAGGATGTTAGAGAAGAAATCCTATAAGTCTTACATAAGACAGTTGGAGGGAGCACACACCTGCCCGGCGTACTCCCTCTGCCTATCCTATTGTAGAGGACCTTACGCGAATCTCACCGTCACGCTGCCCCGCCCTGCTTCGACATTGCGATGTAATCTCCGCCCGCCGACATAGACGTTGATCTCATAGCTTTCACGTTGCGGCTGATAATTGTTCTGTTGCTCGTCGATGCGTACAGTCACAAGATCATTTTCAACCCGGCAACTGACCGTCGTGAGCGCGAAAGCGCCGCTGCGATACGCCTGGCTGTTGCCATCATCCTCGTAGAGGGTGAAGCTGGCCTGACCATCAGATGTCATATAACAGGAAAAGGTAAGCGGATCGGTGGGACGCTCGTCAGTGTACTGCATCAGCGGACCGCTGGGTAGAATGCTGTTACCAGGCACCAGCAAGGGCCAGCGGTCCAGGGGAGCCGCCAGTTCGATTGTGGCCTCACCGGGGTATTCGCTGCCATCCCAGTAGTCGATCCAGGTGCCGGCAGGCAGGTAGACACTGCGACTGACTGCACCGGGTTCGGAGACAGGCGCCGAGAGCAGAGCAGCACCGAGCAAGAACTCATCCTGGGTCTCATGTGCCAGCTCGTCCTGCGGAAAATGATAGTAAAGTGGACGCATGATCGGCGAGCCGTCAAGCGAGGACTGGTGGAACAGTGTATAGAGATAAGGCAGCAGCCGGTAGCGCAGTTCAATCGCTTTGCGATACGCGCTCTCGTATGGCTCACCGAAGGCCCAGGGTTCCTGATCCGGGTTACCGAGGGCATTGTGGTTGCGGCTGAACGGCAGCAGCGCGCCGAGTTGAGCGAAGCGTACCAGCAATTCTCCGTCGCACGTTCCCCAGAATCCACCGATATCCACCCCGACGAACGGTACGCCACTCATTCCCAGGTTCAGGCACATCCTGATGCCGAGCCGCAGATGCTCCCAGGTGCTATCGTTGTCCCCGGTCCAGACCGCTGCATAGCGTTGCACGCCGGCTGTGCCGGAACGGGTTAGCACAAAAGGACGTGTCCCCGGAAGCAGGCGCGACAATCCCTCATAGGTCGCACGAGCCATTTCCATGCCATAAGCATTGTGGAAGAAGCGATGCGAGACAGCCGGGCCATCGGGTCCGGTCGGTTGATCACCGCCAGCGCGATGCATGACCGTCAAAGCCATCGTCTTGTGGGCCTCGCTCTGAATCGCAGATTCGGTTTGCGGATCTCTGGTGAGAAAGTCGCTGAGTGCCGGCTCATTCATATCGTTCCAGATGGCATCAACACCTACATTGAGCAGTTTGCTGTAGAGATTGCCCCACCAGGACCGTACCTCGGCGCGCGAGAAATCGGGGAAGACGCTAGCCCCTGGCCAGACCTCCCCTACAAAAACTTCCCCATCGGGATAGCGGCAAAAGTAATCCTTTTGCATCCCTTCCCGATAGATGCTATACTCCTCATCTACTTTGGTGCCAGGATCGAGAATTGTGACCAGGCGCAGGCCCATTGCATGCAGGCGCTGAGTAAGCGAGGCCGGATCAGGGAAAGTCGTAGGATTCCAGGTAAAGTTGCGATAGCCGTCCATATAATCAATGTCCAGCCAGACCGCATCGCAGGGATGATGACGTTCACGCAGCCGCGTAGCCAGTTGCATGACATCCTGCTCCGACATATAACTCCAACGGCACTGGTGATGTCCTAACGTCCAGCGGGCCGGCAGTGGCATACGGCCGGTCAGTTCACTGTACTGGCGCAAGACAGCCTCTGGCGTGGGACCGGCAAAGAAGTAGACCACCAGGCTCTCGCCCTCAACGGTGATGCTCACCCGGCCTTCGTAGCTCTTGCCTATATCCATCTCAACTTTGCCCGTATGATCCACCAGCACGCCATAAGCCCGGCCACTCTCCAGATGCA
>JADBKA010000224.1 GCA_014896635.1 Ktedonobacteraceae bacterium
CCGCCCGGGCCCGGTCGGAATCGAGTGTCGGGGGTTCGAATCCCTCCGGGCGCGTTCATCTTAAAGGGAAAAAGGGAGGACCAGGAGAGCGTCAATCTTCCTGGTCCTCTTTTTTTTCTGTTAAGTCAATGCCAATGAGGGTGTTCCCCAGATTTTTGCTTTATGAGAAAGCCCTAAGCGCCGCCGCGCGCGAAGATCATCACCGGGATAGTCAGGAAAATAAGTTTGACATCTTCCCAGAGTGACTGCCGTTCGAGGTACTCGATATCCATTGTCACCATGTCCTGGAAGGTCACGCGCGAGCGTCCGTAAACCTGCCAGTAGCCTGTGATACCTGGCTTGCCTATCAGGCGCAGATGTTCATATGGCCCGTATAATTCGACTTCGTAAGGGAGTGGTGGGCGAGGCCCGACCAGCGACATATCCCCTCGCAGAACATTCCAGAACTGAGGCAACTCATCCAGGCTGGTCTTGCGAATGAAGCGCCCTACACGTGTGATGCGTGGATCATGCGTGTTTTTGTAGGCCAGCGAAGCTTTGCCATCGTTGTTGAGTTGCTGGCCCTGCATATATTGCAGAATTTTTTGACGGTGAACCATGTCATCACTGTTCACATACATGGATCGAAATTTGAGCATTTCAAACTCAACACCATTCTGGCCGATACGCTTTTGACGAAAAAAAATGGGACCCTCAGAATCCAGCCTGATACATAGGGCAACGATTACACCTACCAGAAGAACAAAAGGTGCGATAAGTAAAGTAAACGTGATATCGAGTATTCGTTTCGCTCTTTGATAATTTTGATTAAGGGTAATAGTACGAGCAGGTGCCGATTGAACAACCATAAGATTCTCCTGAGTATAGATTTGCGGCTGTTCTCTAGTAGAACTGGCCTGTCTCTGGCATTCTCCTTACTTATGTTAGCGAGCGCAGGTGAATAATTGGTGAGCATTTTTATGTGGATATGGTAAAGAATGATGAAACGGGTAGCGAAATCATAAGGTACAGGTGTGCAGACGCTGGTTGAATCCTCTCTCCGACTGTTGCTCCCCGTTGGGACTTGTGAGTCCCGGTGTCCCCCCAAAAAAACCTTTTTCCCCCTTTTTCTCTTTCGGGAGAGGAGGGATACCCCTCTAAAGTTCACGCGCATGGGTGTCCTCCAATCCTTCCTTTTTAAAAGAGCTTGAGATGAGTATTGGGGGAACGGTTACGTTTTTTTTACTGGTGGCGAAGAGTTTAACCTATCCTATACCTTGCTGGCTATTTGGTAACAACTTCTATCCCCTATTATGTAAGAGATTCAGTTTAGTCTCCTATAACTAAAATGTCTTAGAAGAGGATAGGTGTTTTCTATGCAAGTTCCCCTCGTAGATCTGCGAGCGCAATATCTCTCGTTGAAGTCTGAGATAATGACTGCATTTGAAGAAGTTCTTGACTCTATGCACCTGTTTCTGGGTCCTCGCCAACAGGCGTTCGAGCGCGAATTTGCGCGTTTCTGTGGCTGTGAGTACGGTGTCGGTAACTCCAATGGCACCGATGCTCTCACCCTCGCGCTGCGTGCCTGCCAGATCGGCCCTGGTGATGAAGTGATCACGGTTGCCAACACGTTTATTGCTACGGTCGAAGCCATTGCGGCGGTTGGCGCGACCCCGGTTTTCATCGATGTTGACCCACAAACCTATCTCATGGACTGGCGCCAGCTCGAACAGGCGCTGACACCGCGTACCAGAGCTGTGCTGCCTGTCCATCTCTACGGTCATGCGGCGGAAATGGGGCCGATCATGGAGTTTGCGCGCAAGCATGGTTTGCGGGTTATCGAGGATGCCTCACAGGCTCATGGAGCGACATATAATGGGCAGCGAGTCGGCAGCTTTGGCGATATCGCCTGCTTCAGCCTCTATTTTAGTAAGAATCTGGGCGCTTTTGGTGAGGCCGGGATCTGCACTACTAACGATAGTGCGCTGGCTGAACGCATGCGTATGATCCGCGATCATGGCTCCCGTGCTAAATATCACCACGAGTTGATGGGCGTCAATTATCGTATGGACGAGCTTCAGGCGGCTGTCCTGCTGATCAAGCTGCCGCATCTTGAGCGCTGGAACGCGGCCCGCCAGGCTCATGCGCGGACTTACACTGCACAACTCCGTGATGTCGTGAGAGCCGTACCGGTTGTGCGCCCCTGGGCTGAGCATGTCTACTGCTACTATGTCATTCAGGTGGAAGAACGCGATCAATTCGTGCAGGCTCTGCAAAAAGAAGGAGTGGGCGTCACCATTCACTATCCCATCCCTATTCACTTGCAGCCTGCCAGCGCTCCTTACGGCTACGAAGCCGGATCACTGCCTGTCACAGAGGATGTAACGAAGCGCATCGTCTCTCTTCCTATGTATCCTGAGTTGACAGAAGAACAAATACAGTTTGTGGTAGATACTGTAAAAAAGCACGTTGTTGCCCATGTCTGACCTGTGGGAGTACCAGTGCCGCTAAAATACTGAATAAACTGGATATCTGTTGAAGGGTTATATACAATGACTGATCTACGTTTTGGAGTCATCGGATGGGGCTACTGGGGACCGAAAATTGCGCGTAACCTGGATGGGTTGCCGCGCGCTTCGGTCACAATGGTGGCCGACATGGATGAGCGCCGACTGGCCTCACTGGCCACCAATCAATCCTGGGTACAGACCACTACCAGTGCGGACGAGGTCTTTAACTCTCATGTTGATGGGGTGGTGATTGCCACACCGGTGCGCTCACACTATAAACTGGCGAAAGCTGCTCTTCTGCATGATAAGCATGTACTGGTGGAAAAGCCGCTCACGGCAAGTGTTGAAGAGGCCGAGGAGCTAGTTGCGCTGGCCGCTGAACGCGGTCTCACCTTAATGGTGGGGCATACGTTTGAGTACAGTCCTGCAGTGAACGAGTTGCGCCAGCTTGTACGGAATGGCGATCTGGGGAGAGTCTATTGTGTTGAGACGGAACGCTTAAATCTCGGTCTGTTCCGCAACGATATCAATGTGATCTGGGATCTGGCGCCGCACGATGTATCGATCCTGCTCTATCTTTTTGGAAAAGTGCCATCCCGCGTCAAAGTGCAGGCACATGCGCATGTGCAGCAGCGTATCTGTGATAATGCGCATCTCGACCTGGAATTCGCCGATGGCATGTCGGCGCATGTCCATGTGAGCTGGCTGCATCCCTGTAAGATTCGCCGGGTCACGGTAATTGGGGACGCGCGCATGGTGGTGTACGATGATACCAACCCGGCGGAGATGATCAAAGTATATAACAAGGGAGCGGATGTCCATGCCGATCCTGTCGTCTCTTATCGAAACGGTGCGACCACCATCCCACATATCGACTGGGTTGAGCCGCTGCGCCTGGAGTGCGAGGACTTTGCCAGCGCGATCCGCACCGGGCGGAAACCACGCGCGCATGGTGAGGTCGGTCTGGCTGTAGTGCGCGTGCTGGCAGCCGCCCAGGAAGCTCTTGAGAGCCAGAATGGCTTTGTGCATATGGCCTCGGCCTCGCTCGGCTAAACAATATCAGATCCCTTAGCATGAAAACTGAGGCCATCCATAGGTGTTAACTTAACAGCAAGAGAGGTCCAGGAAAGCAAAACCCTCCTGGACCCCCATTTTTAGCGAACTGCGGCTGTGCGCAGCGCCTCAAGCGTTTTTGCCAGCCCCTGCCGGAAACTCACCTCAGGGTGGTAGCCAAGCAGTTCCCGCGCTTTGCTGATATCGGCCAGGCTGTCTCGTACATCGCCGGGGCGCGCATCGCGGTACTCGGCTTCGACTTTGCTACCGAGCAATTCGCCTGCAAATTGCAGCACCTGGTTGAGCGAGACGCGCTCGCCATAACCGATGTTCATGGCCTCGCCAGCCGCACGTGGAGCTGTCGCCGCCAGCAGGTTCGCCTGGACGACGTTTTCAATGAACGTGAAGTCGCGTGTCTGCTCACCGTCACCGAAAACTACTGGACGCTTCCCTTCGAGCAAGGCTGTGAGAAAACGGGGAATAACGGCTGCATATTCCGAAGTCGGGTCCTGGCGCGGACCAAAGACGTTGAAGTAGCGCAAGGCGACAGTTTCAAGCCCATAGATGGGGTAGAAAACTTTGCACAGCAGTTCGCCCGTCAATTTCTGTACAGCGTAAGGCGACATTGGCGCTGTGGGCATTGCTTCATGCTTGGGCAGCGTCGGCGTGTTGCCATAGACTGATGACGAGCTGGCGTAGACGACGCGGCGCACACCGGCATCACAGGCGGCCAGCAGCACGTTTTGTGTGCCGTTGATGTTGGTTTCCAGCGAGTCCACCGGGTTTTGAATTGAGCGCGGCACAGAGGCCAGAGCCGCCTGGTGGAATACCACCTCGACGCCCGCGACAGCCGCGCGTACCGTCTCCATATTCCGTATATCGCCGTGTATAATCTCTACCTGGCCTGGGTGACCCTGTAGCGCATCCAGGTTCAACTGGCGGCCTGTAATCATGTTGTCCAGGACACGTACTGCCTCGCCGCGTTTGAGCAGCGTCTCAGCAATGTGTGAGCCGATAAATCCCGCTCCACCGGTAACAAGATATTTTGCTGTAACCATATGCTTTTTCGTGTTCCTATCTCTAAAGAGATCAAAGAACTGATTAACCTTTCTCCGCTTAGATTTTATCGATAGCGAGAAGGGGAAGACCCTCCTTCAATTCCGGCTAGAGGCTTCGCCTCTAAATCCCGCTTGCTTTCTTCTTCGCTTTCGCTTTTGGCTTCAAAGTTTAGTGGCTGCCGGTATGCCGGAAAGAGCGTCGCATATGCATGCCAGAGATTGACCCTGGTGCGATCCCAGCACAGTTCTGTCTCAACTCGTTGACGCCCGAATGCACCCATTTTCCTGCGCAAATCTTCGTTGTCGAGCAGGATTTCGATCTTATCGGCAAACTCCTCGATGCTGTTAGGCGTGGCGTAGAGCGCCGCATCCTGGGCGGAGTAGCGCGTTTCAGGCAGGTCAAAGGCGACGACCGGCTTGCCCATCGCCATATATTCCATTGTTTTAAGCATGGTGCTGTGATCGTTGAGTTCGTTAGCAGGATCGGGCGAGATGCCGATGTCAGCGGCAGCCAGGTAGCGCAGCAGATCCTGCTTTGCCAGCCATCCGGTGAAGTTGACGTATGTTTCAAGTCCCAGTTCGCGGGTCAGCGCCTTGAGCGGCTCCAACTGATCTCCGCTACCCATCAACACAAAAGAGACATCCTGCCTGCCTCGTTTGTGGACGAGTTCGTACAGTGCTCTGATGGCGTAATCAACGCCATCCTGCATGCCCATCACGCCAACATATGCCAGCAGATAGCGCCTGCTGCCCTTCAAACCTGGCTCCGGCTCCGTTGTTTTGTAACTGGCGAGGTCAGGGCCATTGCGCACGACGAATACTTTCTCGGGTCGGCATCCCCCGCGCGTGATAGCTATGCCTTTCTGCGAGGTGTTCGAGGTAATCACTACGTCAGCCACGCGGTAAGAACATCGTTCGCAGAATTTGAGCAGGTGATAAAGAGGCTTCAGACGATTTTGAAATCTGATATGAAAAATTTCGGGCGCGAGATCATGCTGGTCAAAGATGAATTTTTTGCCAAAAAGCTTGTAGAACAGGCCAATGGCAAAAAACGTGTCAGGCGGGTTAGCGGCGTGAATCACATCGAAGCCGTGACGCGACCAGACTTTGAAAGTCAATCCAAACGTCTTGAGCATCGCTATAAGATACTCTTTGATATAGTTGCTTGATCTAGCAACCGTTGTGTTGAGTGTATAGCGATAGATGTGAATGCCTTCCAGGCAGACATAGGATTCTGTGTTGCGGACCTGCCCTTTCGGGCAGATCACTCTGACTTCGTAGCCTTGCTGCCGTAATGCCACTGCCTCGCGCCAGACACGCGGGTCCGCCGGTACTGACAGGTTCTCTACCAGCAAGAGCACTTCAGGGGCCTTTGACATAGACTGCTTCCTTTGTATGAGATTGATGGTTGTCCGCCGCTCCCTCGTCCACCGGCACTCCGAGAATCTTTTTATAGACGTTTATTACACGCTGTGCGACAAATGAGCTTTTTAGATGCTGTATATCATTTCGCCCGGTTGTGCGCTCTACGTGCCGTAACGCTTTTTCCAATCCATCGGCAAGAGCTTCAGGATCAGGCGGACAAACGCTGCATCCTTCGGTCCTACCGATCACGTCGGCAACGTCGCCGACGTCGGTTGAGACCACCGGAACATTGCAGGCCATTGCCTCTTTCACGACATTGGGTGAACCTTCGGCAATTGAAGTGAGAATGAGCGCATTGCTCGCGTTCATGTACTCCACGACCTTTGCGTGCGGTAAACCATTCGCAACGATCAGCTCGGCCTCGATGCCTCTGGCTTGCAATCGCTCGATGGTGGCCTGTGCCAGCTTGAAATTTTTGACGGGAATAGCCGGGTTATTAGCAAAGACGACATAATAACGTTGCTGGTTCCATCCCAGGAGCGCGCGTATCTCGTCGCGCGGCAGCGGACGGAATTGCTCGAAGTTAATGCCGTTAGGGATAACAAAGACTTTCTCCTGTGGCCCGCCCAGCACCTTCTTCATCTGCTCAGATTTGACAATCACGGCATCGACCAGGTATGCGAGGAGGCGACTGAAGGCTCTCACATACCTGCTTTTCGCCGTATAGGTGCCATCCGCGCCAATCGTCCCCAGCACGTCGTCCCCCAGGTAGGAGGCGACGACCGGGGTCGTCCATTGCAGGCGTGCCACCGCGCACCAGAAACTGTAGTGTCCATGAATGATGTCATAGTGTCCACTCAAAGACTTGCGCACAACCTGCATAATGGCCCAGGCGTAGCGGCGCGGCGTCGAGAGGGCGGGATCGGGATGAATCACCTCAACTTCTATCCCAGCCTCAACCAGCGCATCTACCTGGCTCTTGATGAATGTGCCTGAGTGTGGTCGCTGCTCGCTCGGATATGCTCCCGTAACTACCAGCACACGCAAGGGCCTATCCTGTCCGGGGCTTGCTGTCATCTTTCGCATACTCTTCACTTCCACTTCTCCTTACAACTGGACGGCAACGGGCCGATCCTCTTCCAGCAGTTCTTCGGTAGAGCACTCCGGTACCGCCAGTTCCGTGCGGTCGATGAAAACGCGGAACCAGAGTTCGAGGCTGGCGAGCGTGAAAATCTGGGCCTGGTAGTTTGTGCGACCTTCGACGTGATCGCGGACCATCTGCGCGATGAAGGCGTCGTTGAAGTAGCCCCGGCTGCGAATGCGCTCGGAGAGCAGCAGCCTGGTGATCAGGCCGCGCTGGCCGCCGCGAAACCACTCGCCGGTCGGCACGTTGAAACCCATTTTCTTGCGCGTCAGAATTGGCTCTGGCAAGAAATCGGCAAAAGCCCGTTTGAGCAGGTACTTGGCCTTAAAATTTTTCGTCTTGAGGTGTGATGGGATGCTGGCCGCGTACTCGGTCAGTTTGTAGTCCAGCAACGGGATGCGCTGCTCCAGCGAGGCGGCCATGGTCATCTTATCGCCTTTCATCAGCAAGTTGTCAGGCAGCCAGATTTTCGTATCCAGGTAGAGCATCGACGAGAGGTCGTCGCGCTGTGGATTCTTCGCCAACCAGCGGCGAAAGGCGGTGCTGGAATCCAGGTCGATGGCGGATTTGACCTGCTCGGAGAGCAGCTTATCTTTCATCTGCCCGTTGAAGATGCCAAACCAGCTCATCCAGCGCTGCGGTGCCGGTTGCGACAGATTGCGCGCGGCCTGTTTGAGTTTGCGCATGCTGTACGGCAGGCGCTCAAGCATCGGCTGGATGAGGCCGTCGCGGATTGGCGTCGGCAGGATGTGGTAGTAAGCTGCCATCCAATCGACGACGTATTTGGGATAGCCGGCGAAGAGTTCGTCGCC
>JADBKA010000225.1 GCA_014896635.1 Ktedonobacteraceae bacterium
GCACAGACACTTATGTCGAGAAGGAAAGCATGCTCAATGAGGAAATTGAGAAACTGCGCCTCTCGGCTACGCGCAGCCTGTTTGAGCGGCGCGATGTGCTCATCGTTGCCTCTGTCTCCTGCATCTATGGTCTGGGTAGTCCAGAAGAGTATAGCGAGGTCGTTCTGACGCTCAAAGGTGGCGAGGAGCGGCGCCGCGATAAGATTCTGCGCCACCTGACCGAGATCCAGTACGAGCGCAACGACACCAACTTCATTCGTGGCCGCTTCCGTGTGCGTGGTGACGTGCTGGAGATCTTTCCCGCGTATGAAGATGTGGCAGTACGGATCGAATTCTTCGGCGATGAAATTGAGCGCATGACCGATATCGACCCGCTCACCGGCGAAGTGCTCGGCAGGCGCCAGCGGCTCGACATCTATCCCGCCAAACACTGGGTGACGACGCAGGAACGCCTGAACCAGTCAATCCGATTGATCGAACAGGAACTGGCGGAGCGGCTGGCCGATCTTGAGGCTGAAGGCAAGTTGCTCGAAGCGGCGCGCCTGAAACAGCGCACTAACTTCGACATCGAGATGCTGCGTGAGACCGGCTTCTGTTCCGGCGTCGAGAACTACTCGCGCCATCTCGCTGGACGAGGAGCCGGCGAGCCGCCCTGGACGCTGCTTGACTACATGCCCGATGATTTCCTGCTCGTGGTAGATGAATCACACGTCGCTCTGCCACAGGTGCGCGGCATGTATGCAGGCGACCGCTCGCGTAAACAGGTGCTCGTTGACTACGGCTTTCGCCTGCCATCGGCCCTGGATAACCGCCCGCTGACATTCAGCGAATTCGAGCGCGCCGTCCGCCAGGCGCTTTTCGTCTCGGCCACGCCCGGACCCTACGAGTACGAGCATAGCCAGGCTGTCGTCGAACAGGTGATCCGCCCGACCGGGCTGATCGATCCTGAAATCAGCGTGCGCCCCACACGCGGCCAGATCGACGATCTGCTTGCCGAGATCCGCAGGCGCGTCGAGAAGGGCCAGCGCGCCCTGGTCACGACACTCACAAAGAAAATGGCCGAAGATCTCGCCGACTACTTGCAGGAACTCAACGTCAAGGTGCATTACCTGCACTCGGAGATTGACACGATTGAGCGCGTCGAGATCCTGCGCGACCTGCGCCTGGGCGTCTATGATGTCGTCGTCGGCATCAACCTGCTGCGCGAAGGACTTGACCTGCCGGAAGTCTCGCTGGTGGCAATCCTGGATGCCGATAAAGAGGGCTTCCTGCGCTCGGAGAACTCCTTGATCCAGATGATCGGCCGCGCCGCCCGCCACGTCGAAGGCAGCGTGATCATGTACGCCGATACTGTCACGCGCTCCATGCAGCGCGCCATCGACGAGACGAACCGCCGCCGCGCACGCCAGATTGCTTACAACGAACGACACAATATCACCCCACGTGGCATTCAGAAGGAAGTTAGGACGCTATCAGAACGCATCAAGGCGATGAGCGCTGAGGGCAAGGCAGCCGGCGGCAAGCCGCTCTCTACCGCCCTGGCTACAATTCCTAAAGATGAAGCTTTGCGCCTGATCAGAGATCTAGAAGCGCAGATGCGCGCCGCTGCAAAACAACTGGAGTTTGAGAAGGCCGCGCAACTGCGTGATCAGATTATCGAGATCAGAAGGGCGATGCTTGAGTAGCCCTGTGATGGACTGAAAAACAGTATCGACTCGTCATATCTCTCAGTCCATCACTGTACAGCGCTATTCAGGGACGAGTTCAGCGATGATGTTAAGCAGATCACGTACATCGAAAGGCTTCTTGAGTAGACGAAGATGGCGCCGCTGCACCTCTTCGTAAGGGAGCGAGAGCGCCGCGCTGATCAGCACGACCGATACGCCGCGCGTCCCCGGCAATTCCTGCAAGCGATCATAGAGCGCGAGTCCGTTCATCACAGGCATCAGATAATCCAGCAGGATGAGAGCCGGGCGCACATGCGGCGCACTGAGAAGCGCCAGGTCACTTTCGGCAATCCACAGCGTGTGAAAGTTCGTCTCCTCTCTGATCACGCATTGCAGCGCCTCACCGATATCATGGTCGTCATCGACAATCAAGATAGTCTTCTCTTCTTTCGTGCTGTCAACGTTGTTCGTCTTTTGCATCACAAGAACCTTCCCTGCTAAGGAGGTGGACCTTAGAATTGAGAAAAAGGGGGAAATGGGGACACCCCATGCCCCGCCAGGGGCTGGCGCCCCTGGACCCCACTTCTCATTCGTTCTGTCCACCTACTTGGTACTAAAAGAGTCAATCCTATGCCTACCGGGAAGCCTGGTAGTGTGTAATATAATACGGGTGGATAAGGCCGCAGGCATACAAAGACAGACACGTTCTGGCCCTTTTTCGCTACTCTTTCCATCATAGAAAGGATCATTGTGGATGACTCATCACCACGAGTCACATCATGCGAACCAGCATGAGCATCATCTCCCTGCGCACAGCGAGTTGCTGAGCGGAGCCAGCATATTACCCCGGCGCATCCAGCCCGGCATGACGGTCAGCGAGTTGATAGATCAGCAGTTTCAGGCATATAATGCGGCACGACTGCACGAAGCGGCGCGCCTGCTGGTCGAGAAGATGCTGCGCCCCGAAGAGGATACGACCATTGCCCTGACAATGGCCGGCGCACTCACACCCGCCGGTCTGGGCGGCTGCATCATCACATTGATGGAGTATGGCTTTGTTGACTTTATCATCAGTACCGGGGCGAATCTCTATCACGATATCCACTACGCGCTGGCGATGACTCTGCATCGCGGCGATTTCCGCCTGGACGATACCATGCTTCAGGAAGAAGGCATCATCCGTATCTATGATATTCTCTTTGAAGATAAAGTGCTACTCGATACGGACGCTTTTATCCGCGAATGCCTCAAAAGTCTGCCCGAAAGACCGGTTTCAACCTCTGAACTGCATCATCACCTGGGTAGCCAGTTGCTCAAAGCAGGCGTGAAACCGGAGAACTCGCTGCTGGCACAGGCTGCCGCCTGGAACGTTCCCATTTATACGTCTTCTCCAGGCGATTCTTCCATCGGTATGAACGTCGCTCGCTCCGTCCTGGAAGGCAACCAGCTCTCGCTTGACCCATTGGCAGACGTGAACGAGACAACCGCTATCGTCCACCATGCGACGCGCAACGGCGTGCTCATTCTGGGTGGAGGGAGTCCCAAGAACTTCTACCTTCAGACCCAGCCGCAACTGTGGGAGGTGCTTGGTATCCAGAAGGGTGGACATGACTACTTCATCCAGATTACCGCCGACGCTCCCCACTGGGGTGGCCTCTCAGGCGCGACCCCATCCGAGGCAGTATCATGGGGGAAGATCAAGCCGGATCAACTACGAGACACAGTTGTTATCTATGGTGATTCAACTATAATTTTACCTCTGCTTACTGCTTATGCAGTCAACAAGACTCAACCTCGACCCCGTAAAGAACTGTTTTTGCAACGGAACAAGATGCTCGAAGAGCTAAAAAATGCGTTTGAAGCTGGCAAGCAGAGACGTCCCTGATGTTTTTCTATCTAATAACAACCAGGCGTCCTTATTAGATAGACAGGCGGGTGTCATTTAGGTGGATTGAAACCTTATTTTTAGGTAGACAGTCCCCTGATGTTTAGATGGAAAAGCATTTGGCATTAGATAAAATTGTCGCATTTTTCCTTTGCATTAGCTTGACAATCTAATGTATAATATCTCCCAGTGTGTGAAAAGGGACACACGAGAGAAAAGGGCAGGCCGGCGTTCCGCCTCTGCGGCAAGGAGCCTGCGTAACTACCTGTTCCGGGAGGAAGATGCGATGCTTGTACACTTAATGTTGGAACTCTATGGTTGTGACCGGCAGTTGCTCGAAAACGAGCCGTTGATTCGCCGTGTCCTCGACGAATACCCTGGGCGTGTCGGTATGGAGAAGGTCAGTCCTGTGCATCTCTATGATATCGAGACGTCCAACCCGCTTGACGCCGGTATGTCAGGTTTCGTCGTCATTGCCCAGAGCCATGTCAGTCTGCATGCCTGGCCTGAGTACGGTGAGGTCGATATCGACATCTGTTCATGTAAGGAGTTCAGCCAGGAAGACGCCATCGCCTTCGCAAAGGAGATGTTCCAGACCGAGGATGTGGAGGCGCATTTCGTAGTGCGTGCCACGCGCTCGCTGCGCCCGCAGGAGCCTGATCCCGACCGTTACCAGGCGGCTCTGGCGGCGCGTCTGGCCCGTGCGGGGGTGTCCTAAAGGCAACAAGAAGAAGGCAAAGAGTATCTGCCTCTTTGCCGCAGGCCAGGTGACCTTTGCTGGAGGGTAAGGAAGAGCATCGCATCTTCCTTGCCCTTTTTTGTTGTGGCTTCTCTCGCTCTTAATATCAAATCTTTGTAAAAAATGGGGGGACCCCCACATTTGCGTGAACTTAAGGAAGTGTCCTTCCCCTAAGAACAACTTGTAGCCTCGCCATTGATGGCGGGATTCGGGGGTCTCCCTCCTCTCCAGAAGGAGAAAAAGAGGGAAAAGAGGTTTTCGGGGAACACCCTCTTTGGCGTCAACTTAAGGGGTATTCCTTCCCTCTCAAAGGAGAAAAAGGGGAAAAAAGGTATTTTTCGGGGGACACCCCCTTGCCCCCGCCAGGGGGCATGCGCCCCCTGGACCCCCTCTACCGGGTTGAAGATTCCCGGTCCATGTGCTATAGTGAGAAGGAAATCAATAGCTGCATACCTGTACAGGTGTGCAAGAACAATGAGGTTAGACAGTGTTATCAGAGACTGCAAGTACCACGTTGACCGGTGTTCGTGTTCCCAGGGAGGATGTCTGCCAGGAGCGAGCGGTCCATGTGGAGCACGTTGCACAGGTGCGGCGTGTACTGCTTTCTGGCGAGGAAGCTCTACGAATTGCCAGCCTGTTCGCCGTGCTGAGCGATCCGACCAGGCTCCAGGTGGTGCATGCGCTGCTCAACTCCCCGACAGGCGAATTGTGTGTCTGTGACCTGGCAAACGTACTGGCGAGGGACGACACCACGATCTCGCATCAATTGCGCGTCTTGCGCAATCAGCATATTGTAGCGATGCGGAGGGCCGGGCGTGTTGTCTATTATCGCCTGGTAGACGAGCATATTCGCCAGCTCCTCAAGATGGGCATGGTACACGCGCAGGAAGTGGATGCCACTGCTCAGGCCGGGGGGAGGGGACGTGCATGAATGAGGTCAGGCTGGTGCAGGGTGGGCAACGTCATCACTCTCACGATCATACTCATGGCATGGCGGGGCGCAGCCTGCGCATCGCTTTTTTTCTCACTGCCTTCATCCTGGCAGCTGAGGTGATTGGCGGGTTGCTCTCGAACTCGCTGGCGCTGCTGTCGGATGCCGGGCATGTGGTGACCGATCTCTTCGCGCTGGGACTGGCCTGGTTCGCGGCAGTACAGGCCGGACGGCCATCCAATGAGCGCAAAACCTTCGGCTATCATCGTGTTGGCATTCTGGCGGCGCTGCTCAATGCCGCCACGCTGATTCTGATTGCGGCTGCCATCACCTGGGAAGCGATTCAGCGTTTTCAGCATCCTGAACCAGTTCAGCCGCTTATGATGTTCGGCGTAGCTGCTGTGGGTTTCATTGCGAATCTGTATGTCTGGTTTGTCCTGCGCCGCGAGGGCGATGATAACCTGAACACACGCGCTGCCCTGCTGCACGTCTTTGGCGATGTGGGAGCTTCAGCGGCTGTGATCGTGGCGGGCGCCATTATGTTGTTCAGCGGCTGGACAATTGTCGATCCGCTGCTCTCGGTTGCTATCGCACTGTTGATCGCATTTGGCGGCTGGCGCGTGTTGCGCGAGACGATTGACATTCTGCTGGAAGCTGTACCGCACGGTATCTCGCTCACCAATCTGGTCAGGGATATGAAGAGCGTGGAGGGAGTGAAAGACGTCCACGACCTGCATGTGTGGAGCATTACCAGCGGTATGTACGCGCTCTCCTGCCATGTGATGATTGATAACCTGCCGCCGAGCGCCAGTTCGCCCATCCTGCAATCATTAACACAGGTGCTCAACGAGAAATATCAGATTGGCCACTCGACAATTCAGTTTGAATGTAACACGTCGCAAGGGGGCTGCTGCGATATGAGGAATCTCTACTGCCAGCTAGAGCGCGGCAAGGAGCCGCGCTGCGAACATCCCCATCACTAGGAAAAAAAGGAGCGGCCTCCCCCGGCGAGATGTTCGCACGCCTTGCGAACATCTCGCTCACCTGAACGCACGAGAGTATCAACCTTTCCTTCCTTCTCCCTTGACACGAGCATGACTGTGTTGTAAAATATTGACCAGGAAGTCATAAATACACCCGCAAGTCATAGTCTGTGCTAATAGTCAAAACCCAATACGCGGGTCAAATTGCGGGAATCATTGACTTCGTGGGGGTCGGGGGGTCCCCGCGTAGAAACCGGGTGTTCTCCGGTTATAAAAAATTGATATCAGATGCTTTATGGAGGTGGAGGCATGCAGCGGACATCACAGGAGCCACGTTCTTTAAGAGAAAAACAGCGACGTGAGCGTGAAATGCTTATACTTGGAGCAGCAGAAGAAGTTCTCCTGGAAAAAGGATATCATGAGACCTCAATGGATGAGATTGCTGCGCGTGTAGGTGTGGCGAAAGGTACCATCTACCTGCATTTTCCCAGCAAAGAAGATCTGGTCATCGCCATTTTTGCGCGTGACATGGAAAGGTTTTCTCAGGCCATAGAGGATGCGATAAGATCGCAACAAACCGCGCGCGAAAAGCTGGAATCGCTGCTCACTTTCATGTACTGTGGCTACTTCAGCAGACGTGCGCGTCTTTTCTACCTGCTTTATAACAACGTTGATATGAAGAAGCTGTTTGTAGAAAAAGGCGGGTGCATGCAGGAGATGTGGGAGCAGCTCACGCAGAAGATTTCGGCTGTGCTAGAGGAGGGGAAGGCTGCCGGTGAGTTTACTCGTGCGCTGCCGACCAGCGTCATGTTGAGCGCGTTTTCCAGTCTGGTCTCGCCGAAAAACTATGAGCGTCTGGTAGTCAACGAACAGATGCCACCCGAAGAAGTTGCCAGGTATCTGAGTCAGATTTACTTTAAGGGTATTGAAAGTGAAGGATGAATCTATGGCAATGTTATCACGCGAGTCTGACATAAAGAAAGTGGTGAGGGATGGGAGTGGGGAGACACAAGATTACGAGCAGCCGCAATACTCGCGGCGAGAAATCCTGTTGACGATGCTTGGCGTTTTGATGGTCATGTTGCTGGCCTCACTGGACCAGACGATTGTCTCGACGGCTATGCCGCGCGTCATTGCCGATTTGCAGGGTTTTGATCGTTATACGTGGGTAGCGACCGCTTACCTGCTGGCTTCGACGGTAATGGTGCCGATTTACGGGAAGCTCTCTGATCTGCTGGGGCGCAAGCCGCTTTTTCTGTTCGGCGTGGTTGTGTTCCTGATCGGCTCGGCGCTATCGGGCGCGTCGCAGTCAATGAATCAGTTGATCATTTTCCGCGCATTTCAGGGGATAGGAGCCGGTGCCTTGATGCCGCTGGCGATTGCCATTGTTGGTGATCTCTTTACACCGCGTGAGCGCGGGAAGTGGCAGGGAGTGACCGGGGCCGTCTGGGGACTATCCGCGATTGTCGGACCAGTCGCTGGCGGCTGGATTACTGAGCATGCCTCGTGGCGCTGGGTATTCTATGTCAATCTCCCGATTGGTATTGCGGCCCTGCTGGTATTGATCTTTCTGATGCCTGCCTTGCGTGGGAAAGTGCGGCGCGTCTCTATTGATTTTATTGGCG
>JADBKA010000226.1 GCA_014896635.1 Ktedonobacteraceae bacterium
GTTCATCTTCCTGAGCAATGCGCGCGGGCGTTAAAAGCAGGCAGGCAACCTCAGAGGCACCGTGCTCCTGATGCGCTGGCATCATCCAGGGAGCATGCTTTCCCTTGCTGCTCCCTGGATCAGCGGGTGCTAGCCGTTCCAGACCTCTTTGCTGATATCAGATGACTCATCTGGTACCAGCGTATAGCCAAAGCGGTAGATGCGGCGCAACGTCAGACCCGCCGGGCGCAGTTTCGCTTTGAGAGTGTCGAGATGGCGCTTGAGTGTGCGGCGAGCACAGCGGTCTAGGGAAGCACCGGCGAAAAGTACCGCGATCAGCTCTTTGTCCGCAACCAGATCCTGCTCCAGCAGAAGATAGAGCAGGTGGTATTCGGTCGGGGTCAAGGTGATGATGTCTTCGTTGATGAGCAGTGCGCGGCGGGCATCGCAGCGACGGATGAGGTGAGGGCCGATGGTGCGGCAGGCGATGAACTGAGAAGGTGACATGGTTTCCTCCAGAAAATAGCAGAGATGCGACAGGCGAACCGTCCAGGAGTTTGCTTGAGCACCGCAATGGACCGTTCTCAAAAATAAGGCGTATTCCTACAGGTAGTATACAAGAAATTTGCCAATCGCGCAAGTTTCTCTACTAGATGCCCACCATCTGAATGACTCTGGTACTACTTGAAAAATAGGGGCAAAAGTGTGAAGATTTTTCTTCACACTTTTGCCCTTGTAAGATCTGAGAACGGCTTTTATACTTGGAGCAGGTTGTGAGAAATACTCACAAAAGATACCACTTAAGCGAGAGAAGCGGAAAACGATAGTGTTGCTTCTTGTCGGTCAAGGAGGAGAAATGAAACGCTATTTGCTATTTGATTCAGCATGTACGCAGTGCAGCCAGATTGCTCATGCGCTTGAGCAGATATAAGTATGAGTTTTCCTGTGCAGGCAGCATATGGGGGAGCAGGAGCACAGCGTATCCTGCTTTCATATCAGAAGTTCTATCGTCGTGTGCTCTATTGACTGAATCGAGACCTAGTTTATGATTCTGCAAGGCAAGGAGGCAGTAATGACCATCACAATGAAGTCAATTGACGACGTACGCACATCGGCACTGATCATGTTAACAGCCAAAGCGGCAGAGGGATGCAGTTCTTGTCTTGAAGGGTATAAGCGCGCTGCTGAAAAGGCAGGTGCTACCCAGGGCGAGATCAATTTTGCTATTGCCGCAGGCATGCGAGCAAAGGCAACAAACGAGTTGTCAAATAGTGATGATGAAACGGTACAACAGAAGGCTCAAGCAATTCTACTTCATGGCAACGACAAAGAAAACTTCCTGCAACAGGTAACGACGAATACTGATGTGCGTGTTCTTGACAGATTCTTCCACGCACAAGGGTATAAACTGGTAGAGGCGGCCCGGGAAGTCGCACAATATGAAATGGGAGACCGGACCTGTACCGGCGCTTATCTACCATATGTTTTGGATGACAACAAGGACCGCTTCGCCTGGATTGGCTACAATGTTGGTCAAAGGGGTGAGGATATCGTGGGCGTTGTCGCAGATCTTTCCACTCTGAAGTCCATATCTGGTCCAACGACTGTTCTGGCTCCAGAACAATTTATTCAGGCGAGCTATATCGTAGAAAACGGTGCGGTGGTTCCCGGTCACGCTTGCGATACAAATTGCTTCTGGAACAATCTCTGGCCCACATGCGGCGGATGTCTGGTGGGTTGCCTTATGAGTGGACCCGGCTGGATCGCGTGTACCGTGACGTGCTGTGGTGGCAATGCCACAGTCTGGTGCTTCTGGTGCGGCTGCTGTTAAAAACAGGTAGAATCGATCAGTCACACGATGTGTCAGGGCTATTGCAAAGTCGGGAAGAGAAGTGCAAGGCGGGGGCCAGGGCTGCAAGCCCCCTGGCGGGGCGCGAGGATACCTCGCAAAAACACCTTTTTCTCGTTTACTCTCGTTCCAGAGAGCAAACTGGACTTTGCAACAGCCCTGCACGATATGCAGTATTTCCTTGACAGAGAAATACTACACGGTGTATTTTATAGTAATCTTTATTATTTATAGTAGGAGGAGGAACGTCTTGAACTCAAAGCAAAAGAAACACAGCATCTGGACCATCATTATTCTTGTGTTGATCTTTGCTTTTGTCTTCGGTACTTTTGCTTACGCCGGCAGTGCCCTCCTGCAAACCATCGATTTTGCACAATTCCCTCAACCGGCAACCATTATCGGCTCTACACTAGCAGGTATACTATTCGCCCTCATCCTTGTGCTGATTCGACGCAAGAAGGACAGCGAGTAATTTTCACTGATTAAACGCCTGGCTTGCGAGAGTTGTTGAAGCAGGCTGATCCGCAGTGGAAATGAGAACCGACATTGCTCGAAGTGGAGGATGGAACCGTGCGCAGCTTGACAGGAATGAAACTGCGTATCTCTCTTTTGAAGAGTCTGGGGCTGCAAAAACCTGGCGTGTATTTCAAGCGATTCAGCAGGCTGCCCTTGCCTTGCCGGTGGTTGATGTAGGACGTCGGCGTTTCTGGAGACGTAGCAGTGCCTTCCTGGCGAGCCTTGCACTCACAGCAGGGATTGGCAACTTTGCACCCGCTCAAGCTCAGCGGCATGCTCAAGGGTCTTCTACCCCGTTTTCTATGGCACCACTGGAGCCTGATGATCCTCTCATTAAACAGTTACAGCAAAATTCATTTGTTATCTCAGCTAACCGTTATTTTGGTACACCTGATTGGCGGAATGTACTACAGGTAACAAGCCGTTCCTCAAATGAGATCGTCTATATCATCGGATATCAGCCGCGAGTACCCCGGAAGGCAGTTAAGGCAACCTTCCTCGGTGTTACCAATTCCTCGAAAGCAGTAGTAGAACAACTTATTGCGACAGATGCTCAAAAAACCCAGTTCGCCTGGCTTACGCCAGAAGCATAATATTTGGGTATGACTACTACTCAAGATGGAAAAGTTGAAGCATCAAAGGAGAATCCTTATCAACCTGGTACCACAAGCGATACCGTGATGCCCAATTTTAGATGGGGGTGTTTCATAGATTGTTTGACAAACGCACATATCCCAGATTGGTGTTTAGCGATATGCCGCATCTGTATTGAACCTTTCACTTGTACTGCTTGTGCTGAATGTGCAACTGGATCTTATATCTATTGTGTGGCTACATGTCAGTAAATACTTAAGGCATGTTCGGAGATAAATAGTATATATACTATTTATCTCTTATATTGGCGTTGAGTGGTTATGCTTTTTGACCAGAGAAAAGAATACGACTTCTAAGTTGCTGAAACGTAGAAATGCTAAAGGCGGAACTTGATAAGAAGCCAGCAGCACCAGTAGTATTGGAGGAAGCAATATGCAGACTATTGTTTTTTTCATTATAGGTTTTTTTGTTCTCGTCTTTGTAGGCAGCTTTATAGCTAGTATCTTTGATTTGTGGCTTCATCGAAAACATCTAACAGACTTACCAACACTGAGAGATATTCGTCGTCCCCGCTAATAGGAGGAACACAACGGCATTGTAGAACTTCATCGACCAATGGTTGAGTTTAAAACTCCTTTTCGATGCTTGATGGCAGGCATCTGAGCAAACCGGTTGTAGGATAGTACCGCACTGGTCACTAAAGCCCCCGATGGGTGGGCAGCGCGCCCTGGAGGAGAAGTATTCCAGGGAGCAGGCCAGGCCGCTCCCTGGACTTCGGATCTCAGATGTTACCGATCCCAGACCTCTTTGCCGGAGAAAGGCGCCGGGCGCTCACAGGTTGTCGTCAGTTCGATAAACCTGCTCTGCTCGGACGATTCGAGGAAGGATTGCATTATATCGAGCACGTGCAGCGCCATCTCGCCGCTGGCACGGTGAGCATGGCCCGCGCGCATCGCGTAGGCCATATCGGCGATGCCGAGGCCACGCGAGTTCTGGCTGTACTCGTGAATCAGCGGGATTTCGCGCCATTCGCCTGTGCTCTGTTGCCAGAGGTAGACAGGTCCGTCGAAGGTGTTGGGATCGGGAACGCTCAACGTGCCTTCCGAGCCGTACACTTCGATGCGCGGCAGATGGTTGGCCCACACGTCGAAGCTGGTGAGGATCATGGCCTGTGCGCCACCGGCAAATTCCAGCAGGCCGCTGACGTGAGTGGGCGTATTAACAGTGATTTGTGAGCCGTATTTTGGTCTGCTGGTGATCGTGCGCTGCGGGAAGCTGATGCGCGCCATGCCGGCCACGCGGCGCATCGGGCCGATCATGCTGATCAGAGCGGTGAGGTAGTATGGTCCCATGTCGAGCATTGGACCGGAGCCGGGCTGGTAGAAAAACTCTGGATTGGGGTGCCAGGATTCGGGACCGTGAGAAGGCATGAAGGCGGTGGCCGCGACAGGCTGGCCGATGGCGCCGTCGTTGATCAGCTTGATGCAGGTTTGCAGGCCTGCGCCCATGAATGTGTCCGGCGCGCAGCCCACACGCAGATTTTTCTGGCGGGCAGCTTCTAAGATCGCTCGCCCCGCTTCGCGGTTGATCGCCAGCGGCTTCTCGCTATAGACCGACTTGCCGGCTTCGATGGCTGCCAGGCTGATCTCGGCATGGACCTGCGGAATCGTCAGGTTTACAACAACGTCGATGTCCGGGTCGGCCAGCAGTTCTTCGACGGTACAGGCCTTAGGAACGTGATATTTCGCCGCCTGGGCGCGAGCGCGCTCCATGTCGATATCTGCGCAGGCGACGGTGTTCAGAATCGCAAATTTTTGTGGCGCCTGGAGATAGATTGAGCTAATAGTGCCGGTACCTACGATGCCAACGTTCACCTTTGATGTGGTATCCAAAATGTACTCCTCAAGATAGGGTAACAACAATAGAAAACCTTTAAACATAATTACCACATTCTGGTAGGAAAAGGAAGGGGTAGAGAGCCTTCTCGTCCTCGTGATCGGTGGATAAAGAGAAGCCAGGGCGACCGCAAAGGTCGCCCCACAATATACGTTTAATATATTCTATTGTTTGATTCAGTGTTAAAGCGTGATATTGCGCTACCCTTCAACCGTAATAGTTGCTGCATCGACCGTCAGCACAGTGCCGCCACGTACCAGCGTGAGCTGTACTCTTTTGCCCGCTTCGCCCTGTGCCAGCAAGTAGCGTAGAGCCGCCGCACTGTTGATCGGCTGCCCGCCGATTTCGAGCAGGATATCGCCGATCAACAGATCACTGTAGCGTTCCTGGCGTTGTGGGCTGAGGCCCACGATCAGCAGACCTGCCCGGTGTGGTAGCTGTAGTTGCTGTCCGATCTCCGGGGGTAGCTCGACTGCCTGTAGCTCGACGCCCAGCGCGATGCGGCCCCGGCGCTGTGGCAAGTTTGCCAGCCAGCTATGCACGACATCGGCAGGGATGGAGACCGAGAGGTCGCCGCCAAAGATCATCGCGTTGATGCCCACGACTCTGCCATCGGCATCGAGCAGCGGTCCCCCGGAGTTGCCGGGGGCCAGGCGCACGTCCGACTTGATGTAGCGTGTCGTCAGATCGTCAGTCAGGCGAACCGTGCTGATCGCGCTCACGATACCGGCGGTCAGCGACCAGCGCTGTCCCCAGGGATGTCCGATGGCGAAGACCCACTCGCCGACGCGCAATCTCGACGAGTCGCCTGTTGATAGTGCCGTCAGATTGTCTGCCGTGACTTTGAGCAGGGCCAGGTCGAGCCGGGCATTGCGCCGTACCACGTTTGCCTGTAGTGTACGTCCATCCGCGAGATGCACGCGGACATCTGCTTCGTTCCTGCCAACAACATGATTGTTGGTGATGATCTGCCCGTCTCTACTCCAGATAATACCGGTGCCGCCGCCGCGCTGTTCCGTTTGCACCTGTACAATGCCCGGCTGCGCCTGCTGGAACAGAGTGGTGAGAGTTGCTGAGAAAACATCGGAGAGAGGCAGGGAAGGCTGGGTTGAGTGTGTTGTTGCCTGTGTCATGGTTTCTTGCCCTATCTGCGCTGCTCGATTGTGACCTGGAGCGTCTGCAAAGCAGTGCCGCGTATCACTTCGACCGGGACCGTTTTACCAACCCGTTCGCCGACCAGCAGGCGATGCAGATCTCCTGTATCATTGAGGCTCTGTCCGTCGAGCGCGATGAGAATATCGCCGACCAGTAAGCTGCCTCTGTGCGCCGGGCTGTTCTCATCGACTTTGAGCAGCAAAAGACCATGCTCCCGAGAGCGTCCCACGCGCTGGGTGGCGGGTATATCAATAAACTGGCTGCTGATGCCCAGGTAGCCGCGTTTCACCTGTCCCTGGCGCGCCAGGATATCGGCGATCCCTCTGGCAATTGAGTATGGGAGTGCCAGGGCAATGCCGTTGACCAGGCCCGTCGTCAGCAGGCCGAGAACGTGGCCTTCCACGTTGATCAGTGGACCGCCCGAAAAGCCGGGGTAGGGGATGGCATCGGTGCGGATATAGCGATCAATCGTCGCGCCGCGCTCTGTGCGCAGCGGACCGTTGACGATACTCACCACGCCGGAGCTTGCCATTGGCCCCTCGGCGGTGCGTCCCACTGCCATGACCAGTTGCCCGACCCGCGCCTCTTCGGCGGCAGACTGTGCTGGTTCAATGTCCGCATCTGTTACGCGCAATACCGCCAGGTCGGTGCCGGCATCGCGTCCGGCTAGCTGTGCAGCCAGAACGCGCCCGTCATGCGTGCGGATGGTCAGGTGATCGTCGCGCTCAAGCACGTGGCTGGCCGTGAGGATAAGGTTCTGTTCATAGACAAAGCCGCTAGCAGGTTGCCGTGAGCGGCCATCCACCAGCACGAGAGCCGGGCTGATGCGCTCGACCGCGTCCGCCATCTGGTTAGAAAGCGTTCGTAATATCTGAGAAGTATCGAATGTTCCAGAGGTCTGAGATGTCTGTGTCATAGACTCTGCCTGTCCTTTGCAATTGCGTCACCATTCAAGATGTCTCTGCTCATCCGCCAGTCAACAGGTGGAGATCAGGTACGGTGACGAGCGTGGAACCCTGTGTATAGTCTATGCTATGGGATGGCGAGTGGACATGTAAGTTTGCTCAGTTTCTTCCCTGGAGAAATATGCAGGATGCATTCTCAGTCTCGTTTCATTAACTTTTCAGATTAGCCTCACCTTGAGGTGGTATAATCCAGGCAGATTATGGGAAGTGAAATATCGGGAAAGGCGCCGGCTCAATTCGCTCTGAGGCCGGCGGTGGTAGACCGGATTGGAGTGGATGTTGTGACAAAGGCTCATCTGTTAATTGTAGACGATGATCCGCGCATCACCAGTTTATTGCGGCGCGTTACTGCTTACGAGGGATATAGCGTCGCTGTGGCGGCTAGCGGCGATGAGGCGCTGGAGCGCACGCTGGAGCGCGCGCCCGACCTGATTGTGCTGGATATTATGTTGCCCGGCATTGATGGCCTGGAAGTGGTACGCAGGCTGCGAGCGGCGGGCGATAATGTACCTGTGCTGCTGCTGACGGCACGCGACGCGGTTGCTGATCGTGTCACGGGTCTGGAAACCGGAGCCGATGACTACCTGGTCAAGCCGTTTGCCCCTGAAGAGTTGCTGGCACGCATCAAGGCTCTGCTCCGGCGCAATCAGACTGAGCGGCACGAAATACTCCGCTTTGCCGACCTTGAACTGGATACCGGAACGCGCGTGGCCCATCGCGGCGGACGCGAGATCGAACTCTCCCCGACCGAGTATGAACTGCTCGCGCTTTTTATGCGGCGACCGCGCCAGGTGCTGACGCGCGACGTGATCATGGATCGCGTATGGGGCCTGGACTTTGAAGGCTCCTCAAATGTGCTGGA
>JADBKA010000227.1 GCA_014896635.1 Ktedonobacteraceae bacterium
CAGCCTGTATCAGTCCCAGTGGTACGCTCAGGAACTCCTGTGGTCCGGTGTCAGTCAGGCGTTCTCCCCGTTCCAGCGCTGTCTGTATCTGCTGCTCTACGACCTCCAGCTCATTCCATTCATAATGCACCAGCGCCAGCCCCAGCGGCGCAGCCGCCGCCGGGTGATCCTCACTGCGGGCTGCTCCGTCAGCGAACTGACGATAATAGCTGGCCGCCTGGTGCAGATCTCCCTGGGAGAAGCAGATTATGCCTAGCGTGGCGGCAGTGCCAATCGCAGCATCAGCACTGCCGGTCGTTTGCCAGAGCGCGTTGGCCTGCTGATAGAGGCGCCGGGCCTCGTTGAGCTGGCCCTTGAGAATCGCTTCAGCCCCTAGAGTCATCAGGCTGAAGCTGCGCCAGCCGACCTCCGTTTCTGGCAGACAGGCGAGCGCCTGTCTGGCATAGGCAACCGCTTCCGCTCGCTTCTTCTGCTCAAATGTGAGAAGGGTGCGGAAGGCAAAGAGTTTGCCAAGTCCAACGAAGTCGTTGCTGGCGCGCCAGCCCTCTTCCGCTCTGCGTAGCAGATCTTCGGCACGCGCAGGAAGAACCTGGCCGTGTCCCTGCCTGTTGTTGGCGTTAAAAACCAGCGTTGCCGCATAGCTGAAGCAGAGCGATGGACGCTGGTGGAGCAGCTCTTCCGGCAACTGCTCCAGCCAGCGGTGCATCGTAAGATGCTCCTGCGGCTCCAGGAAGTTCTGCACATTCGCCTGATGCTCGATCAGGTCGGCGGCGCGCTCGTAGTCTCGCGCCTTGAGCGCCGCCTCGATAGCTTCGGAGAACAGGTCATGCTGCTCGAACCAGCGGCTGGCAACCCGGAAAAGCTCGTGTAGCTCCTCCTCATTCAGGCGGCGGCGCGCCTCGTGCTGCATGGCTTCGGCGAAGAGTGCGTGATAGCGATACCACTCGCCCGCGCCGTCGAGTGCCTCCAGAAAAAGATTGGCGCGCTCGATGGTTTCCAGCAAAATTGCGCTCTCCTGGTACCCGGTGACGGCGGTACAGAGCGATGGACTCAGGCGCGGGAGCAGGCTCGTGCGCAACAGAAACTCCTGTACCTTTTCCGTCTGCGTGTGCAGCACCTCGCTCACAAAATAGTCGAGAACGGGGCGATGGCTGCCGCTGAAGGTTGTAAGCAGACGCTCGATCTCTGCCGGGTTCGTTGTATGCTGCAAGGAGAGTGAGAGCAAGCGCAAGCCGGCGGCCCAGCCTTCCAGGCGGCTATCGAGCCGCGCCAGATCTTCCGGCGAGAGCGGGAAATCTTGCAGGAATGCGGCGGTCTCTTCGCGCGAGAAACGCAGATCGGCGGCACGGATCTCGTTGAGGTCGCCATTGGCGCGCAGGCGTGCCAGGGACAGCGGCGGCTCCTGCCGCGCGATCAGCACAATATGCAGCGTCTCCGGCAGATGAGCCAGAAAAAAGCCAAGCGTCTCGTGAACCCTGGCCTCAGAGATGAGGTGGTAATCGTCCAGGACGAGCAGGCCGGGGCGATTCCCGCGCGTCACGTCGTTGAGCATGCCGGTGAGCACAGCTTCGAGTGAGCGCGGCTGGAAAGGTGCTGTGTGAAATGCCGGATGGGGAACAGTCAGGAGCGCGTGAAGAGCGTGCTGCTCGGTAGCAGGAAACCAGGCCTGGCAGGCGGTCAGAACAGAGCGCCAGAAGCGCAGCGGATCGTTGTCGCTCACGTCAAGTGATATCCAGGCAACGGGGGGGAACGTTGTCCCGGTACTGCGCGCCGCGATCCACTGGCGGACGAGCGTCGTTTTGCCGGTACCAGCCGGCGCGCAGAGCAGCGTCAGCCGTCGCTCCAGCGTAGCATCGAGTCGGAGAAGTAGCCGCTCACGCACAATCAACGAGCCTGACAGGCGGGGCAGTCGCAGCCTGGAGATGAGCAGTGGCTCTGTCAGTTCTCCTTCAGGGGCTTTCTCGGTATTTTGTTGTGGCTGCTCGAAAGCCGCTGTGATCTCGCGTGCGATCTCCTCCAGCCGCGCGACATTCAAATCGTGCGTCCTGCCAGCGTAGCGTTTCACAGTACGCCGGTCGTGACAGCGATAGGCGTACCAGTACCCATCCCGGCGCGCACGGCTCTCTTTGCGCAGCGTCAGGTGTCCGTGTCGTCCCTCAAAAGCGAATGAGGAGCGCGCGGCCAGCCAGGCATACCACTCGCTCTTTTTATCTGGCAGGGGACTGGTCCCTGAGTTTCCCTCCTCGTGGATAACGTAGCTGCTCCGCTCTGGGAGCCACATAACAGCCTGCGAGATTACTTTCGGCATAGCTTTGCTTTGTCTAATTACCCAACATTCGCTATGGCATGAATATACCATGCGCAGGTAAACCCCGGCAAGGCACGCATGGGGAGCAAACGGAAGAAGGGACTACGATTCCCGCTACAAAGGAAAAAGTAAGGAAGCACGAAATTTCACCCTTTTCAATGCCGGTGGGACTGGACAGTCCTGCAAAAATCTGCTACACTAACTTCTACTTAGTGTAGCGATAACACCTTTTCTTTTTTATCAGAATAGTAAGTGTATATATTACACTTACTAGGAGGAGAAGACAGGATGGCCCACAGCCAACCGTTTGATGTCGTCATTATCGGGGGCGGCATCGCCGGACTCTCGGTGGCGTTACGCCTGCCACCGCATGTGCGTGTGGCCCTGTTCACAAAAGGGCGACTGGGCGAGAGCAACACGCGCTATGCTCAGGGCGGCATCGCTGTCGCGCTCGGCGCTGACGATGATCCCCGGCTGCATTTACAGGATACACTGGCTGCCGGGGCTGGACTGTGCGATGAGGAAGCGGTACGCATTCTGGTCGAACAGGCTCCGGCGGCTGTGCGCTGGCTGATGCAGCTCGGTGTCCAGTTTGACCGGGCGCAGGCGGGAAGCGAGAGTCACGCAACACCTGACGGGCTGCTGCTTGGCCGTGAGGGTGCTCACAGTCGCTGGCGTGTCTTGCACGCTGGTGGTGATGCGACGGGAGCGGAGATTGAGCGAGCGCTCATAGCCGCTCTGAGAGCGCGATCCTCTGTTGTTTTGTATGAAGAAACCTTCGTCAGTGATCTCCTGGTGCAGGATGGCGTCTGTACAGGGGTGCGCGCCATTGATGGCGATGGAGGTGCTTTTACCGTTCAGGCATCTGCGACGGTGCTGGCAAGTGGTGGAGCAGGTGGACTCTGGCTGCACACATCCAATCCCGCCGGGGCAACTGCTGATGGGATTGCCCTGGCCTGGCGCGCGGGAGCCGCAGTCAGCGACCTGGAATTTATGCAGTTTCATCCCACTGTTTTGATGGTCAATGGGACCTCACATCTCATCTCTGAAGCTGTCAGGGGCGAAGGTGCGTATCTGCGCAATCATGCGGGTGAGCGGTTCATGCCGCGCTACAGCGAGCAGGCCGAACTGGCGCCGCGCGACGTTGTTGCCCGTGCCATTTTGAGCGAGATGCTGCGCGAAGGTACAACGCATCAGTACCTCGATCTGGGGCATCTGCCTGCTGAAAAAATGCATGCGCGCTTTCCTACTATCTCCGCGCTCTGCCGCCGTTCTGGTCTTGACCTGGCGCATGATCTCTTACCGGTCGCCCCGGCAGCCCACTACTGCATGGGGGGAGTGCTGGTGGATACCGAGGGTCGCACGATGCTGCCGGGTCTGTATGCTGTGGGCGAGGTAGCCTGTACGGGCGTGCATGGCGCGAATCGCCTGGCGAGCAATTCGCTCTTAGAGGGACTGGTCTACGGCGTGCGGATTGCCGATCATCTTGCCGCGCATCATTCTGTGCCTGCTGTATACAGGCCAGGAAAAGGGAAGAAGGTGACTTTCATTGCCCACAATTTATCAGAGCAAGGTGTCTCTTCTTCCGCTAGAGTGGATGAGCAGATGACTATGCGCATCCGTCATGAGGTGCGCCAGCTTATGTGGCAGTATGTCTCGCTCAGTCGTGAGCAGAGAGGATTACTGGTGGCACAGCAGAGAATAAAAGAATTGCGCACTATGGCAGGCACAGTTGATGCTGTACAGAGTGACCGGAAGATTGATGTAATCCGATGGAAAGAGACCATGAATATGCTGCTGGTGGCTGAGCTGGTCATTGCCGCTGCGCTGGAACGGCGTGAGAGTCGCGGTAGTCACTGGCGGGCTGATTATCCGGTACCTGATCCTGACCTGGACGGACATCACTCCGTTTTCCAGCCTCGCCGTAGTTATCCTTATGGATTATCGCAGGTGCGAGAGGAGGTACTGCCACATGCTTAAGCCACCGCAGGAACTGATTAAGCGAGCGTTAGAGGAAGATGGCGCACACGATGATGTGACGACATTGAGCACCGTAGCGGAGACGAACCAGTCCACAGCCAGGATTATTACACGCCAGGCGGGAGTGGTTGCCGGCCTCTTCGTGGTGGCTGAGACGTTTCGCCTGCTTGATGAGCGCGTCATGGTCGAATTGCTGGTGCGTGATGGCGCGGCAGTGCAGCCAGGGGAGACGCTGGCGCGTTTAGCGGGGCCATCGCGTGCGCTGCTGAGCGGCGAACGTGTCGCACTCAACTTTCTTGGCCGCCTCTCCGGTATTGCCTCGCTGACCGCACAGTGCGTGCGGGCAATTGAAGGAACGCAGGCGCGTATTCTTGACACGCGCAAAACGATGCCTGGCCTGCGCAGTCTGGAAAAATATGCTGTGCTCATGGGTGGCGGGCAGAATCATCGTTTTGGTCTGAGCGATGGCATATTGATCAAAGATAATCACATCAAAGCGGCGGGAAGCATCGCGCAGGCTGTAGCTGCCGCCAGGCGGGCCGCTCCCCACCTGCTCAAGGTTGAAGTTGAATGCGAGACGCTTGCGGAAGTCGAGCAGGCACTAGCGGCAGGTGCGGATGTCGTGCTGCTGGATAACATGCCGCACATATTGATGCGCAATGCTGTTGAGCTGATTCGCCAGCGGGCGCCGTATGTGCTGATCGAAGCTTCGGGCGGCATCGGCACTGATCCCTCACACCTGGCTGCTGTGGCAGCCACCGGTGTCGATTTCATCTCGCTTGGCGCCTTGACGCACTCTGCTCCCCATTTTGATATCTCGCTCGAATTTGATTGATCTGATACAGCGATGATGCTTAGCGAGGAGCCGCACCGGCTCCCTGATGGCAAGGAGGAAAAGACTTATGGCACTGAAAGCAGCGTGTACGACAAGCCAGGAAACGCGCATTCTCCCGCTTCTCACGCCGCAGATGCGTGCAAAGCTGGATCTCTCCGCGCGTAGCGATGTGATTCCGGCGTTCTATGCCGAGATGGATGGTGAAGAACTGGATCGCCGAATCGCCGCAGCGAAGATTGCTCTTGGCAGACGCCTGGTGATCATGGGACATCACTACCAGCGTGACGAGATCATCAAGTACGCCGACTATCGTGGCGACTCGTTCAAGCTGGCGCAGATGGCGAAGAAGCATCCCGATGCCGATTATATCGTCTTCTGTGGCGTACATTTCATGGCTGAGAGCGCCGATATTCTCAGCGCACCGCATCAGAAAGTCATCCTGCCCAATCCAACCGCTGGCTGTTCGATGGCCGACATGGCAAATATTGCCGAAGTCGAAGAATGCTGGCAGACGCTCACCGATCTGTTAGGGAATGATGCCAGCATCATCCCTGTTACCTACATGAACTCGGCGGCCAACCTCAAAGCGTTCTGTGGACGCAATGGGGGCGTTGTCTGCACCTCGTCGAATGCGCCGAAGGTTATGCAGTGGGCCTTCAGTCAGGGGCGGCGCGTCCTCTTCTTTCCAGACGAGCACCTGGGCCGCAATACGGCGCTCAAGTATGGTATCGCGGAGGAGAGAATGGCTGTCTGGAATCCCAGAGATCCGCTGGCCTCTGAGAACGCCGAAGAGGAGATTGAGAGCGCGCAGATCATTCTGTGGAAGGGCTATTGCAGCACCCATATGCGCTTCAGCGTGCAGCAGATTGAGCAGGCGCGTGCTGAGCATCCTGATGTCAGGATTATCGTGCATCCTGAGTGCCGGCGTGAAGTTGTGGCAGCCGCTGACCTGTATGGTTCGACCGAATATATCATTCAGCAGATAGAGAAAGCGCCTGCTGGCACAAAATGGGGAGTTGGCACCGAGATCAACCTGGTACACCGGCTCGCGCAGGAGCATCCTGAGCAACTCATCTTCTGCCTGGACCCGGTGGTCTGTCCTTGCTCCACTATGTATCGTATCCACCCGGCCTATCTCGCATGGGTCCTGGAAGCGCTGCTGCGAGGCGAGGTGATCAACCAGGTCAGCGTTGATGAGGAAACGGCTCACTGGGCGCGCGTCGCGCTCGAACGCATGCTCTCGCTGGCGGCGTGATATGATAAATGGTGACTGATACCGATACTCTGGAGGACAGTTTTCAATGAGCGAGACAACGCGAGTGCAGGAACAGCAGCCGGCGCCCGATTTTACGCTACCTGCTGTGGGAGGGAGTGACGTGGTGAAAGAAGGTGCAGTACATCTGGCCGATCTCAAGGGGCATCCGGTGGTGCTCTACTTCTATCCGAAAGATGATACGCCCGGCTGCACAAAGGAGGCTTGTAGCTTCCGCGACGTGTATCATGAATTGCAGCAGCGCGGTATTGTGGTACTGGGAGTCAGTACCGACGACGTTGAGTCGCACAGGAGATTCGCCGAAAAGTATGGCTTACCATTTACGCTGCTCTCCGATACAGAAGCCAGCGTCTCTCGGCTTTATGGTGTGTATGGTGAGAAAAACATGTATGGTAAAAAGTATCTGGGCGTGACGCGCTCAACGTTCCTGCTTGATCAGGCGGGTGTTGTGCGCAAAGTCTGGCCCAGGGTAAAGCCAGAAGATCATGCTAGCGAAGTGCTCCAGGCGGCGGAGACTTTGCAGCTCTAATCTCAACTGAATCTGAGCGGCCAGCATGAATCAGCGACAGCGGGTGATCCATGCTGGCCCCCTCGCTTTTGTTGTATACTTTCTGAAGAAAGGCCAAAAACGAAACGCCGCGATACTATCGCAAGGAGCGCCGGGAAGCCTGGTCGGCATCTGATGCTCCTTGCGTTTTTTGTGAAGAAAAGTATGTACAAGGAGAAAATATGAATAGACTGCTGCGGACCCCTATCACTGAGCAGGCGCGCAAAGTGCGTGCAGTGCTGCGCCCTTTTCAGGAGTTTCTCCAGGCAGAGACGTCCAGTGGTCTACTGCTAGTCGTTTGTACGGTGATCGCGTTTGCCTGGGCCAATTCACCCTGGGCTGCTGGTTACGAAGCCCTGCTCGAGGTACACCTGACAATAGGCATTGCAGGCTTCTTGCTGGATCATCCTCTGCATGTCTGGATCAACGATGGATTGATGACCATATTTTTTCTGCTGGTAGGGCTGGAACTCAAGCGAGAATTCATGGTTGGGGAACTCTCTGCCCCTCGCCAGGCATTGCTACCCATCATCGCTGCCGCCGGGGGAGCGCTCTGTCCCGCTTTGATTTATAGCATGCTCAATTTCAATACGGCAGGCGCCAAAGGCTGGGGGATTCCGATGGCGACCGATATCGCTTTTGCCCTGGGAATCTTGCTACTGGTTGGACGTCAGCTACCAGAGTCACTGAGAGTTTTTCTCAGCGCGCTCGCCATTGCTGACGATCTGATTGCTGTGCTGGTGATCGCTCTGTTCTACACCCAGAATGTGAATTTCCTTGCTCTAGGAATCGCCGCAGGAAGTGTATGCTATCTCTTTCTGCTTAACCGGATGTGCGTGCGTTATCTGGCTCCTTCCGTGCTCGGCGGTCTGC
>JADBKA010000228.1 GCA_014896635.1 Ktedonobacteraceae bacterium
TGTTCCAGCGGCTTGATCGAGATCCGTTTCGGTGCAATGGTTGTACCATTTGCTGTGACCAGCCGCACGATGTTGTTGTATTCGATCCCGACCATTGTTTGTCCGGGGTTTTGCGTGCGCACCATCACACGGACCGTGTATTTGCCGGCACGGCTGCGGTCGTCAGAGAATCTGGAAGCCAGCGCCGCATCCAGGACGGTGATCTGGACGCCGCGATACTGAAGCGTGTGATTGATCGTGACTTTCTCTATGAGGTTGGTCACGGTAGGAGCGGTGGGCGCTGTGGGCGGTGTATCGCCGCTGACATTCATTGACATGCCCTGCGGCGGTGCAAAAAACGCACCCACGACGAGCACACAGATAATCGCAAGGCCGAGCAGGGTTCTTGTCCTGGGTGACATACGTCTGAGCCAGCCGGGCATGCCGATCATCTGTGGCTCGACACGCTGCTCAGGCTGGCTCTCCTGCCTTCTTTGATTTTTCGGGTTCGGGTTTATCGGGGCTGGTGTGCTGAATCTGTTCATTTCAATCCCTACCGGGCTTCACAGCTCTTTCTAAATCTCGCCGTGTTTCTATTATAGCAAATGATAACAAAGATAGGAGAGCAGGATGCCGCTTTTTTACTTCACAGAAACGACCGTGCCGCCGGTCATGGCTTGCAGGTCGGCGGGCGTCAGTTTGAAGACGGCGAAGGGTGTGCCGGCTGCCGCCCAGATTTCATCGTACTGGAGTAGATCCGCGTCGATATAGGTTTCCAGCGGTTCGGCATGAGCGAGGGGGGGAACACCGCCGATGGCAAAGCCGGTCCGCTGGCGCACAAAATCGGCATCCGCCTTGCCTACTGGCTCTCCAGCCAGCTCGCCGAGCCGTTTTTCGTTCACACGATTCGCTCCGCTGGCAACGACCAGTACCGGCTTGCCGCTCTGCTTGCCTTTGAAGATCAGCGATTTGACAATCTGCCCGACGGTACAGCCGACAGCCTGTGCGGCCTCTTGCGCCGTCCGCGTCGAGTCCGGCAGCTCAATTACCTGACATGCAAAGCCCCGCGCTCTCAACGCATCCTGTACTTTCTGCGCGCTTCCGCTCAAATTTCTTGACATATGTCCTTTATTGTCCGTCCCTCTTCTTTCAATGCTTGTGAGAAGCTGAAATGCTCTCCGTAGGTAGGCACTATTATAGCATAAAGCCGGACCGCTGCTGATGGTCAGGACAGATAATCGGGATGGCGTCGTCGCTCTTCAGCGGTTAATCGGCAGGAAACTGGTCGCTCTGAGAAATGCTGGCGAGCAGCTCATCTCCAATCTTCGTAGCAGTACAGGTTTATCTTTAGAAGGGCTGGCGCGTCTGATCGGGACCAGTAAAAGCACCCTTTCCCGCTTAGAGAATGATGAGATTGCCCAACCGTTCAGGGGAACAATGCGAAAGCTCGTCCTCTCTCTTGCTCAGGTACTTTGTACATCCAGGCGAGAAACCGAGCGCTACCTTGAATTAGCTGGTATTGACCGGTCATTACTCACTGATACGGAAGAAATCCAATTAGGCTTTGTTCCCAGCATTGTTCCCGGATCGTCGGATGAAGAGGCTCAACTTGAGCGACTGGCTCGCATCTACAAAGAACTTTTAGGACAATTAGAAGCAAAAGAGGCGGAAAATGGGGATAAGCAGTTCACCGCCAAATCTCAAGCTCAAAATCCAGGAGTACACCAACATCTCGCAGGAGATCGAGAGAAGACTTAATATCCTTCGTAATGGGCCTGAATCTGGAGAAGCGAACGACCTGCAAACAATTCGGGTACACTATGCTGAGGCTCTAGAAGGGAAAATCGTTGTGGGACATCAGTACGGTGAAGAATTAAACACAGATATTATCAAATATAGTCTTTCTTCTCTTGCATCACCGGGTGCCTGCTGGTTGATGCAGATGGCTGATATAGAACGTTTTGCTGTTGATGATTGCATCGTTCTTACCAACAGTAGAAACTTCCAGGGATGGAACCCGAACGAAATTAAAACAACAGCCCTGAATACGCCTCTGCCTGTTCCTGATGACCTGAAAAAACTGCAACAGGAGAAACTTCCAGTCATTGAGAAGGATTATTTTAACTCCTCTCACTACCGGTTGGGATCATTTACACCTTCATTTAGCGACCTGGGTCAACTAGAAGTGACCCTTGCGCCGGTTGGATTTCATGAATACTATAGCATCACTCCATTCTTTGACGAGCCGCTTTTAACCGCGTTGGACGGGACAAAAGTCTCTATTCGCCAGAAATACGGTAATACGGCACTCACTTACAGTTCGACAGACCGGGGAACGTGCCTGATCCCTGCCCCTGTGAGTATCCAGTGTGTTGTAGTCACGGCAGACCAGCAAATTGTTCTCATGCGACGTTCTTCTTCTGTGGCTTTCTATCCGAACCACTGGTCAGCCTCGTTTGAAGAAACCATGAATGCGCCTGGATTCAACCGAAAGGGACAACCTTCACGCTCTGACGACGCTGATTTCTTTGCAGGCGCTCTCAGAGGACTGGAAGAGGAACTTGCTGTTTCTCAAAATGATGTCGAGAGCATCAAAGTTCTTTCCTTGAATGTGGAATATCTCACACTCTCGGTGGATGTTATCACCGTAATAAGGCTTCGTCTGACGGGTGAGGAAGTCAGAGAAAAATGGCTTGTTGAGGCATGGGACAGAGATGAAGCTTCCAGGTTTGCTCTGCTTTCTGCTCAACTTCCCGTCGTCGTTGAGAAGTTGTTTAGTCGGACGCTCTGGCACCCGACGGCACGGATGCGTCTCATTCAATTCCTTTTTCACACTTATGGCGTGAAAGCAGTAGCATCAGCATTGAAAGTAAAACAAATATCTTAGCAACTTTCATTTCATCTTGTTTCAGGCTACGAGACCAACTGGTCCCCACAGGGTTCTGCTCAGCAGAACCAGGATTCGCTCAGGTGGGGCAGGATCTTGCGGGGTCCGTAGTCCTGTAGTGCGCGCGCGGCGGAGAAATCGCGGTCCTGCATGGCGAGCGCCAGGGCTTTGACCTGGAAGAAGGTTTCCACCACGTCGGCCTTGCGCTGCTCTGCCTCTGCTACCAGAGCTGCGACCTGCCCTTGCAGTCGGTCCATGCGTGGATCGGGATGCTGCCAGCGATAAGTATAGTCGGCGGGGTCGAGTTCGCGCAGCCATGTGTGAGTAGCGGGTTGCTCTAAGAGGGCCGAGCCGGGCGGGATCAGCAGACGAATCGAGAGATGCACGGGGTCAAGATGCTCGATATAGTGATTCTGCTCAAAAAAGTCTAGCAGTGTGATATAGCTTTCGAGCGTCTCCCAGGGCGAAAACGGCAGCAGCGATGGACGTAGCGCGATGCCAGCATCATCCAGAATACGAAATGCTTCCTCTGCCTCAGCGGCTGTATGCCCTTTGTCGAGGTGAGCGAGCACCGTATCATTGAGCGATTCGACGGCGGAGACGATAAAGGCACAGCCGCAGTCCTTCATTGCTGGCAGTAGGTGGCGATGTTTGAGCAGGTGCTCAATTTTGATTGTGGCATCGAAGGTCACACCAGGAAATTCGCTGTGCAGGGCGCGGACGATGCGCAGCGCGTGGGTAGGTCCGTTCCAGAAATCGGGATCGCCAAACGTGATGTGACGTGCGCCCTGCTCAACCTGAGAGCGAATATCGGCCAGCACGAGACCGAGAGGGATGGCGAAGAAGCGCCCGTGATAGACCGGTGTGATGGGGCAGTGCAGGCAGGTATGTTTGCAGCCGCGTGTGGCCTCGGTGTAACCGGCCAGGCGCAGCTCGTTCCCCCATTGTAAGCGGGCGTAGCGTGTGAGAGCAGGCAACTGCCGGCGTTCAGGGACCAGCAGTGGCGTGCGCTCAATCCAGGCTTTGCTTCTGACTGTGCGCGTGCTGACGCCCAGCACCGGCGCTGTCTCGCCGCTTTCCAGTGAAGCGACGAGCTTGAGCAGCGGGATCTCATATTCGCCGCCGATGGCCGAATCAATGGTCTCCTGAAGCAGGTGGTCGGCGTTGAGCTGCGCGTAGAGGCCGTAGAAGCAAATGTGTGCGCGCGGATTGACAGCGCGTACACGCCGTGCGATCTGTTCGCCCAGGCGCAGAGCAGTATGCATGGGAACGGAGATAGCAACGATGCGGGCGCGCCTGATCACCTCATCGGTGAGCGGCTCAACCGCTGTATCAACGCAGCGAGGAAGATAGCCGGCCTGGTGTAGCAGCGCCGACAGCGAAGCCAGGTGAAACGGTTGATGACCCAGTTCGTAGCACGAAATGAGCAGGATATCGCCGTATGCTCTCATTTCTTGCGTGGTGCTCTGCCTGCTCCTTTTCCTCTGGGACCGGCTCCGGCACCGGCTTCTTCCGGTATCCAGCCTTCAGGCATGCGAGCATGCGCCCCAAAGAAGAATTCTTCCATCTGTTCGCGTAGAATCTTACGTGCTTCCGGGTCGGCCAGGTTCAGGCCGTAGTGATTGATAATCAGCGTCTGCTGAGCCGGCCACATGTTCCACGCCTGCTGTGAGACGTGTTCGTAGATCCGCCGGCCTAACTCGCCGGGGAAGGGTGGCTTTTCCAGGCCGGGTAGCTCACGGCCCAGCTTGACACAGTGAACCATGCGTGGCATAAGAAAACTCCACTGAAAAAATCGTATGCTATGAAAGTATTATACGATGTGGCGAAGACTTTTGGAAATGGAGTCTTGTGCATGTCTGATGTGTTCGTGGCGAAGCGAGCGCCGCGTGTAATCTTTTTCGGTATGCAGAGTTATTTCTCCGTACCCTGTCTGCGTGCATTGCTCAGGAGCGCGATAGAAGTCTGCGCGGTGGTGATCCCGATGACGCTTTTGCCCGGCCAGAGTCGCAGTCTGCCAGTCATAGAGCGACGCGAGCCACCTTCGCGCCGCCCCCGGCGCCCCTTGCTAGCTATGATGCCTGCTGGATCTGATATCGTCGATCTGGCGTGGCAGAATGATATTCCCCTGTGGGAGGTGCATCGCCTGGCGCATCCAGAGACGCTGGCGATCCTTGCTGGTTACCAGGCTGACGTCATTTGCGTGGCCTGCTTCCCGCAGCGTGTTCCCCCGGCGCTGCTCAATCTACCTCGCCTGGGCTGCCTGAACGTACATCCGTCTCTGCTACCCGCCAATCGGGGTCCGTTGCCGCTGTTCTGGACCTTCTATGAAGGAGACGAGACGACGGGTGTGACAATTCATCTAATGAATGAGAGGATGGACAGCGGTGATATCCTGGCGCAGCAGGAGATCCGGGTACGGGATGGCATGCGTTATGAGGAGCTGGAGGTGCTGTGTACTCGGCTGGGTGGAGAGCTGCTGGCGCGCACCGTTCACGATCTGTATGAAGGGCGGGTCGTGCGCGTTCCGCAGGATGAGGCGCGCAGTAGCTCCCATTCTTTCCCTACTGACGGAGAGTTTGTGATCTCGGCCCGCGAGTGGAGCGCGCGGCGTGTTTATAATTTCATTCGCGGCTCCACCATCTGGGATCGACCTGTAATTATCGTGCTCGACGGCAGGGAACTGGTTGCTCAGGATGCCACTTCTTATAGCCTTGATCAGGAGATGGTGCCGATGCCAGGAGATGCTGAAGAGGTAGGGGGAGAAATGATGGTTTCCTGTAAGGACGGGTGGGTGCGGGTAAAGTTGGCTGGTAGGTAAAGGCATGGTATCCCAGTTAGCATTTACTTCTTCCTCATGAACCCCTGGCTAAACAGGAGCTTCCCTGGCCGTTCACTGTGAAGATGTGAAAAGCCTGCTCAGGATTCCTCGCTGGGGATTCTCTCCAGCCAGTTCCACATTGATTGTCCACCCTGGGGCGCTTCTCCCATTTCACGTCGTATGAGGCGGAAGGTCGAAGCGACCAGCCTGTCGAGTTCTTCAGGGGTGATGCCGCGCGGGTGCTCTTTGTCGGGGATGGGCAGGTGAGCATAGAGCAGGAATAAAGCTCCCGGCAGAGCCTGTTCGGCTACTACTTTCATGTACTCAGCGTGCTGATCCGCTGGGATGCCGTTCAAGCAGCCCAGATCGAGCAACAGCGAGAATCGCTCCTCAGCAGGAGGAGGCGTCAGGCGGGTGATGTCTGCGACGAGGAAGCGGACGCTCCCGCCGGCGCGTGTAATCTCTTCTGCCTGTGCCTGGGCCTTGCGTGTAGCGATGTCGATAGCCACCTGGGCAAAGTCAATGCCGACCACCTGCCAGCCCTGCCTGGCGGCTGTCAGACTGTTTGTGCCGGTGCCACAGCCGATATCGAGCATGCGTCTGGTGCGTTCCGCTGGATAATGCTCCAGCACTTCCAGTAGTTCAGGTGGGCTGATTCCGGTATCCCAGGGTGTTTCTCCCAGGATATATCGCTCGTTGAACTGCTCGGCTCTGTCGTTCTTAGAAGAAAGCATATCTCTCTGTGCTTGTCGGGGCATGCGCAGAAGCGAGTGCTCCCACGCTACGCACCCTTCCTTTGTCTGATTCCTTGCATAGTTTGTGCATCCATTATAGCACAGGAGTGGTGGCCTGGCAGAGAGGAGTTTGACTTCTTAGCCCAGACCGGTATAGAATGGCAGCGGACTTTTGCTTAAAAAAGGCATAGTCAGAAAGAGAAAGAGATGAGGATACTTGTAACCGGGGGGGCGGGATTTGTCGGCTCTCACCTGTGTGATAGATTACTTGCTGAAGGACACCAAGTCATTGTCCTGGATAGCCTGATCACGGGTTCGGGGGAAAACATTGCCCACCTGCACGGTCACCAGGCGTTCATGTTCATCGAGCACAACATTTCTAACCCTATCTACTTTGCAGAGAAGCTCGATGCAATTATCCATATGGCTTCACCTGCCAGTCCGAATCCCGATTCACCTTACGGCTATCCGCGCCTGCCCATCCAGACGCTCAAGGCTGGCGCGTTCGGCACGCATAACGCGCTCGGCATCGCGCGCGCCCACAAAGCAAAGTTTCTGCTAACCTCAACCTCGGAGGTCTACGGTGATCCGCTGGTACATCCTCAGAGCGAGGACTATGTGGGTAACGTCGATCCCATCGGGCCGCGCTCGATGTATGACGAGGCGAAACGCTTCGCCGAGGCGATGGTGATGGCCTATCATCGCGCGCACGGCCTCGACACGCGCATTGCCCGCATCTTCAATACCTACGGCCCGCGCATGCGCCTTGATGATGGGCGTGTTGTTCCCAATTTCATCACGCAGGCCCTGGCCGGCCATGCGCTGACCATTTATGGCAACGGGACGCAAACGCGCAGTTTCTGCTATATCGACGACTTGATCGAGGGCCTGTATCGTCTGCTGCTGGCCGACCGGCCCGATATTCATTTGCCGGTCAACCTCGGTAATCCCGTTGAAACTACCATGCTCAAACTGGCTGAGCTGGTGAACCGGCTCACAGCGAACGACGCTGGCATCGTCTATCAACCAGCGGCGCGCATGCAGACGGACCCGGAGCGGCGCCGTCCCGATATTACTCGCGCCCGCACCTGGCTGAGCTGGGAACCACACGTCAGTCTTGAAGAGGGATTGCGCCACACTCTCGAAGATTTCAAACGGCGCCTCGCTGTCGAGAAGCAGCGGGAGACCAATGGCATCCGAGTGTTGTAAACGTGTAAGTCAGGATATAAAAAGCAAACCCGGAATTCGCGTGGAATAGTCATCTGTATGGCGTCGCCACGCGAATTCCGGGTTTTTCATCTTTTCGCATTGCTGAAGAGAAGCGCCATCGGGTGATACTCCCTTGCGTTCAGATGGGCAAGATGCGCCAGCATCTTGCCAGTCCCG
>JADBKA010000229.1 GCA_014896635.1 Ktedonobacteraceae bacterium
GAAGCAGATTATAGCACACTGTTTCACGCCCCTCTGGAAAACAAAACTGAATGGCTAGTGTCTGACCAATGTAGTATAGTATAAGGGAAGATTCAGGAGGACAGAACCCTCCTGGCAGGGAACGGACAGATCTTCGCATAGCGGGGCAGGTACCCCCCTGAAAAATCTTTTCTTCATTATGGAAGAAAGGGAACAGGTCCCCTAAAGTGAACGTGGGATATTCCCGTAGGTTCACTGAGCAAAGAGAGGCTGCTTATGAACAATCAAGTTGCTGCCTTGCTCAAAGCTGTAGTTCTGGTGGGCGGAGCGGTTGCCGGTGCACTGCTGGCCCGCTGGGTCGATGATCTGCTCACCTCGCGTGCGCAGGAGCGATCAGCGTACGATAAAAAACGTTATGAGCAGGGGTTAAGCCCGCGCGTCCAGGAGAACGGCAGAACAAATACGATTTATACTGTTGATCACATTCTGACCAGCGATGATGTAAGGAGTGCAGAGGATTTATGACAACCGCAATGACGGCCAGCGAGCGCGTACACGCGGCGCTCAGGGGTGAGCCGGTAGATCGTGTTCCCCTCTGTTTCTGGCACCATTTCAAGCCAGAAGGCTCAGGCGAGCGCCTGGCAGCCTACACACTGGAATTTTTTCGCCAGAAGTTCGATCTCGATATCGTGAAGATCATGCCCGATCTCCCTTATCCTGCGCCAGAACAACCGTTTGTCGAGGCGGATCAAATGCGCTTCCTGCCCAGGCTGGACCTGGATACCCCTTCATTTCAGCAGCAACTGCTCTGTATTCGTATGCTCCGTTCGCAGCTCGGCGACGATTATCCACTCATTCTAACACTGTTCAGTCCACTGACCTATGCTCTGCGCTTCATGGGCAAGCAGCGGGCTATCGAGCAGGCGCGCCTTAATCCACAGCCATTTGAGGAAGGGCTGGGGACGCTCTCAACCAACCTGCGCAAGCTGATTGCGGCGGCTATTGAGGCCGGAGCCAGCGGTATTTTCTTCTCCTGCATGGGCGCAACCACTGCCGATTTTACGCGCGAGGAGTACGAGCGTTTTGGCCGTCCCTACGATTTCCACGCCTTAGAGAGCGCGCGTGAAGGCTGGCTCAACATTGTCCATATCCATGCTGACCCGTCACAGGCAAACGATCAACTGTACTTCGATTTTTTTACAAACTATCCGGTCTCTGTGATAAGCTGGAGCGACCGGCTGACCGGTCCCACCTTGGCCGAGGCGCTGACGATGACCGATAAGTGCCTGATGGGTGGCCTGGCGGAGCGCGGTCCGCTGACACAGGGAGGCGAGGGGGAGATCGAGAACGAGATTATGGCCGCGCTCGCCCAGACGAAGGGACGCCGCCTGATCCTGGCAAACGGCTGCTCTGTCCCCGATGATACGCCCGAACAGTGGCTACACACGGCGCGTCGCCTCGTCGATACGCTGCGCTACGAGTGAGCCAGCTCTCGCAGTTTTCGAGAAAATGTGCGGCAGGCTGCATGAGCAGCAAAAAAGCGAGGAAGCATAAAAGTGAGAACTGGGGATACTCCCGCCACGCGGGAGTTCCCGCTATCTGCCGGGTGCCCTGGGGACGGCTATGCTTCCCAGACGTCTGCATGATTGCTCATGATGCCTGTGAAATCTGTGCGGTTGACAGATTGAGCGCGGTAGCAATGCGTGTGTCGTCAGGCGACCAGGCCAGAGCAAATACCGGCAGATCCTGGAAGTAAGAAATATTCCCCCCGGTTGCAGCATCCCAGATCACTACTACCGCGCAGATATCGCCACAGTATACCTGCGTCACCGCCGCGATACGCCTGCCGTTATGTGACCAGGCTACAAAAAAGATTAGATCGGCCTGGACCCCTTTCGTCTGGTTATACTTTGCGGCATCCGCGTTATAGCCGTTATATGTATAGGCAATCGCGCCGGTTGCAGCATCCCAGACCTGGACTGTCTTATCCCACGAACCGGATGCAATGCGCTTCCCGTCGGGAGACCAGCTCACAGCACTGACCGTATCGCTATGGCCGCGATAGACATACACTAGCTGAGCGGTCGCGGCATCCACAATCTGCACAGTCCTGTCAGACGAGCCAGAAGCGAAACGTTTGCTATCAGGCGACCATACCACTGAATTCACGCCTGCCCGGTGGCCGCGATACACAAATTTCTGCTTGCCCGTGACCCCATCCCAGAGGCGCACCGTCCCATCAGCGGAGCCAGAGACAAGAGATTTCCCATCAGGAGACCAGGCGACCGTTGTCACTATATCGCTATGTCCCTGGCAGGTGGTGACGTGTCCTCCGCTCATCGCATCCCAGATCTGCACGGTTTGGTCGGCAGAACCCGAAGCAATCCGTTTGCCATCAGGCGACCAGCTTACCGCTTGCACACCGGCTGTATGCCTGCGATAAATAAAGGGTTGAAAGTGATCACCAGGTGCTGTGCTCCAGATCTGCACAGTTTTGTCCAGCGAACCAGAAGCAACGTACTTGCCATCAGGCGACCAGGCAACTGCTGTGACACGCGCACTGTGGCCGTTGTAGGTGTAGAGGACGCTGCCCAGAGCGCGATGAGCAGGAGTAGGAGTAGAGACAGGAGCAGGCGGCGAAGAGATCGTCGAAGATTGAGCACAGCCTTCCAGGCCCAGAGCCAGGGCCAGCCCGGCCAGCCCTTTGAGAATGACGCGACGCGAGAGATCTTCCTTGCTCTGATCGATTTGTTTGCCCATCACAGGTCACTCCCTTACTGTGTGATGCTTGAATTGATGGTACATAAAGCATAGTCTATAAAATTGTAACTGTCAATATAATATTGATGGTTACAGAAGGAAAGATTGGTGACATCCCTGGACCATTACAAGAACTTTTTATTTTGCTTGTAGTATTGTAGGATAGCGAGCAAGAAGAGAGAGGGCAGAGCGCGATGGATGTCATGTGCCTGGACTTTATCAACAGCGAGTTTCGGGATTTTCGCGGCAGGTGGATACGAGATCTTTTGCAAGATCCTGGCTGGCTCGCGCAATTTCTTGCTAAATGGGATCTGCAAGTTGATGGTCAACCCGATGTAGCGGTCATGGCCGCGTTTATTGAACTGCGTGCGCTTCTACGCCGTATGACGGAATCGCTGGTACAGGGGCAGATTGCAGAGCAGGATGTGAGCCTGCTTAATACTATTCTCGCGCGTGTGCCGTTGTATCGCAGCCTGGTGAGCGATACGGCAGGCTACCGCCTGGCAGTAGATCCGGCAAAGAAGGACTGGCACTGGGTGCAGGCAGAGATTGCTGCCTCATTCGTGCATCTACTGGTTGAACACGATCCTCGACGTCTCAAAGTGTGCGCGAATGAGCACTGTCGCGGCGTTTTTTACGATGAGAGCAAGAGTCGCACAAAGCGTTATTGTACGGCTGATAAATGCGCGAATCTGGTGAAGGTGCGCAGATTCCGCGCACGTCATCGCGCCAGCTCTCGCTAACACGATGATAAGATGGGGGACCCCGAAAAACTCCTTTTTCTTTTTTCTCCTCTGTTGCAGAGGACAAAGAAGACTTCGCAACAGCTCTGGGGGAATGCCGGGAAAATGTTGATTTATTTCCGCGCAAGGACTACAATACGATTGCAAGAGAAAGCAGCCATACACAAAGCCTGTTCTGCTGGCATTTGACATATTCTCCTGAAAGGAGCCGTTGTAGTGAATAGTGCTATTGATATGCGCAAAGTCATCGGGGGAGTGATTCTCACCATTCTGTGGATCTGCACTTTCTTATTTATTAAATCGTCCCTCGTGATCGACTGGACCGGTGATGGTAGCTCTGTCACCAATCTCAAGCTTGTGATTGGTCTGATTGGCCTGCTGATCATTGTGTTCTACCACATCTTTTATCGCTCTAATGGTGAAACGACAAAACTGAGCCTGACGGCGGTACTCACGCTCTGCTGGCTCGCGTTGATCATCTTCTACCCGTTCAAAGATCCTGCCAACCTGTCGGGCGGCGCCGTTGGTTTCTTTGCGCTGATCGGCGGGCTGGCGGTAGTTGTGCTCTGGACGCGCTTTTTCTCTGACGAAATTGTGGCGTGAATGCAGTAATTACGCAGAGGAGCTGGCATATGATGTCAGCTCCTTTATGGAGAGAATTTTTGGGGAACCCTCCTTTCCCTGTTCTGTGCTAGTGTCTGAAGTGGCGCCTTCCGGTAAAGATCATAGCGAGCGCGTGGCGATTGGCGACGCGAATGGCCTCTTCATCGCGCGGTGAGCCGCCCGGCTGAATAATAGCCGTGATGCCTGCTCTGGCAGCGGCCTCGATACCATCCGGGAAGGGGAAAGAGGCATCCGAAGCCATCACAGAGCCGCGCGCTCGCGTGCCGGCCTTCTCCAGCGCCAGTTGTACGCTGGTGGCACGGCTCATCTGCCCGGCGCCTACGCCAAGCAGCGTGAGTTTGCGCGCCAGCACGATAGCGTTGGACTTGACGCGGCGCACGACCTTCCAGGCGAACATTAGATCCGTCACCTCATCAAGCGTCGGCTCGCGCTCTGTCACAACGCTGTACTCCGCTTCGCGCTCTCCTACTATGTCGGGTGTTTGCAAAAGCAGACCACCGCTGATCGAGCGTACTTCTGGCCGCGCACTTAGCAGTAGTTGTGTGTTCAGCATGCGCGGCTCTATTGGCCGATGCGTCGCCAGCAGGCGCAGAGCTTCCTTCTGGCGCAAGAGAGAGAGGGCCTGCGGTGTGAACTCTGGCGCGATTACGGCTTCGTAGAACAACTGGCAGATCTCGTGCGCGGTTGCTTCATCAATCGGGCGATTCGAGCCGATGATGCCACCACTGGCAGAGATGGGATCGCCGGCGTGAGCCTTCCTGTACGCCTCGACCAGCACATCATCGCAGGCTAAGCCACAAGGATTAGTATGCTTGACAATAACAATTGTTGGTGCGGTGAAGCTCTGCACTGTAGCGAGGGCCACATCCAGATCCAGCAAATTATTGAACGAGAGATCTCTGCCATGCAACAGATCCGCGCCGGCAACAGTGGGCAGCGGCGTGCTGGCGGTCATGCCGCCCCAGCGATAAAGGGCTGCGCGCTGGTGGGGGTTTTCGCCATAGCGCAGGATCTGCTTGCGTTTCAGAGAGAGGGTCAGTTCGTCGGGGAAGAGTTCGCCGCCAGACATGCGTAAATATTCGATGAGCGCGCTGTCGTAGCTGGCAATATGCTGAAGTGCGGCAATAGCCAGGCGGCGGCGCGTTTCCATGCTGACCTCGCCCTGCTCTCGCCATTCCTGCATAACGGGTGCGTAATCCTGCGGTCGTACCAGTACAAGCACGTCCTGGAAATTGCTAGCCGCTGCTTGAATCAGCGACAGCGCGCCGACATCGACGCATGCCAGCACCTCATCCAGCGTAGCAGCAGGGCTGGCGGTTCTCTCAGCCGAAGAAGACAGGTTTGCGACCACGATGTCGATGGGCGCAATGCCATGCGCCTTCAAATTCGCCTCATGCCGCTTATCACCCCGGCGGGCCAGTATGGCTCCAACGATAGCCGGGTGGAGCACTCCGGCACCGCCATCAAGAATTTCAGGAAATTTCGTTAGCTCGCTCAATGGTGCTGCCCGGATCTTCTCGCTCGACAACACCTTCAACGTTTCATCCGCCGCGTAAATAGTCACTTGCTGTGATTGCAACTCCTGTGCCAGTTCAGCAAGTCCCTCGCGGTTAACCACATGCATGATTGCTCTCATAGCTCATCCTTTCAAGATTACCCTCAGGACATCAACCGGGACACCACAACGATTCAGGGAACATCTCTGACTAAAAGTATACCCCGAAGATTTCTTAACCGCTTCTGAATCGCTGGCTGTTTTGACTCCTTTGAGGAGCTGTCCGTTGTGGAGATTTCTTAACCGAAATCCGGTACTTTCCTACCAGATTTTTACTATGTCCACAGGTAGCCTGTTCAGGTTATGGTATTATCGCAACGAAACAACTTATAACAACAATTTCCAGAAAGTATCATACCAGATCATAGTATACAGGGATGCAGGGGAGGGTTTCCCAGGGACGTGAACTGAGGATGCTCGCGCTTTGCGAACGGTTCAGGTAGACAACGCGACAACATGACGATGACACAGGCGAGCAGGGTTTGAGCGCAGAGGAAGCCATCAAAAGCCCTGCTTATGACTCCAGCCTGAAAAAAACCAGGGAAACATCCTGGAAGGAGTGAGTAGTCGATGCAAACATTAACACGACCGTCAGTCCCATTATCACAATTCAGGCCGCCACGTCGCCGGCCACCGTACAGGCGCATCTCGCCCGCTATGCTCATAGGTGGGGCTGTAACCCTGATCATTGTGCTGGCGGCAGGAGGCTTTCTCTTCTTACAGAGTCGCGTCGGTGGGCATGCTGCCGATGTGAACATGGACTGCACATTGATCGTACCGCCCAATCCGCTCTCGGCCCAGGGGCTTGCCACGCCATACCAGCTCGTGGCGACCAACCCTGATAATGGTCCTTGTAATGAAGCGAACGCTCAGCAGTCTGCGTTCGTGCAGGGTGCAGTTTTCGATCCGGCTACTGGCCAGATCTCGATCTACAATCCGCTGGTCGTCGATCAAGGCACAGAGCCGGCCATCCAGCCTGTCGTGCCGCAGTTGCCACAAAATGCGGTTGTAGGAATCTGGTTCGGATTCAATGGTGGAAATCTAACGCTCAAAGGGACCGGTAACAGCTTGCAGCAGGGCAGGTGTGTCAATGGAGTCAATGGTTCTGTCTTCGGGCAGTTCGCCTACTGCAATGCGCCTGCTTTCTTTCAGGCTGCCAACCGGGCAATTGCCGCTGGCAAGCTCAAGCCGCCCCCACTCGGCCAGGCAAAAGATGGTATGGCATGCCCGTCGGTACGCGATTTCAGCATCATTGACATGGACCAGAGCGACAATCTGACAACAACCTATCTTGTCACAGCCGACGGCAAAACTGCACAGATGACGGCTGCAAACGCTGCAAAGCTCCAGAATGCCCAGACACAGACCAACGCCAGCGATAACCGCTTGCTCTCCATCGCTGTGAATGGAGCACTGGGCTGCAAATCGTGGGCAGCTCCTGATCTGGCCGATCCCGGCCAGATGGTGCCAGCCCTGCCACTCAACGAACTGCAAGCGGCTGCTCATCAAGGAAACCCGGTTGCACTCGTTCCCGCTGGTGATCCGATGGTACTCAACGACAACAAGCCTGATCTGCGCAAGCTGAACGCTTATCGGGTGGGTGTTGATCAGCCCAGGGTGAATAATCTGGCTCAGGCTGATACCAGAATATATTGCCTCAATTTCCTGGCGGTGCAACCGGCACGTATTTTCCTGGATGCACAGTTTACCAGGCAGGCAGCTTCACCCGATCCAGCCGCAGCCAACAGTCTCTTTACCTTCCTGGCACAGCGGTTCAATGGCGCATGGGGAGCGGATGGCCTGAATTGCCAGGGCCTGATAAAGCGGAACAGTCCCATCCAGTTAAAAACCGACGGGAATGGCGTTGTGATCGACGCTACTCTTAACGGCGGCCAGGGTGGTAATGGAAACGGCAATGGAGGAGCACCCGTTAATTGTGCAGTCAACGGGCAGGTAATCGCTGGTTGCATGGGTACTGTCACTATCAATGGACAGCAGTGTGTGC
>JADBKA010000230.1 GCA_014896635.1 Ktedonobacteraceae bacterium
TTAGTGCTAGCATTTCACCGTAGCTATAATCTCAACTCCTCGCCGGAGTGGCAGATTATGTAGCAACGCAGCACAAGGAGTTTATTTTACAGTGAAAATCCACGAATACCAGGCCAAAGATATCCTGGCGCGCTACGGGATCCCGGTCCAGCCCGGCAAAGTAGCGTATACGCCGGAGCAGGCCGAGGCAATTGCCCGCGAACTGGGCGGGCCGGTTGTCATCAAAGCTCAGGTCTATGTCGGCGGACGCGGCAAAGCCGGCGGCATCCAGTTTGGCGACACGCCGGCACTGGCGCGGGCCGCCGCAGAGCGCGTGCTCGGCATGGACATCAAAGGGTTGACCGTCGAGAAAGTGCTCGTCACATCGAAGATTAACATTCAGGAAGAATACTACCTCGGCATCATCCTTGACCGCAAATCTCAGGCGCCAGTCGTGATGGTCTCGAAAGAAGGCGGCATTGATATTGAAGAGGTGGCAGCCACCGCGCCGGAGAAGATCATCAAACAGGCGATAGACATGCACTGGGGCTTGCGCCCATTCGAGGCACGCGATATCGTCGCGCGAGCCGGCTTCCCTCACCAGACCATTGCAAAGGCCGGCGCCATTCTGGCCGCGCTCGCCAGAGCTTTCATCGAGAGCGATGCCAGCCTGGCCGAAATCAACCCGCTGGCCCTGACCACCGATGGACAGGTTCTGGCCGCCGATGCGAAGATTCTCCTCGATGACAACGGCCTTTTCCGCCAGAAGGAATACGCTACCTGGGCAGAACCAGAAGAGTCCAATCCCCTGGAATACGAAGCGAAGCAGGCCGGGCTAACCTACGTCAAACTGAATGGCGATATTGGCGTCATCGGCAACGGCGCGGGCCTGGTCATGACCACGCTCGATATGGTCGCGCGTGTCGGCGGCAAACCGGCGAACTTTCTGGACATCGGCGGCGGCGCCAAAGCAGAAGTGATGCGCAAGGCGCTGACCTTCGTCGCAAAAGATCCGCAGGTCAGGGGCATCCTGGTCAACATCTTTGGCGGCATTACACGTGGCGAAGAGGTCGCTCAGGGTGTGATTCTGGCTCAGCCTGAGCTGCCCGCAGGCATGCCTGTTGTCGTCCGCCTCTCAGGCACCGGCGCTGAAGCAGGGCGCGCCATGCTCAAAGATGCCGGCCTTGACTGGGGCAAAGATATGCGCGATGCCGCACAGAAAATCGTCGCCGCAGTAGGCGCAAGGGGATAGAGGGTCACAACTTATGAGTATTCTACTGGATAACACAACCCGCGTCATCGTTCAGGGTATCACCGGACGCGAAGGACATTTTCACACGCGCAACATGCTGGCCGCCGGTACCAACATTGTGGGCGGCATGACCCCCGGCAAGGGCGGACAGGCCGTCGAGGGCGTTCCCGTCTTTGATACCGTGAACCAGGCAAAAGCCGCTACCGACGCCAATGCTAGCTGCATCTTTGTACCGCCCGCCGGAGCCGCCGACGCCATCGAAGAAGCAGCCTATGCAGGCATCAAACTGATCGTCTGCATCACCGAAGGCATCCCCGTCATCGACATGACACGCGCCATGCTGGCCGTCCGCGAAAAAGGCGCAACGCTGATCGGCCCCAACTGTCCCGGCCTGGCAACCCCTGGGCAGGGCAAAATCGGCATCATGCCCTACCAGATCTTCACTCCCGGCCCCGTCGGCTTCATCTCGCGCTCAGGCACGCTCACCTACGAAGTCGTGGCGCTGCTCACCGAGGCGGGTATCGGCCAATCGACCTGCATCGGCATCGGCGGCGATCCCATCATCGGCTCCACGTTCGTCGATCACCTGAAGCTTTTTGAAGCGGACCCGCAGACACAGGCGGTAGTGTTGTGCGGCGAGATTGGCGGGAGCGACGAAGAGGACGCCGCAGAATACATCAAAACTCACATGAAAAAGCCGGTTGTGGCGTTTATCTCCGGGCGCACGGCTCCGCCGGGAAAGCGTATGGGACACGCGGGTGCGATCATCTCCGGCAATACCGGTACCGCACAGGGCAAAGTAGCCGCACTCCAGGCGGCTGGCGTTCCCGTCGCCGATACGATCTTTGACATCCCGGACCTGGTGAAAAAAGTTCTATAGCGAGGTCTGGCAAAAGGAAGAGTATGACCACAGCCCTCATTTATGATCCGATCTTTCTGGAGCATAAGACGCCGGCGCGCCATCCCGAAAGGCCGCTGCGTGTCGAAATGGCCTATAAATTTATCGAGGCGCTCGGCTGGCTGAACCGTGAGGGGCTGGTTCAGCTTGCGCCCCGCGCCGCGACGCTGGACGAACTGGCAGCAGTTCATGATCTGGAGTACATCCAGGAAGTAGCTACGGCCAGCCAGCGCGCCGCACAGCAAGAAGTCGCCAGCGGACGCCAGACGCTATTCTTCGCTACCGATACATACGTCTCTGCGAAAACGTATGAGGCAGCCATCAAGGCAGCCGGCGCTCCGCTCACAGCCATCGACGCACTGATGAAAGGTGAGATTCACAACGCCTATTGCCTGGTACGTCCCCCCGGCCATCACGCACTACCAGAAACAGCGATGGGTTTCTGCCTCTTCAATAACATCGCCGTTGCAGCCCGTTATGCCCTTGATCGTTATGGCCTGGAGCGCGTGATGATCATTGACTACGACGTGCATCACGGCAACGGCACACAGGAGATGTTCTACGAAGATCCGCGCGTCCTCTTTTTCTCCGTTCACCAGGCGCCGTTTTATCCGGGTACCGGCATGTCAGACGAACGTGGAGAAGGTGCGGGCCTGGGGACAACCGTGAACGTGCCATTGCCTGCCGGCTGCGGCTTCGAGACCTACGAGCCGATCTTCCGCCAGTTTCTGGCTCCGCTCGCCGACCGCTTCCAGCCACAGCTTATCCTGGTCTCAGCCGGCTTTGACGCCCACTGGAAAGATCACGAATCGGGAACAAAGCTTCTGGCGCCCGATATGAAACTCTCGACAGCCGGCTTTGCCCGGCTTAACCAGATCATCATCGATATAGCGAAGGCACAGTGTGACGGACGATTGATTCTGGTACAGGAAGGCGGTTACCATGCAGAAGCGATGGCATCGTGCGTCGCAACCTGCGTGAATCTGCTGTTGGGCGACGATGCAGCCGTTGATAGCCTCGGTCCTCCTCCACAGATGCCTGAGTACCGCATCAACATGGATGTCCTGATTGCCGAACTGCGCCGCCTGCATGGCCTGACCGGCTACCGCATGCGTAACGCACCAAAACCAGACAGGGCAAAACTACTGCGCGAGATGAAAGGCCCGGATTCGACTACATAGTCTGTATATAGCCTGACACCGGCGCTCACCAGGAGAATAGTCGCTCGAAAAGTAGAGGAAGAGGAAGGTATGTCTGTGGGAAAAGTACGCATGTTGATGGGGAATGACGAGTTGTTGATCCAGCGTCTGTTACGAACTTCTGAGTACGTCTACCAGCGGTTCACATTGGATGAACTGCCGCGCATTCTCAGGCGCTGCCCGGCAGCAGGCATGCTCAACGACAGTTCGCTCTACGGCTTCTTACTGGTGCAGATATTGAATCCTGCCGTCGCCTGGATAGCAGGATTTGGCGTAAGCTGGACGGAGAGCAGAGCTTATGCCGGTATACTCCACAGGCTGCTCGATTTCATGACGGCTCATCTTGCAAGACACGGCTTTCGCTCCCTTTACTACTCAGGCAACGACCTGCGCAACGACTGGCTACGGGACCTCCTGCTCCGGCAGAGCTTTCTCCCCTATCAGCAGCTCTATGCCTACGACAAGTTTGACTTCGGTATTCCTACAACAGGCAATCAACAGGTGCGCATCCGCCCGGTACGCCTCCCGGCACATCTGGCAGCGGACCGGCAGAGCGATCTGCCGGCTCTGCTGTGGATCGAAGAGGCGTGTTTTGAAGAGGTATGGCGCTATGACGGAATCGCTTTTAGCGATATTGCAGCCACCCACCCCTACTTTGTGGTGGCAGAACTGAACGGTCAGGTGGTGGGTTACCAGTTCAACGCTGTTGATGGCGAAGCGGGCTACCTTGTACGCATTGCCGTCCACCCCTCATTCTCCGGCAGAGGCATCGGAGCCCGGTTGCTGGCCGAGGCCGTCCATTTCTTCGCTCAGGCGCATGTATCACGCATCATGCTCAACACGCAGGAGGAGAACGTTCACGCCCACCGGCTTTACGAATGGTTCGGTTTTTTCCGCCAGCAGCAGATCGGTTTTGTGTTGCGCAAACCCCTGTAATATCAGATCCTTTTGAGGAAGGAATAACGCCCTTTTTCTCTTCTTCCTGGTTTTCTTTATTCGGAGAGAATCAGCTCAATTTATGCCGAAGAGATACCGTACGGTGAGCGGCATCGCGCGATTCTTGACCGACAACTGGAAAGGCTTCCCCGCCTGAACCCACTGTTGCACCTGCATATAGGTCGTATCGTTGAGCAGGACATTGTTATCCGACACACTGTTCTGAAGACGAGAAGCAACATTGACAGCATCGCCAATCGCTGTGTAATTCTGCAAATGTCCCTGCGAGCCAACATTGCCAACAGTGGCAAGACCGGTATTGACGCCAAAGCCGAAAGAAACTGGCATTTCCTGTGGCCGACTGCGCTGGTATTCCAGTACGGCCATGCGCATCTTCCAGTCCGCGCGTACCGCGCGCAGCGCATGTGAAGACTGAGGCAGAGGCGCATTGAAAATTGCCATCAGGGCATCTCCCTGGAACGCGGTAAGTGTGCCTTCTTCTTCCCAGATGGCCTCGCACATGATCGCCAGGTAGCGATTGATCAGATTCATGACTTCTTCAGGCGCCAGGTGCTCACTGAGGCGTGTATAGCCACGAATATCAGCAAAAACGACTGAGATCTCTTTTGTCTCACCGCCCAGATTGAGGGCCGCCGGATTCTGTATGAGTTGCTGTACCACGCTTGGATGGACAAACCGTTCAAAGATGCGGCGCACCTCTCTCGCTCTGGCCTCGGCGCGCTTCAATTCCGTCCGATCATCGACAACCAGCGCTATACCGATGGGCGCTCCATCAAGATCGCGCAAGGCAGAGATATAGAAACTGAGGTTGACCTGTCCGCGCCCGGGGATCTCGCCGGAAAAAGCCTGGTTCACAATAGTGCCATGCGCGTGCTGTACAGGCGCCATGCGTAACAGCTCAATCAGCCTTACGTGTGCCAGAGGCTTGAACGCCTCTTCAAAGTGCTTGCCCCTGGCCTGCTCAGGATTCATCGCCAGGATATGGCCGGCTGCCCCATTGAAAGCAGTGATGATACCATTGACATCCGTCGTAATCACCCCGTTGGCGATAGAACTGAAGATGTTATCCATGTATTGCTTGTCTGCTCTGACCTGCGAGAAGAGGCGGGCATTGTCAATCGCAATCGCCGCCTGGTTGCAAAAGGCCAGCAGCAAGTCAAGGTGCCGGGGACCAAAGAGGTTTGCGCTTACCCGGCTATCGACATACACGGCGCCGATACAATGATCGCGGACAACCAGCGGCGCGCACATAATCGAGCGAATGCCGAAAGCCATAATGCTCTGCTGCCCGCTGAGTGTGCTATCGCTCTGCGCATCGTCGGCCAGTTTTGGCACGCGGGTTTCAATGACACGTTTGACGGTGCTCCTGCTGATCTCGGCATTGGCGAAAGGCGCTACCGGGATGGTCCGTTTCTCTTTATCGCGCGCAATGGAAAATTCGAGCGCGCCACTGTCGGGATTCACCAGTACGAGGAACCCGCGCTCGGCATCGACAAATTCAATCACACGATCCATCACCAGGCGCAGCACTTCGTCGAATTCAAGCGTTGAATTCAGCACACGGGCAATTTCGTAGAGCGTCTCCAGTTCATCACGCTGTTTTCTGAGATCGGTAATATTGATGGTGAGGGCCGCCCGTTCGCGTTCAAATGCTCCTGCCCCGCTACTCAACTCCGGCAGAGTAGATGCTGGAGATTGCTTTTGCACGAGCGCAGCAATGCGTTGTAAGGACATGCTGAGCCGTCCCAGTTCAATATCGGCCATGCGGCTCACATGCAGAGAATCGCTTAACCAGCGTGCGGCTTCCTCGCCATTTCCCCCAACCAGCTTCCCTCCTTCAACGACAATCTCTAGCTTTTGTGTATGCTCATGCAGTGTCCGTGCAATACGTACCAGTGTACTGCTGAGCGTGTGCAACTCGTTGCTTGTTTGCCCGACCCACTCGGTTGATAGTCCCACAAAGTTGCCTCCATTCAGGCGGGATGAAGCAGAAAGGTAGACGATGAATAGCTGATAGTGCGCATATACACTACTACTTACGTGACGACTCCCCACGCCTAAAGACAGGGGCTTCTCAGAAGCGCGTCTTCTGAAGGCTCCGTCCGAGCCTGGGACTCTTTTGCAAGCAGGGCGATCCCCGCTCGTTTGATGTTGATGGCGGCGTTGTGGTCGCGGTCCAGTTCACAGCCACAGGAACAGCTATGCCAGCGTTCACTGAGTTCTTTCTGGACGATGGACCCACAGCCGCTACACATCTGACTGGTGTGCCTGGGGGAGACAAACAGCACGCGCGAACCGGCCCATGCTGCCTTGTTCATCACGATCTGTTGGAACTGACCCCAACCAGCGTCATTGATCGATTTGTTTAAGCCAGATTTTGCACTGGCTCCGTTGGGAAGATATGCGCCGGTTGTCTCATCCTGCCTGGGCTTCGGGCGTTTGCTCATATTGGCAGGTTGCAACTTCTCAAAGACGATTACCCCATAGCGGTTAACCAACTTCCGCGCTTCTTTGTGGTGAAAGTCTTTGCGTTGGTTGCGAATGTGCCGATGGTTTTTGCCTACCAGTTGCGCGGCCTTTCTTCGGCGTTTCGATCCGCGCTTCTTGCGTGACAACGCCTCTTGCAGCTTCTTGAGCTTCTGTTCTGAGCGCCGCAAGTGGCGCGGGTTTTCGATAGTTCTCCCATCGGAAAGCGTTCCAAAGTGCAGCAAGCCCAAATCAATGCCAATGGCGTCTGTTGATGGATGATAGACAACCTCTTGCTCTATCTCACACGTGAAGATCACAAACCACTTTTCGCCTTCGCGCTTGATGGTACAGGTTTTCATCATGCCCTGTGGCGGATTAGCCTTTTTCTTCTGAGGGAACTTCACCTTGAGCGTGCCAATTTTCGAGAGACAGACACGAGTATCCTGCGTCAGCGAAAAGCCCGATTGTGGAAACGTGAACGAGTCATAGCGTCCAGAGGCTTGAAAGCGCGGGTATCCTGGCTTCTCCCCACTCTTTACGCGCCGAAAGAATGCCTTGAACGCTTTGTCTACCCGCCTGAGTGTGTCTTGCAACACCTGAGAATGGATGTCAGCGTACTCCGGTCTGATCTCTTTGATCTCAGGAAGTTGTGCCGCCTGTTGGTGGTAGCCAATGCTCACCCCACACATGCGGTAGGCATCTTTGCGCTCTTGCAGAGCCGCATTGTACAATTCGCGGTTACGATCAAGCACCTCTTGCAATCTCACCGCCTGTTTTCTGGTGGGGGAGAGGCGGTATTTGTACGCTTTCAGATGAGACATGCTTCTGATTCTCAATGGACTGCTTGATGATGGGAAGCGGCGC
>JADBKA010000231.1 GCA_014896635.1 Ktedonobacteraceae bacterium
GGCAAGCTGTTCGATGGTGCGCACCACTTCCACGCGGTGGCAGACCGGCTCATAGAGCGGCATGTCACAGCTCCCCAGCGACCAGCCCCAGGGAGGCTCAGGCGTTAGCCAGATGACCTGCCTGGCATGGCGGGCGATCTCTTCGAGGGCTGCAACATTTGGCTGGCGACCATTGTTGCGTCCATCTCCCAGGACCACGACCGTTGTGCGCCGGTTTGTCGCGGATAAGAAGTCGGTGCGGAACTGCTCTGCCGCCCGTCCAAAATCACTGCTGGCATCAACATCGAGCAGGTGTCCGCTAAAGATCGTCTCGATTGCCCGGCTGATGGGCTGCTCTTCAAAGAGCCGCGTTACTTCGGCCAGTTCGGCAACGAAGACAAAGGTGCGGACCTTCGAGAAGAGATTTTGCATCTGATAAATCAGATGCAACCAGAACCTTGCCAGGTTGCGCGTCGAAAGACTCACATCACAGAGCAGCACCAGGCGCGGACGCTGTTCCCGATGATTGCGCAGCACTGGTCGAAAGGGCAGGCCATCGTAGCGCAGGCTCTGCCGCAGCGTATGCGAGAGACTGATACGGCCCTCACGATCCTGCTGCATGCGGCGACTGTTAGCGCCCTGAATCTGGCGAGCCATGCGTCGGATAGCTGTTTCCATCTCACGCTGCTCGTGGATGGAGAAGTTCAGCAGCCGGCGAAGCGATCTGGACTGGATCTCGGCATGCTCTGTTCTGTTCTGCAACGCACGCTGGCGCTCCAGGGCTTTTTTGAAGAGAGCAGGCAGTTCCTGGAGAACATGCTCTGTCATCGCCTGCAACTGCTGAATAAGTGTCTCATCCACTTCCAGCTCGTGCAGGTGATCCACCAGCTCCTGCATCTCGGCAGCAGCGATGTCGATGGGAAGCTCCTCACCATCGCTCGATGGCGCAATGCTGCCCGGCTGGAAAATATTGCGTGCGCGGCGCACATGGAGATGGTGCGAGATCTTCTGCAAGATTTTTTGTAGCGATTCCTGTTTGCGATTGAGAATCAGCTCCTGCGCGAACAGAGAAAGGCGCAGGCGATCAGGCTCCTCGCCATGAATATTGGTAGAAGGTCGCAGTTTGTCTTCCTCGAAGAAGCGGCGCATCTCAGTGGGTGAGGGGTCTTCATGACTATGCTGATGGTCCTCATCATCGCGCGCTTCACCGGCCAGGTCCTCACGGAACTCAACATGCTTGAGCACATTGCCGTGATCGTGGTCATGCTCTCCCAGGCTGAAGCGAGCAGACGGTCTGGTCGTCACAGGGTGCAGTCCGAAATAGAGGTCAAACAGCCGGTCAAAGACTGCGCCATCTTCTGCACTTTTAATGATGGTTGTCCGCAGCGCGTCCCGCACGACTTCGCGCTCACTCAGCCCCGTCGTTGAGAGAGCATGCAAAGCATCAAGGGTCTCGACGGGTGAGACGCGAATATTTTGTTGACGAAGCAGGGCAATGAAATCGTTGATTACTCTATCCATCAACGGCTACCTCGCCTGGGGATTACGTAACTGATCATACATCGTCTGCGGTTTTTCATCCTCATGGACGTGTCCATGTCGATGTGTATGCCCATGATCATGGGGGGCGTGTCCATTCTGGGCAGGGAGAGAGGTCGCCTGTCCGGGATGAATCCCCAGGTGGGCAAGCGCCTTGCCGGCATCACGCTCGTACTTGATGATCACGCTGATTGTCTCTTCGAGCAGCTCTTTCGTCAGATGGGGCGCGTTGAGCACTACCAGCGCCTGCGCCCAGTCCAGCGTCTCGCTGATACTGGGAGCCTTGCGCAGATCGAGCGTGCGCAAGGATTGCACCAGATCCACCAGTTGCCGGGCCAGCGATTCATGCAGGCCGGGCGCCTTCAATCGTACGATCTCCAGCTCAACTTCTGGACAGGGATAGTCGATATACAGATGCAGACAGCGCCGTTTGAGCGCCTCGCTTAACTCGCGGGTACGATTGCTGGTAAGAATCGTGAGCGGAAGCGTGCGGGCGCGCAGCGTACCAAGTTCAGGAATACTCACCTGGTAGTCGCTCAGAAATTCCAGCAGAAACGCTTCAAATTCCTCGTCGGCGCGATCAATCTCATCGATCAGCAGCACAGCCGGCCGCTCGGAGCGGATTGCCTGGAGAATAGGACGCTCGACTAAGAAGTTCTCGGAGAAAAAGACCGCTTCATGCCTGCGCAGAGTGGCCGCAGCTTCATGCAAATCCTGCGCAGGATTCAAGATCTGACTAATTTTTTCGCGCAGCACCTGGGTATAGAGCAACTGCTTGCTATATTCCCATTCGTACAAAGCTCTGGCTTCGTCAAGTCCCTCATAACATTGCAAGCGGATCAATGACCGGTCGAGAGCCTGGGCCAGCGCCTTTGCTAACTCGGTCTTGCCTACCCCGGCAGGCCCTTCTACGAGCACGGGCTTATTGAGCCGTGTTGCAAGAAACACGACGGTTGCGAGTTTCCGATCACAGACATAGTGCTGCCCGGCAAGGCGAGCTTGCAGATCGTCAATGCTTGTAAACACCAGGACTCCTTACTCTCTGTCTACTCCCCGACACTCCCGATATGAGGCGTGAGGGGTGGAAAAGACAACTGCATCCTGGAAAGGGAGTTCTCCCGTGACGAGTGCCGTACACCAGGAAAACATCCTTTCCCTCTCGCTTCGCTAAGACAAAAGTCGGAGTTAAGGACCGGCTAGCCGCCTGCGGCAACGGCCTCGGAGACACGCCCGTTGGTGGGCGCGCCAGCCTGCAATCCCTCAACCTTTGGCCGTCGGCTCATTGGCTCGTAGATGCAGTCGCGCAGGAGTTCGTAGGCATCCTCAAGCGTCAGCGTGCGCGCATTGCCGGGAGTGCAGACGTCGTCCATCATATGCTGGGCCATCTTGCGCAATTCCTGTTCGTCACTTCTGATCTCGGTGGGACGCTTCTCGTACCAGCCTTTCCCGATGCGCGACTTGGGATATAGCCTGACACTGGAGAAGTTGTCAGGGATGTTCACATCTTTCGCCAGGCGAATCACCGCTTCAATAGCACGGTCGCCGGCCTGAACGTCTGAGAGTCCATGTGTATCAATACCCATCGCCCGCGCGATATCGGCGAACTTATGGGTGGCTGCCGGCTGGTTATAGGCCCAGACGCGGGCAATTCCCACACCATTGTTCAGGCCGTGATGGATGTCATAATAGGCACACATGGCATGCGACAGCGAGTGGAGAATACCCAGGAATCCGCTGCTAAAAGCCTGTGCGGCAATGTACTGCGCCCAGCACATATTCGCCATCGCCTCGTAGTTGCGGGGGTTCGCATAAGCCTCGCGCAGATTTCTTTCTACGAGGGTAATGGCTTTGAGGGCCAGCGGAGTTGCCGAGAGATGATCCACGCGAGAGACATAACACTCCGAGGCGTGAGCCATTGTGTCGAAACCGGTATAAGCCACGTACTCAGGAGGCTGCGTCATCATAAGAATCGGATCGTTGATCGCCAGGGTGGTCGTGGCGGCACGATCAAAGGCGACCCACTTATGAGGAGCTTTGGGCGAACTCAGGTCGGTGATGACGTAGGCAGGTGTCGTCTCTGAGCCGGTGCCAACCGTCGTATTGATGGCGATATGGGGCGGGTTCTCCAACTTCTCCGATTTGTTGAGACCTTCAAATTCGTTGATGTTACGCCCATCATGAGCGGCAACGATCCTGGCCCCTTTCGTCGTATCATGTGAGCTTCCCCCACCGATAGAGACGAAACCATCACACTTTGCATCAACGAACGCCTTGTATGTATCCATGACATTGTAGTCTTTGGGATTCGACTCTACTTTGTCATAGATACTGACAGCGACGCCGGCACGCTCAAAATTCTGTTTGATCTCATCTACGATGCCTGTTCCACGAAGTCCAGAGGTCACAAAGAGTACATGTTTGAGCCCCATAGCAGCCGCTTCGGGACCGGCCATCTCTGAAGCGCCTGGCCCGATCAGGGCGCGGGGCTGGCGGAAGAATTCCTTGACGGGAAACTCAAATACCTTACTGATATCCAATGAGAGACCTCCTCGTGTCATTATGCAACGTTGACATGAACACACTACAGGGTTCTTCGCTGTCTAGGCAGCATAGCATAGAGTACCTATGCTCTTCTCTCAAGAAGAGATGGCTCGCGTGAGAATCATCCCTTACAACTAGGTGTGAGATGGATCTGTTGAAAGGAACGGAACGAACGCAATCTTAAAAAAATCTGCCGACTCTGTCTCTCTGTTCTTGACAACCCCTCCTTTCATCTCTTTTTGTCTCTGGCTCAAAAGGTGTTTTCGCAGTCAGAAGAGCTAGAATCAAATAGCTCATCCGTTAGACGGAGCGTCCCCAGATGCTATGATGCTACTGTATCGGAATTGCTCTCTTGCGCTCCCTGTCCTGACTGAGCGAGACGACCGCGCACCGGCTGTTGCGGAGCCCGGTACACCGCCAGTTCGCTATAATGGCGATATCGCTCTGGATGGAAAAATGCCCGGACGCTTTCAACGGGAACATTCCCTTCCACGTAGGTGAGGCGCTGGAGCCAGAGCACCGGGCTATCGGCTTCAATGCCGAGGTATTGGGCGATATCCTGTTCAGCCCTGGCGACACCTATCCATTGAGTGGCACGCACGATTCGCCGACCGGTGGTTTGTTCAAAGAGCCGGTAGAGCGACGTGGTCGCATAATCAGCAAGACGTAAAGCAGGGAAACGGGCAAGAGCAACCCACGAATCAGAAACAAAGATGGGTTGCCCATCGGCAGTACGCAGACGACGGAGAGAGAGAACAGGGCTTCCCACCGCGATTTGCAACTGTGTCGCAACGTACTGATCAGCGACGATCTCCTGCTGACTAAGCAGTTGAGCACCCGGCTCGTAGCCCAGATGGCGGATCTCGTCAGAGAAACTGTGCAGATGTGGCAGATCGGCCTGGAGAACAGGCTCGGTACGGAACGTTCATTTTCCTGGTTCGCGCCGCACGAGACCTTGTCTCCGCAGCTCGTCAAGGGCGCGCCGGGCCGTTGTACGGCTGACCCCATAGGTCTTTACCAGTTCCGCCTCAGTCGGCAGCTTCTCGCCAACGGTGATCGCCCCCGATTCAATCGCTTCGATCAGGCGGGAAAGGAGCTGCTGGTAGAGCGTCCCTTCACTGGAGCGAACAAGATCTTTCATGCACCAACCTCACATGTGTGTAACCTGTCCAGGCCCTTTGCCTCTCTCCTTTCACACATGCAACTATATTGTAATACCAAAGTATCAATATGTCAAGCCTTTCTCTCTCTCTCTCCACTGAAAACCGGTGAAATTCTAGTGAAAATTATCGGCAGCAGAAAAACTCGCTCAATCCTCTTGACTTTTTACCGGATTACCGGTACACTTGTAATCAGCAAAGACCAACAAAGAACAACAAAGTATAAAATCGCGTTGGTCAATGTAGCGGTATTTCAATGGCGGAACCACAACGATTTTTGACAATCAAACAGGCAGCGGCTTTCTTGCATGTCAGCGAAACCTCGCTGCGCCGCTGGACCAACAGCGGCCAGTTACGCTGCTTTCGCGTCGGAGGACGAAACGAACGCCGTTTCCTGCTCGCCGATCTGCTCGCCTTCATGCCATCGGCGCAGGCGGAGCAAACGACGGCGGAGGACAATACGGCATCTGGCTCTGCTGACGAGGAGCGGCATATTTGCCTCTTCTTCCTCAACGAGGATGAACAGTGGCAGATGATGCGAACCTATCTTTTAGCCTATCTCAATTCAGAAGAACCAGTTCTTTACATTCAGGATAGTACAGCGCCAGAGCGATTACAGGCATTGTTACGTGCCGAAGGATTACCTGTAGAGAGCCTGATCGAGCGCGGATTATTACGCATCGTTCCGCCCGCCGAGGCCTATCTGCTGGGCGGCTCCTTTGACGTGGACCGTATGCTGGCTTTCATGGAGTCGCAAATACTAGCTGCACTGGCAACAGGACATAGGCGCGTTCTGCTGACAGGCGAAATGAGCTGGTCGCTCGCAAAGGCTCCTGGCTCCGAGCAGTTGATGAATTATGAAGCTCTGCTCAATCCGCTGGTGGAGAAATATCCGCCGGTGACGATTATCTGCCAGTACGATCTGAGGCGTTTTGACGGTCCGAGCGTCCTGGACGCTTTTCTGACTCATCCAACGATTCATCTCCCGGACAGGCGAGTGCCTGGCTTCTACGGATTGTAAGGAACAGGACAGAGAAACTATACGAGGAAGGAGGTGCATTACTCTGAAACAAATGTGTGCTGCGACGTCATAACCGCAAGAAAGAGCAAGGCATTATGCAGAAACGTCTGCCCTTGCCAGAAAGAGAATCTGTGCCTCTCACCTTTGCTCCCTTGTAGATGCCTCGCTGCACTACACAATTTCATAAGGTCCATTCCAGTTGCACCGGTCAGTCTCAGAACGATGACGTTTTTCTCCATTCAGACCACCTTGAATATTTGGAGGCAACAATGAAAATTCGTGACCAGGAGATCTTGCTCCCGACAAGCATGGTCGGAAACTATCCCAATCCTCGCTGGTGGGATGCGTATTTCGCTCGCTATTGGACTGGCGATCAGCGCCCACCCGATTCCCTCGAACGAGAAGCCCTTGAAGATGCCGCCTCTGCCCTGGCCCACGACCAGGAACAGGCAGGACTGGACATCATTGCCGACGGTCGGCTCCATGCCGATAACTACGGCGACCAGGCCCTGTACTACTACTACAGGCGCCTGGGCTATGATCTCAAGGGTGGTCACTTAGGTTTCCCCATCTACAGTCGTCTGCACGCTGGCACGCTGACACAGCAGGTGCGCCGGCTTGGAGCCATCATGGTCGAGCAGGCCAGAGCACTCAAGAAGGCCACCAGTAAGCCGACAAAGGTGCAATATACTGGCATGCAGGTGCTGGCTCAGGCCACCAACGACCTCTATTACAAGTCCAGCCGCGACCGGGCAATGGATATTGCTAAAGCCATTAATGAAGACGTGCTCGAAGTCGATGCTCTCGGTGTTGATTTTATCCAGTTCGACGAGTTCACCTGGCCGTATGGCCTGGAAGGATGGGCTGTCGAAGCATTCAATCGAGCTGTAGAAGGCGTCAGGCATGCGAAAATCGTCTGTCACGTCTGCTGGGGGAACTGGGGTGGCACCCCCGCCTATGTCCCCGACCAGACGGCACAGCCCGGCGAAATCTTCGACCTGACGCAACGTAAAGGAGCAGCCCCCGGCGATAGCACCTCTGTCATCCCACAGGCCTATCAGGGCCGGATGGACGTGCTGAATCTGGAAATTGGCGGACGGCGCCGCGACCTGAGCGGTCTGGGCGAGGCGCTCAAACAACACCCTCTTCCCCCCCATCTACACTTCTGGGCAGGCGTGATTGATGTGAAGAGCACCATTACCGAAACCGCTGAGGAAGTCGCTGATCGCATCCGGCAGGTCTTGCAGTACGTCCCTGCTGATCGGCTTGGGCTTACTACCGACTGCGGCCTGATTCTTCTCCAGCGTTACATCGCCATTGACAAACTGCATGCCCTGGTGG
>JADBKA010000232.1 GCA_014896635.1 Ktedonobacteraceae bacterium
CGCATCAGATGTTGACAACGTCACGGCTGTTCTCCGGTTCCCGGCTAAAGGTTGCAACAGACCCACCGTATCTCTGTTTGAAAGGACAGCTTACAACGGACGCACTACAAACGACATCACAACTACACTTTCTATTGTAGCTCCTTTGCCGAGTTTCGCAAGCCTGATGTGACTATTGGGTAGAGCGAGTGGCGCGACACAACTCAACTCACTCCGCTCAGACGGCTTATCCGGCAGGGCTGCCACATGGTGGCGCGGCGCGCAGCAGGTCGAACAGGGCATTGAGGATGCGCCCGGTCGCGCCCCAGATACAATACTGACCATAGTCATAGAAGTAGACGGTATGAGGCAGGCCGTTGCGCTGCCACTGCTCGGTACGAGCGATAGCAGGATCGGCGAGCGCGTGGAAAGGAGCAACGATCAACTCTGCCACCTCGCTGGTTTGCAGATTGACGCGGCCCAGCCCCCGGGGAAGAAAAGCCACGACCGGCGTTATGAGGAAGTTGCTCACCACCGTAAACACCGGCGGAAGCAGGCCCAGTATCTCCGCACGGGCAGGCTCCAGGCCAATCTCTTCCTGTGCCTCCCGCAGAGCAGTCATCGCAGGAGAAAGATCTCCCTTCTCTCTTGAGCCGCCGGGAAAAGCAATCTCCCCTCCGTGCGCACGGAGGGTTGCCGCGCGCCTGATGAAAGCCAACGAAAGCTCTCCTTTCTGCTCAAACAGAGGGATCAAAACGGCAGCACTGCGCGTATCAGGACGTGGCTCTTCCACAAGAGGAAGCAACCGCCGCTCCTGCTCTGCTGAAAGCAGACGTCTTTGCAAAGTGCAAACTATCGCGTCAGTCTGGTGTCTCTCCATACCACTATTGTATCACAAAAAAACACAGCTTGCCGTCCTGTCTCAGGCAAAGCGGGTCCCCACGTAGTGGGGGAGATGTCCCCGAAAAATTCTTTTTTTCTCCTCTCTCCTCTATTGTAGAGGAGAGAGAACGTTGCAACGCTCCTGGAGCAATGTCTCTGTAAGGAGAAAAAGCTTGCAACGCTATGATACAATAGGGAAGATAGAAAAATCAGGGAGAGTTGCAAACAGGCAGCATATTGCCTTGCAATCGAGAACAGCTTCTGGTATAATGAAGATATCGAGTGGGGGTATGCTTACATGCAGGCGCTTGTTGCGCTCAATTTCAGGAGCTTACCTGTCTTGTGTTTCGTTTCGTATCACCGTTCTGTAGAGCGAGCAAAGGTCATCTTGAGGCAGCAAGATATTTTACAGAAGGCCGGAACGTTACCGCCTGAGTAGGCACCTCCCCTGAAACCCGTGTCGATGGCACATCCCCCTTGTTCTGAACGTAAAAGTTCACTTCACCCTGAATCTGGAGCTTTTACAATCTGAAATGGCACAGCAAGAGGTAACAAGATAACGAAGCGAAGAGACGGGGACGAGGGAAGCTGTGTGTCGCCAGCGAGGGAAAATCGTGGATCGAAGGGGGTCTCACCCATGCAAGCACAACAGCACGGCGACCTTTCGACAATGCCAGCGGCAAATCTTAACAGCGGGCGGGTACAGACGATGACCGAAGGAAATGACCCACAGAAGCAAGCCGGCGCAAACGCCGAGGCAGTGGAAGAACTCAATCAGAATGATATGGAAGCATTGCTGGCAGCATCAACTACTCCTATTAATATCAAGCGGGGCGATGTTGTCGAGGGCGTGATCGTGCGTATCGACCAGGACGAAATCCTGGTCGATATCGGCCTCAAATCGGAAGGTGTCCTCTCAACAAAAGAGTTGCCAGCCAGCGGTTATGGTTCGTTCAACGAACTACACGTCAACGACAAAGTGCTGGTCTATGTCCTCCAGCCGGAGACGGCGGACGGGCATGCTATGCTCTCGCTGCGGCGGGCCAACACTGAACGCCAGTGGCGCCTGGCCGAGGAGCAGTTTAAGAATAACGAACTGCTCAAAGCCAGGGTGATCGATTACAACAAGGGTGGCCTGATCGTTGATGTCAACGGTATTCGCGGCTTCGTCCCCATTTCGCAGATTCTCAACCTCAAGCGGGAAGAGGTCGCGGCAGGCGGAGAAAACCAGGAGACGGCCGCCAAGCTCCAGAGCATGAAAGACAAAGAGCTTCAGCTCAAGATCATCGAGATCAACCGGGCGCGCAACCGCCTGATTCTTTCTGAGCGGCTGGCTGCGCAGGAGTGGCGCCAGCGCCGCCGCGAAGAATTGCTCGACGAACTCAAGCCTGGCGAAATACGCAAGGGCATAGTCAGCAACCTTGCCAACTTCGGCGCTTTTGTTGATCTGGGCGGAGCCGATGGGCTGGTCCACATCAGCCAGCTCGCCTGGAGCCGCGTCAGCCATCCCAGCGAGGTGCTGCACGTTGGCCAGGAGGTCGAGGTACAGGTGCTCAGCGTCGATAAAGAGAGGAAGAAAATTCAACTCTCGATCAAGAAGGCCGAGGTCGATCCCTGGACCACTGTCGAACAGCGCTACCAGCCGAACCAGATCGTTACCGGCGTGATCACCAAGATCGCACCCTTTGGCGCCTTCGCACGCATCGAGGATGGGATCGAGGGTCTGATCCACCTGTCCGAGTTGCCGGCAGGCATGGACCCCAGAACTGCCCTGCCAGAAGGTACAAAGCTGCAACTGCGCATCCTGCGTATCGACGCAGAACACCGCCGCCTCGGCCTGAGCTTGCGCCAGGTCGAAGAACTCGACAGCGCAAAGGAGCCACCGGCGCAGCAGCCCCAGCAGCCAGCCGAAGGCGCGAAATCCGCTGAGACGGCAACCCCGGCACCAGCCAGCCACACGCCTTCCCTGGAGTCCATCGCTTCACCGCCGGAACCGCCGAGTAAACGTGAGCGACGCGAACGCCAGGAGCGCGAACGCCCCACAGGGAATGCACTGCTCAGCGGCCTACCCGCCGAGGGTGAAGAACTGACAGCGATGGCAGAAGCATTCCGTGCTGCCGCACGCCAGCGCTCTTCTAAAGAAAGCGCCGAATCTTCCGAGTAACGGGTGCCACCACGCCCGCTAGAGCCGGCAAAGCTGATAGGCCCGGCAGAGTAGAGCGCACCTCCCATTGCTGCGAGGCTGTACGCAATGGGAGGTTTCTCATTTTATTTCTTGACGCTACAAAATGAATTGTAGTATGATGAAATGCGCAGTTTACAAAGGGGGGATTTTTTCTCCTCTACCGGTACCGGTACGCAAGCTGTCCTGACAGGTGATCGTCACGTATTTCTAATTTTCCTTTACAAAGCAGAGGAGGAGCATCCTCTCTTCTTTCTCAACGGGGAGAGCCGCACCGCACCTGTACAAAGGGATTCGTTCGACCTCTCCACTACATCTCAGAACACAGTACAGTGTGGTCTGGTGGATGATCATAGGAGAGATCGTTTGTTTCTGAGCAGGGAGGTGGATAATCGAGTCGATAGGTAGTAGTTTTAGTCACAGGGTCAGAGATGGGAGGCGACAGTTGCTAGCCTTGACGCTGTATGATGGGTGTTGTATGATGAATCACAAAGTTTACCTGAGCGACACAGAGGGCTCGGTTCCACCCTCTGCCACTGAAAGGGGGGTGACAAACAGGTGAACGACAGAGACAGGTTTGATAAGTTCACAGAGCGGGCCAGGAAGGTTCTGAGCCTGGCTCAGGAGGAAGCCCAGCGCTTCCAGCATAACTATATCGGAACAGAACACCTCTTGCTGGGATTGGTACGTGAAGGCGAGGGTGTTGCCGCCAAAGTGCTTGCAAATCTCGGTGTCGAGCTGAATAAAGTTCGCAGCGCCGTGGAATTTATTATCGGGCGTGGAGACCGCATCGTCCTCGGTGAGATCGGGCTAACCCCACGTGCCAAAAAGGTGATCGAGCTTGCCGTAGACGAGGCTCGCCGCCTGAATCATCACTATATCGGAACAGAACATCTCCTGCTGGGGCTGGTGCGTGAAGGTGAAGGGATTGCAGCCGGCGTTCTGGAAAGCCTGGGAGTCAACCTGGAAAAGGTGCGTTCGCAGACCATTCAGGTGCTCAGCCAGTCCGGCGCCCCTCACGAACGCGATACCAAACATTCAAAAACCCCCACCATTGACCAGATGGGTATTGACCTGACCGCTGCTGCCCGCGCAGGTACACTTGATCCCGTTATTGGTCGGCACCAGGAGATCGAGCGCGTTATTCAGATTCTCTCCCGCCGCAATAAAAATAATCCGGCGTTGATCGGCGAACCCGGCGTTGGTAAAACCGCTATCGTGGAGGGCCTCGCCCAGCGTCTGGTAGCAGGTGAGGTGCCGGAAACACTGGCCGGCAAGCGCCTGCTGACTCTCGACGTCGGCTCCCTGGTGGCAGGAACCAAGTACCGGGGCGAATTTGAAGAACGCCTGAAGAAGATCATCGAGGAAATTCGCAACAGCCGCGACTGCATCATCTTCATCGACGAGGTTCATACGCTCGTCGGGGCCGGTGCAGCCGAGGGCGCAGTCGATGCCGCCAATATTCTGAAACCGGCACTTTCACGCGGTGAACTTCAGTGTATTGGCGCGACAACACTGGACGAATATCGCAAATACATCGAGCGCGATGCCGCTTTGCAGCGCCGCTTCCAGGAGGTGATCGTACGCGAGCCAACCATTGAGGAGACTATCGAGATCCTCAAAGGCATCCGCGAGCGCTACGAGCAGCATCACCGTCTGATCATCACTGATGAGGCGCTCAGAGCCGCAACCGACATGGCGAGCCGCTATATCACCGACCGCTTTATGCCCGACAAGGCCATTGACTTGATCGACGAGGCGGCCAGTCGCGTGCGCATGCAGCATTCACTGGCCCCGCTGAACCTCAAAGAGGCGATGAAGGGCCTGGAGTCAGTCCTGCGTGAGAAGGAGGCCGCCATCCAGCAACAGGAATACGAGCTGGCAGCCGAGCTGCGTGATCGCGAGGTCAAGTTGCGCGACCGCATCGCCAAACTCGAATCCGGCTGGCAAAAGGAACGTGGCAGCGACAAACCGGTCGTCGGCGAAGAAGAGATTGCGCAGATCGTTTCGATGTGGACCGGCATCCCGGTTATGCGTATCGCCCAGGAGGAGTCACAACGGCTGCTCAAGATGGAAGAGGCGCTGCACACCCGCGTGATCGGCCAGAACGAGGCGATAGAGAAGATCTCGCGCGCCGTTCGCCGCGCACGCGCCGGCTTGAAAGATCCCAAACGCCCGATTGGTTCGTTCATCTTCATGGGACCTACCGGCGTCGGTAAAACCGAGCTGGCCCGCGCCCTGGCCGAGTTCATGTTCGGCAGCGAAGAAGCTCTGATCAAAATCGACATGTCAGAGTTCATGGAGCGCCATGCCGCCGCTCGCCTGGTCGGCGCACCGCCAGGCTATGTCGGCTATGAAGAAGGAGGGCAGCTCACCGAGGCAGTACGCCGTAAATCCTACAGCGTGATCCTGCTCGATGAAATCGAAAAGGCCCATCCCGATGTCTTCAATATGCTGCTCCAGATCCTGGAAGACGGGAAGCTGACCGACGCAAAAGGGCGCACAGTGGATTTCCGCAACACCATCATCATCATGACCTCGAATGTCGGCGCTGCTCTGCTCAACCGCGAAGCCTCTATCGGCTTCAAGCAGTCGAAAGACAAGGCCAGAGCCAGCCAGGCCGAATACGAGTCTATGAAGAGCAAGGTGCTCGGCGAGTTGAAGAACACCTTTAAGCCGGAGTTCCTCAACCGTATCGACGAGGTGATCGTCTTCCACTCCCTGCGCATGGAAGAGATGTACTCCATCGTCGATCTATTGCTCAACCGCGTACGCGCCCAATTGACCGAGCAGCAGATAGAGCTGGTCGTGCCACAGCCCGCGAAAGATTTCTTGATCGACAAGGGCTTCGATCCGCAGTATGGCGCGCGCCCGCTGCGCCGCACCATTCAGCGCCTGGTTGAAGATCCGCTGGCTGAGGGCCTCCTGCAAGGAAAGTTCCGCCCAGGCGATCTGGTGGAGGCAGTCGTGCGAGAGAACGAACTCGAACTGGAAGTTCGCAACCGCATCGAACAACTGCCACCTCCCGCAACTCCCGAAGCGGCTCTCTCTGCCGGCGGCGAAGGCAGCAGCACTGAGGTATAGTTCTACCAGAGAGGGCGTGAACGTTCACGCCCTCTCTGTTTGTCAGGCGCCAGAGCGAGCCTCACTGAAGCCAGACCAGATGACCAGCTTCCATACAACATTCTCTCTTCCGATTTGAGGGATAGCTGACCTCTCATGGTAAAAACACGTACAAAATACATCTGCCAGCAGTGCGGGGGAGAACAGAGTAAGTGGATGGGGAAATGCCCCGACTGCGGAGCATGGAATACCCTGGAGGAGGTACCGGATCTTCCCCAGACGCCTCACCGGCAGCGCCGCCAGGCTCTCGTGGGTGATGCTCCGCCCGTTTATGGTACACAGATTCCTACAGCCCTGCCTACCATTAAACCGCTGACGCAGCCACGTCTGCCCGTCGGTTATCCTGAAATGGACCGCGTGCTGGGCGGCGGGCTGGTACCAGGCTCTCTCATCTTGATCGGCGGCGAGCCTGGGATTGGCAAATCAACGCTCCTCTTACAGGTCTCTGGCGCTATCGCCCGTGATATCGGCCCCGTCCTGTATGTCTCAGGCGAGGAGTCAGTTGAACAGGTCAAGATGCGCGCCGAACGGCTGGCGATCAGCGGCGAACAGCTCTTCCTGCTGTCAGCGATAGAACTGGATGTGATGATCGAGGCGGTTCATCGTTTGAAACCCGCCTTGATGATCGTCGATTCGATCCAGACCGTGTTCGCCAGCCACCTGACAGCCGCGCCAGGCAGCATCAGCCAGGTACGCGAGTGTACGCTCCAGTTGATGCAACTGGCCAAAAGCACCCATGTACCGATTTTCATTATCGGACACGTTACAAAAGAGGGAACCGTTGCAGGTCCCAAAGCGTTAGAGCATATTGCTGACGCTGTACTCTATCTCGAAGGAGAACGTTACCACTCATACCGGCTTCTACGGGGAGTCAAGAATCGCTTCGGCCCTACTCATGAGGTCGGCGTTTTCGAGATGCTCGGCGAAGGGCTGACCGAAGTGCCAAATCCTTCGGCCATCTTCCTCTCCGACAGAGCGAAAGGAGCCACCGGGTCAGCAGTGGCGGTCAGCATGGAGGGAACGCGCCCGCTGCTCGTCGAAATACAGGCTCTGGTTGTACCCAGCAATTTCGGCAATGCGCGCTACACCACCAATGGCATCGAACACAGCCGGCTCCTGATGTTGCTGGCGGTCCTTACCAAGCGCGTGGGCCTGGCAGTCGGCAACCACGATGTCTACGCTAACGTCGTCGGCGGCTTTACTCTGGAAGAACCTGCCGTCGATCTGGGGATCGCTGCCGCCATCGCTTCAAGCTACCGCGAGCAACTGATTCCGCCCGACATGGCGTTGATCGGCGAGGTCGGCCTTTCCGGCGAACTGCGCGCCGTCAGCCGCCTGGCCTTGCGCGTCCGTGAAGCCGCCAAGCTGGGGTTCAAACGTTGCATTGTG
>JADBKA010000233.1 GCA_014896635.1 Ktedonobacteraceae bacterium
TATCGCTGAGCCAGACTTGCCCGCCGCTGCCCAACAGAATATTGGCGGGCTTGACATCCCGGTGAATGAAGCCACAGCAGTGCATGTAGTATAACGCTGAAGCAATGGGCCAGACATAGCGCAGCGCCTGCCTGGGAGTCAATGGCGTACCGGCGGGAAAGGATTGCCGCATGTAGTCATACATCGAGCCATAGGCCGCATAATCCATGACGAGAAAAGGTGTGCCTTGCTCAACGTCGTATTCCAGCACCCGTATAATATGCGGGTGAACCAGCCGCGCCGTGATACGCGCTTCATAAAGAAAGCGCCTGACCGCAACATCTGTCGCATGTCTGTGCAGCACTTTAATTGCCGCCGTTGTACCGAGGTATCTGTGCTTTGCCAGGTAGATCGTGGCAAAACTCCCCTGCCCGATGGGTCTGATCAGGCAGTAGTTGCCGAAGTACCGGCCACCGCTGGAGTGCTGATCACCGAGACGAGACGTCGCACAGGGCGAGGACTCTAATGCATCCATGATTTTCTCCTCACCGAAACTGATTCATCACAAATCAAAAGCGTTCGTTCTCATATCAAATCCATCTGGATACTGATGATTGGGGAAAACCCACCCCACTTTGTGGGGACCCCCAAACTCCTCCTGGGGCGCAGGCCGCTCCGCACGGCTGACGAGCGACGAACGTCTCGGCGAAAGCCGCGGTGCAGTGCGGAAGAGCAGGCGCTGGCCCTCTGGACCCCCACACTTACGATCATCATTCTATCGTAACTGAAGTATAACAGACGTAAGCGTTATTGTAATAAACACTTCCTGTCATAGAGACGACAAATTTCTTCTTCTTTCAAAACGTCTCAGCGTTCAGCGCGGATGATGAGAAAAGGGGAAATCCAGGAGAGCAAGACTCTGCTGACAGGGCTTGCAAAGAGAGGCTTTTGGGTCTGGGAGGGGGGCATCCAGCGCGTCGGGTTGGCAGACTCCAGCAACTAATAAATAGTTATGTTAATCCTGTTGAGATAATTATGTTATACCTGATATATTCGTCGCATAACCTGGGGCCTTGCAGGTGACGCTCCCGCCTGGCCCCCATGCCCATGATCACTGTTTTGTGGCAGGTTGAGGAGCCGCCGGTAGTTTTCCCGGCTTATACTCTGCGGGCCAGTCCATGTTCCACATCGAAGGAGATACCTGTGATAAAGACATGACGTGGAAGGTATTGTACAGAGGTTTTTCTGCTTTATCCAGCAGGTTGACCGGTCGATATTGCATATCGAGTAGAAGCACAAGGCCGCTCGGACAGCGGATCTTATACACTTCTTGCCCGTTGAAGTGATCCTTACCCAGGTAAACGGCCTGGCCCGTCTGTAAATCTTTGCGCAACTGATCGAGATCGAAGACGGATTCCGCATCCTCATCAACCCAACCTTTGACATCCCACTGCGCGACGTGCTTTTTTACATCCATGCCAAGTGTTTTCTGCGGATCTTTCATCACGACAATGTCCATGCTCTCTTTCCCTTCTCCCATCACCGTCTCCACATGCAAGATATCCGAGGCCAGGTTGTGATAGGTTTTGACTTCATAGGGATGGCCGTCCGCGCTCATCATGCTTTGCGTATGGTAGAGCGCATAGCCACTCCAGGAGACATTGGCAGGAACGGCAAAAGCCTGCTGCGGGGTGTTCAGGAAGAAGACAGAAGTCAGAATGGCTATGAGCAGCACTGCTGCCGCTGCAAGAGAGCCGGCAAGCCATCCCCGGCGCCCCCGCCGTCCTGGCCGCTGTTGCAACACCAGTGGGCGTAAGCGTTGCGGCGTGACCTGAAGCGTCCCGCTGTGCCTGGCGCGCTGATAGGCAGTGATCGCTGCCATGACTTCCCGATCCACGCGCGCCGAAGGTGTGGATTCTTCCAGACCGGCAACCATGCTGGTCGTCCGATGTATAAGCCGGTATTCCTCAGCACACTGCCGGCAGAAACGGAGATGCTCATTGAGTGCTCGCAACCGCTCAGGAGAGAGATCACGCGCTACAGCCATATAGAGCCTGATGCGATTGCAGACCTCTGGACCAGACGCGCCTGGGGGTGGGGGCAGTGGCAGGTCAGTGTTGTTCATCGCTTCTTCTCCCGTTTCACTACACCATCCTTGCAGAGCCGCTGGTAGTGTTCTGCAAACAACTTTTTCGCACGCGAAATACGAGTGGCAGCCGCATTGGGAGTTACTCCTACGATATCGGCTATTTCCTGATAAGGTAGTCCCTGAGCGGCGCTGAGCACAAGCGCAACGGCGTATTCTTCCGGCATGCTGGCAAGGGTCTGACGAATTAATTCGCGCTCGGCCACCTCCGGGATACCGCCACTATCGGCAAGAAAAGCGGAATAATCGTCATTGCCGGCATCCTCGAAGCGATCCTCATTGCGCGTACGCTGCGCAAGTGGCCACCACGAGATACGCTTCTTACGCCTGAGCAGATCGACACAGAGATTGGTAGCGATGCGATAGAGCCAGGCGGAAAGGTGTTCGCGTTCATACAGGCCATGCCAGGAGCTACAGGCGCGTACAAACACCTCCTGGGTGACATCATCGGCATCTTCCTGATTGCCCAGGAGACGGTACGTGTAGGAGTGAATCGGACGCCGGAACTGCTCGTAGAGTGTGATCAGAGCAGTTTCAGATTCGTCCGGTGACAAACTCGATCCTTGTTGCTCCGCTGATTTATCTACAGACATGCTGGCTGGCACTTTCTTGCTGCTGTGTATTTCTCCAGGAATCACCTGTACCTGCCCGGTCTGTAGTATAGCAGGAAAAACCAGTGATTGAAACATGCCAGCACATCTCCTTAAATTTTCAGATCACCAGAGCGCGACTCAACGTCAGTACATAAACCTCATCTACCTGCTACCACGCTCTTTGTGCAACTCTTTTACAGATCTCTTTGCTGCGAACCAGGAGTCCTACTCTCCAGATCCTTTTCTCAATAACACCCGGTACCATTCTACTATCAGCTTTTCACAAAAGTCACAACAAGTTAAACTAAAAGAAAAAGGTTTAGATCGGGTTGGAAAGGGAAAATTGATGGTAGAGAAACAATTCTCGCGTAGAAAAGCTCGCGCATTCCGCTCCCTGGTATTCTTTATGCTGCTCAGTGGGATACTCTCAACCTGCTTTTCCTCTGCATCGCTGGCAGAAGCGATGCAGCACACGCCGCTTGTCACGTTCAGTGGCACGCTCTCCCCACTGCTCACTAGAAGTCACTTGCAGGGACAGGCGAACAGCGAACAGCGGATCTCGCTCTCCCTGGGACTGCACCCACGTCATGAGCAGAGCTTTGACCAGTATACACAACAGATCATCCAGCCAGGCTCCGGTAGCTTCCAGCACTTTCTCTCTCAAGCACATTTTCTCCAAACGTTTAGCCCGGATGAAGCGACTTACAATCGTATCCTTGCCTTTTTAAAAACAGCCGGCTTTACTGTCACCCACACCTACAACCACCGCCTGCTGATCGCTTTCAGCGGGACCATCAAACAGGTAGAGCAGACCTTTCACGTGACAATCAACATCTATACCGCACCCGACGGCCACATCTATTACGCCAACACAAACGAGCCACGCTTACCGGCCTGGCTGGCTGGCAGCGTGCTGAGCATCAACGGACTCAACAACGCCGCGCGCTGGTATCACACACCGATGCACCTGTCAACGCCTCAGCAGAACCGCCAGACGATCACCACGCGCAACGGCTGCCCGGTGGCGGCTCAGGATTACTTGCTGCCAAAGCAGATCGCAGCCGCCTACAATCTGGATGGACTCTACAGAGCGCACTATCAAGGCGAGAACCAGACTATTGCGCTTTTTGAACTCAGCACCTTCAAGATGAGCGATCTGACAACGTACGCCAGGTGTTTCAGCCAGGGCCATACGCGCATTCAGAGGATAGCTACCGGTTCGCAGCCAGCCCCTGCCAACGAAAGTTCACTTGAGGCCGAACTCGACGCAGAAATAGTGCTTGGCGCAGTCCCCGCTCTCGCTACGCTCAAGATCTACGAGGCTGCTAACAATGCCTCGGACTATCTCGCCGAGTGGGCGCAGATCGTCCAGGACAACGTGCCGATAGTCAGTATTAGCTGGGGCGCCTGCGAAGCCTCACTGGATGCCAACACCATCCGGCAGGAAAACATGCTGTTGCAGAGCGCAGTCGCACAGGGACAGAACATCTTCGCAGCTTCCGGCGATACCGGCAGCGCCGCATGTGCTGCACTGGACGACAGCTCACGCTATCCATCACTCAACGTCAACGATCCTGCCGCACAGCCCTATGTGACAGGTGTGGGCGGCACATCTCTCACATTGAACAGAAACGGCTCTTATGGGCAGGAGACAGTGCTCAATTCGTCACTCGCAGCTTCACCCGGCACACCAGAAGCAGTTTCGGGGGGCGGCATCAGTCAATACTGGCAGATGCCGGACTGGCAGAACGCACCTGGAGTTCCCGGCGTCCGCAATCGCTATACAAGCGGAGAACCGTGCCATGCACCGGCGGGTAGCTACTGCCGCGAGGTGCCGGATGTCGCTCTACACGCCGACCCGGCGCGCGGCTATCCCATCTACTGTACAGCGGCCTACGCCGGTTGCAGCGACAGCCAGCCCTGGCAGGTCGTCGGCGGCACATCGACAGCGACGCCGATGTGGGCAGCGATTGTCGCACTCAGCGGCCAGATGCTGGAGCACGAACGTCATGCCAGACTGGGATTTGTCGCACCGCTGCTCTACCGCATTGCAAGGGATCATGCGCAGTATGCGACAAGCTTTCACGATATAACCAGAGGCGATAATGACTACAAACATCTCAATCAGGGGAAATACCCGGCTATTGCCGGATATGACATGGCGACGGGCCTGGGTAGTTGCAACGCCTATGCCCTGGCGACGCAGCTCGCGCAGATAGCGGGCCGCTAAGATTCCGGCTCTACACACGCAGGTTTTTGCTAGCTATCAGGGCAGCCGGGAGGTCGAGGTGTCCTGATACCCTTCATCTTTTTTCTTCGCAAGGGAGCAAAAATCGGAAACAGACGCTCAACGGGCTTCTCGGAGATTCAGCAGATAGCTTTTTCAGTGCAGCGCGTCGATCTCTGGAGACAGGAAAGGGAAAAAGGGGTTATGTATGCAGTAGCACCTCGGCCTCTTCAGAGCGCGCCGTGCTCCAATCTAGCACGTCAGCCAGCTCCCGCCTGAATGCCTCTAACTGCTGCTGCCGTGTCGCCTCATCGGGCATCAACGTCCCACGCCAGGTCAGTACGATCACGACCTCGCCCGGTTCCGTGCGACTGCGAGCTATTGAACGTACAACCGTGCCGGCGAAGAGATGCCTGCCGCTGCGTCTAATCTCTTCCAGCTTACGCACCAGATTCTTCTCCTGACCTGTTTTCGCGCGGACATGAGTGATGTCTAAATACTGAACGTTATCTCCCCAGGAAGCACGCCAGGGCGGATTAGTTTTTCGCGGGCGGCCAGCAGCGTTTCTCTTGAATTCAGCAACATCTTTGATCGAAATCATGATTACATTGGCTGCTCGCACCCCCGGAAGACGTCCTTCTTCTACGTACTCATAAACGGTTCTATCGCGGACGCCAAGCAGCTTTGCTGCTTCTTTTATAGAAACATAACCAGGGAGATCTGGAAGATCTAGATTGTCCTTCATGGGCTTAGTCTATTTGTTTGCGGACTTCTATAAAAATTAATGATTTATTGGAGTTTAAAAATTCTGCAAAATATGTTATACTCTTCATATCGGCAGGGCAGTGGCCTGCCAGAGCGTCTGTCATGCAAGGAAAAGAAAGGAGTCATCGGCGTATGCTCGTCATCGTGGTTGACGACTCGCCCACCATACGCAAGATTCTCGAAGTTGGTCTGGGACGAGAGGGATTTACGGTGCTAAGTTTTCCCGACGGGGTGGAGCTGCTGCGCTGGCTGGTTGGGCCACAGGGATGCGCTCCCGATGCGATTATTCTCGATGTGCGTTTACCAAAGATCGATGGCTATAAACTGGCGATGCGCCTGAGAAAGCGACCGGAGTTCCGCCACACAGCCATGCTGATGCTCAGTCGTTATGGCGGCATGAAGGATCGTCTCTTCGGGCGACTGGCGGGGGCGAAGGAGTACCTGGTCAAGCCTGTGCCGGTCGAGGAGATCACAGCGGCGCTCAGGCGCGCCATTGGACAACAGCGATGTGGTTCACAGTTGCAGGAGTAGAGTAGGAGAGCAGGCATCATGACACTTCGCTTTCACGATTGGCCAGAGCAGAGAAACAGTCCGGCCCTGCTCATGCTGGCCGAGGATGTCACGGCGCTTGAGCAGATGCTCCAACTGTTTCGCGCGGCGCTGCACTGGCGGCTGCCCCCTTCCACCGGGCGCGAGGCTGCCTGTGAACGACTGGCAGAGTTGCAGCAGCGGCTGGCACAGGCGCCGGCGGATGAAGAGAGCAACGGGCGCTGGGTGGCACAGGCCGATCTCTACGCTCTGGAGCGTGCCTTGCAGATGGTACAGGTATTTCTCTTCTTGCTGGTCTCTCCCTCACCGCAGCGGCAGCAGGTGATCGAGTCGCTGTGGGACACGCGGGAGCGCCTGCATCAATTGCGCAAGGAGAGATCACATCTAAACTAGTGCAGGCCCACAGGCTTATTCTTCTCTGGCCGTCGTTGCTCTGGGCAGGTGCGCAGTCGGGGCATTGCCATCGCTGTCCACAGGCTCAGAGGTGGCGACGGATTCTTGAGGAGAATGATCCGCATGCTCTCTCCCGCTCTTGCTGGCAGAGAGTTCTTCTGGCTCGTTCGCCTGTTCAACCGCTGCCGCTTCCTCTCGTGGCTCTTCGTAGTCTGCCGGTTTCGAGGACGGGCCAATAGCTTCTGGCTCGGAGAGCGTGGCATGTGTTTGTTCAGGCTTCACAGTCGCTATCTCGCTGGTAGGGACATCGGCAAAGGCTGTAGATGGGGATGTTTCCCCGGTAGAGGCAGAGGGATTACTGGCAGAGAGTCGCCTGACAGAAGCGACGAGCCTCTGTTGCACAGCAATGATTTTGCTTTTTGTAGTAGAGAAGAGGTCGCTGACCTTCTCTACTGCGGAAGTTTTTGACGTCGAAGTTGAAGTTTTAACAGGTTCGGGTCCGGCCTGCTGATTCTGTTCGAGCATATCAGCGATGAGATTCAGGCGGTTGTCCGCGCTGTAGGCGCCCCCGCGCCGCAAGATCGCAATGGCTTCAGGCGAGCGTTCACCGGCCCTGACGGTCACGAGAGTTTTTCCTTTTTCCAGTTCCGCCTGGTAGAAGCGAGCCTCATCTTCAGGCACCCCCAGAGCAGTGAACGTTCCCACCAGTCCCCCGGCCAGCGCGCCGAGAACCGCTCCCCCCGATACTGCCATCAGCATGCCGCCGGCAAGAGCCGGCCCCACGCCCGGTATCAGCAGAGAAACCATCGCTACGGCGGTGCCACCGATCACGCCACCGCCCACAACACCGGTTGTCATCCTTAACGCAGCTATCGCTC
>JADBKA010000234.1 GCA_014896635.1 Ktedonobacteraceae bacterium
GCGTATCGACCAGTTGACGACGGAGCAGCGTGTCAGACATGGTATGGCTCTGGTGCCGGAGGGCCGCGAGCTTTTTGCCTCGCTAACTGTGCGCGAAAATCTGCTGATGGGCGCATTTACACGCCACTCGCACCATGAGAATGAGGCGCTACTGGAGCGTATGCTTACCTACTTCCCGCGTCTGAAGACAAAGCTGCGTGCGCGCGCGGGCAGCTTGAGCGGCGGCGAGGGGCAGATGCTGGCGATCGGGCGCGCCCTGATGTCGCAGCCGCGCTTGCTGCTGCTAGATGAGCCGTCGCACGGGCTGGCGCCGATCATCGTCGATACTGTTTTCGACGTCATTGCCCGTTTGAACCGCGAGCAGCGGCTGACAGTCGTGCTCGTTGAGCAGAATGTGCGTAAAGCGTTGAGCGTTGCCAGCCTGGCCTATATCTTGCAGGCCGGGACAATAGCACTGCATGGATGCACAGAGGAGCTGGTGGACAATCCCATCATCCAGGAGTTGTACCTGGGTGGTTGAGATCAAGTCATAGAGAACAGAGAATTTCACTGTAGTAGTAAAGGAGCGAGAATATGAGCGAATTAGAGGGCAAAGTCGCGCTCGTGACCGGTGCCGCTTCAGGCATTGGCCTGGCAATCGCACGCGATCTCGCCCGGCACGGCGTCCGTGTGACGCTCACTGATATTGACGTAGAAAGAGGGAGCGCCGCTGCCGCAGATCTGGCCGGGGCGCGCTTCCAGCGAGCCGACATGGCGCGGAGTGAGGATCTCCAGCGTCTTATAGCCGATACAGTCGCGGCACAGGGGAACATTGACATCCTTGTCAATAACGCCGGCATTCAATATGTCGCACCGATAGTTGAGTTCCCTGAATCAAAGTGGCGCCAGATCATTGACATCATGCTGACGGCGCCATTCCTGCTCACACAGGCCGTCCTGCCAGCGATGTATGCGCGCAAGTGGGGACGCATCATTAATATCGGCTCGGTGCATTCGCTGCGAGCCTCAGAGTTCAAATCCGCTTATGTGGCAGCCAAGCATGGGCTGCTAGGGCTGACGCGCGTCACGGCGCTCGAAGGCGCACAGCACGGCGTTACGTGTAATGCGATCTGCCCATCCTATGTGCGCACACCGCTGGTGGAGAAGCAGATCGCCGACCAGGCGCGTGTACACGGGATTCCAGAATCAGAGGTAGTGGAGAAGATCATGGTAGCGGAAGCGCCCATTCACCGCCTGCTGGAGCCGGAAGAGGTGGCTCAGTTTGCCACGTATCTCTGTACGAATGCCGCCAGCGGCATTACCGGCAGTGCGCAGACCATCGACTGCGGCTGGACGGCCCACTAACATCCCGCTAAACTATGAATCATCCCGAAGTGCAGGGAACCACCAGGCTCCCTGCATTTTTTGTGTGATCGTGTGGTATCATAGAGTGGCGCAACTCGATCCCACTCAATTGATTCAGCCACGATGGTACTCTCTCATTCTTCAGATTCCTCTTCATCCGATACTTCTTGATCCGGCACTTCTTCAACTAAATCCAGAATGGGGACTTCCAGAGCCGCTGCCAGCCGTTCGAGCGTCTCCGTTTTCACGATATGGTAGGGATGACGAAAAATTGCTCTGATCGTATTGAGCGAAACATACGATTTGTGAGAGAGCATGGTCATGCTCATCCCTCTGGCTTCCGCTACTTCTTTTACCCTCAGTCTGATCTTCGCCATTGAGCCTATGCCTTTTTATCATGATTGTAGCAGTGATGTGTCCTTTTTAGTAGCTCCTTTGTACTGCAACCAGTATAGTGATCCCTATTCGATGAATGCATTTAACTGGGTGCAGTGTATTGACATTCCAAATGACATCTGATAATCTCTAAGCAGGTAGTCATAATCGACCTGAAAGGAGTCAGACATGAGCGAAGTGGCGAAGTTGCGCGAGTTGATTGAACGGCAGTGTGAGGCGATGAAGCTGGCGATGAGCGGATTCGCCAGGACCGCCTCGCATGAGATTATCCAGCATCGCTATCTCAGCCTCGGCGAGACGCAGCAGCGGCTGGCGCAAGAGATCGACGAGCAAGAGGCGGCGAAGGTGATGGTCGAGACCTATATCAAGATACTTGGATAGAAGAGGAAGTGTGTTGCATGATCAAGGCGAAGGATATCATGCTGCTCCTGGTCGCTCTGGAGCAGTTCTATACGCGCCACCACACCTATTTTCCCGTTGATACGCAGCACGTCATCGTCAAGTCGTCCCTGGTGAAACTCTCCCATGCCTGGCTGGTCGGCAAGCTGCACGGCATACGCCAGCAGACGCCGCCGAAGAGCGATCAGGAGATCTTTGAAGAGCACGCCTCGGATCTGATCTCGCTGGTCTCGCCGTTGCGCCATCATGATGAGACGATCTGCATGGCGCTGGAAGCGTTGGAGCGGAGCCGCAGTGATACTGGCGGTGAGCGCGAACCAATGAAACAACCCGGAACAATACAGTAACAAAAAAACAATGTAACTACGGCAATTATATCGTAGCTACATTGTTTTTGGGTTTTTGTTTTCCCGTCTCTTGACGAATAAGATCGTGGGTTGTTGCCGATTCTAGTTGTTAAGGTTCCTGATGCGCGTCTATGAATTCCGTGAACAGCTCCACGACGCTCTCCTGCTTTTCGATGTGGGGAGAATGCCCGCAGTCAGGCAGAACGACTTCGCGGTACTCTCCGCCGTTGGCCCGGTATTTGTTGAGCAGGGTGCGGATCTGAGTTTTCATCGGCTGTGGCGGGTAGATTTCCGCACCCGGCCAGCCAGGAACGGCGCCTATCTGTCCCAGGTAGCCGAAGTCAAACATCGAGGTATCGGAGACAATCTGATCGTCGGCTCCGTGTATCCAGAGGACCGGCGGCTTGTGCGTGCAGGACGCGAAGTCGCTCTGATTCAGATAGCGTGGCGAGAGCGCGTTGTTGACGCCCTGCTTGCCGGGCGCAACGTTCGGCCAGTTCGACGAAGCGGTAAGATCACCGGGATAGTTGGCCGGTCCTACCCTGGTTGAGAGAATCGAGCTGACGTAGATCTCTTCACGATCTGCCGGCGCACGGAAAGGCGGCTTAAAGTAGAAGGTATTCATGATAGTGCGCGCCGAAGCTGGCCCATCTCCGCGATCTCCTTTTGCCAGGCTCTGCGCGAAATCGCTGCTGGCAGTTCCACCGCCGCTGCCGGCGTAATCGGGCCAGGTGGGCGTTCCTTCGGCATCTTTCGTTCCACCAAAGCCGAAAGGTGAGCCGGGCGCCTGGAGCGTGAGCGAGCGCAGCGCGCCGGGGTAGTCTATCGCGTATTGCAGTGCGACATTGCCGCCGAGCGACCAGGCGTACAGGTGGAAAGCAGGCAGCTTGAGCGCCTGTACGAATGCCGCGAGATCGTCGGAAAAGTCTCGCATGCCGCGTTCCGCATCGACGGGCAGTGCCTCGCTATCGCCATAGCCACGCATATCGGGAGCGTAGATGATGTAGCGCCCGTGTGCAGCCAGAGCCAGCATAAAATCCTGGAAGAAAAGCGACGAGGAGCAGTTGCCATGCAGCAGTACCACAGGCGTAGTTCCGCTGCCAGCAGTCAGATAAGCGACGGTCAGGCGTTCGGTGGCGATGCGCTGCTGCGTAATGCCTGGAAGAATGAGCGTTGTCTCCATTATTGTGTTCATCTCCTTTTTAAAATAAGCAATTGTCGTGAAAGTGATGTGGAACTGTATTTAATTCTCCTGCCCTTCTCGCTTGCGAATTGGGAGAGCAATAGAGCGAGATCAATATGTTATCGTACATATTTTGTGCGCAATTCCGTTTTTATGACCTTGCCCATTGCGTTGCGCGGCAGGCTATCGGCAAAGACAACGCGGCGCGGAATTTTGTAACGGGCCAGCTTATCCGCGCAGAAGGCGATGACCTCTTCCGCACTGAGCTGCTTTCCATGCCGCAGAACAACCACCGCCAGGCCGACCTCGCCCCACTTCGGGTCGGGCTGAGCGATCACCGCCGCCTCGGCGATAGCGGGATGTGTCTGCAAAATGCCCTCGATCTCGGCGGGGTAGATATTCTCGCCGCCGGAGATCAGCATGTCTTTCTTGCGACCGACGATATAATAGTAGCCATCCTCATCGCGGCGCACCAGATCCCCTGTATGCCACCACTCACCTGTGCGCGCTTCCGCTGTCGCCTCTGGTCGCTTCCAGTAGCCTGAACAGACATGCGGCCCGGCCAGCAGCAGTTCGCCGACTTCGTTGGTGGCAACGTCGCGGCCTACGTCATCGACGATACGCGCCCGCGAGTGAAAGACAGGTTTGCCGACAGAGCCAGCTTTGCGCAGTGCGTCCTCGGGTGCCAGACTGAAGCAGTTCACGCCGACCTCGGTCAGTCCATAGCCCTGGCGAAAAACCAGGCCGCGCGCGGCATACCGCTCGATGACGGGCAGTGGGCAGGAAGAGCCGCCGGTGACGCAGAAACGCAGCGAGGAGAGATCGCGCTGCTCGAAGTCGGGATGCTCCATCAGCATTTGAAAAACGGTCGGCACGGCGAAAATAATGGTGCAGCGTTCCTGCTCGATGGTGCGTAAGATCAGTGCCGGCTCTGATGAGCGCAAGAGGACGACGGTGCCGCCGCAGTGATAGAGGGGCGTAGTCAGCACGTTCAGGCCGCCGGAATGGAAAAATGGAGCAAACGTCGGTGTGCTGTCGGTATCACGCAAGCCCCAGCTAATCTGCGTATTGACGGCGTTCCAGGTCAGCATGCGGTGAGAGAGCATCGCACCTTTGGGGACGCCAGTTGTGCCAGAAGTATACAGGATGAGCAGTGGCTCCTCACCATCGGCTGTGTGAAAAGGAACGACCCGCGCGGCCAGCGCAGTATCCGCGCCGGGGAAAGCCGTCGTTGAGAGGAGTGGCAGCGAGCGAGCATGCTCTGTGGAGAGCGCCTGTGCGACTCTTTGCGCCAGTTCCCCGTATTTCGTATCATGCAACAACAGGCGAGGCTCGCAATCAATAAGAATACCGCTCAGTTCCCGCACGGTTAAACGGAAGTTGAGCGGCACCAGGATGGCCCCAAGCAACGCACAGGCGAAGAACGCATCCAGGTATTCTGGCGCGTTGAGAGCCAGTATTGCCACACGCTCCCCCTGCCGTACGCTGTAATGCTGCTGGAGTAGAACCGCCAGGGCCTGTGCACGGGTGTTCAATTCCTGGTAAGTAAAGCGTTGTTGAGATTCAATATCAATCAGAGCGATCTTGCCGGGGGTCAACTGCTCCCGGCGGGAGAGCCATTCTCCAACACCGATGAACGTCATGTGTACCGCCTTTCTACATTGCGCCGCTGATGACACTGCTGTGTGTCAGACCATATCTCCAATAGAGAGACGAGCGATGCTCATGGAAACGGGTGTTGACCGGTGATAGGGTTGCTAACGGTTAACAGAGAGCGTATTGTACCGACGTCACGTTCCCCACAGGAGCGCTGTCGCCCCCCAGGTGAAGCCCAGGCCCGCACTTGCCAGGATCACCAGATCGCCGGAGTGCAGGCGTCCCTGCTGGTGCGCCAGTTCCAGGGCCAGCACCTGGTCAGGCGCCCCGATATGGCCGTAATGCGATAAATAGAGTGATTGCTCCTCTGTCAGACCTAGCATAGAGAGTATACGCCAATGCATGGACGGTTTCATGTGGTTAATTGCCAGAAAAGCGATCTCTTCCGTTGTGTATCCACTGCACTCCACAGCTTCGCGTACAACCCGTACGAATCGCTGTTCGGAGATACCATCGAGGCCGTCTTTAAGCTTCTGCGGGTTGTCTACATGGAACGTGTGCTGCTGGCGGTCCAGCGTCTCGTGAGAAGCTGGCAGAAACGTTCCCCCGGCGGGAATGACCACTTCATTGGCAAGTGAGCCATCGGTGATGAACGAGGACTCCAGCAAACGGTTGGCCGGGTAATCGCGTTGCAACACCATCGCGCTGCCGCCGTCTGACAGGTTGAAGAGGAAACGTGTCGAGTGATCACGGAAATTGATCAGGTCGGCGGTGCGGTGGCCGCCGCAGATCAACACCGTACGCAGACGTGAATCGGCAGTCATAAGATCGCGCGCGACCTTTAGCGCCAGCACATTCGTTGTGCAGAGCGCCACCAGCTCGAAGGCATAGGCGCTCTTTGCTCCAAGCAAATACTGAATACGATTGGCGGCAGACCAGACGTAAAAATCTTTGTGCATGCTGCCCGAATACAGGATCAGATCGAGACTATCAGCGTCAATGTGCGCACGCTCCAGCGCCAGTGTCGCTGCGCGTAGTGCCATTGTTGAGGTAAGATCATCAGGTCCTGCCCGCCGCTTCTCCCAGATCCCCAGCTTATGACGGACGATTTCTTCCTCAATGCCGGACTGGGCAGCGATATAGGCCGCATCCTGTACTTGAGCGGGCAGGTAAGTACCCCAGGAGACAAGCCCGATAGCTGGCCGCGAACCCTCTTGCCGGGCAACCTGCTCTTGATGCTCCTGCCGAGCAGGCGTCTCTGCTATCTCTCTGCCTGAACTCTGCCTCTGGCTTTCTTGTGGCACCAACCGTACACCCCCTTGTGATATAATATGACAGGTGAGTCATCTATCATATACTGTACCTGCTCATCTGCTGAAAGTCAAGAGAGCGGAATAGACAGCGTGGAAGGTTTGTGCGATTATTGTTATGAGCAGGAAGTATGACATCGGGGGGAGCGAAAAGCGCATGCACGATCATCTATCTTCATTGTCGAATGACGAAATCCAGAAGCGCACCGGCGATGAAACTGAAAAGCAGACCGCTTCCAGAAATAATAGCGCTTCCGCGCCAGTGACTGCCAGAGGAGAAGCTACCAGACAGCGTATTCTTGATGCAGCAGAGGAAGTTTTCGGCGAATCAGGTTACTACGAAGCGAGTGTTTCAGAGATTACGAGAAGGGCAGGCGTGGCGCAGGGAACGTTCTACATCTACTTTCCGAGCAAGCGAGAAATCTTTGTTGAACTGATAGAAGAGCTGGGAAGACACCTGCGTGCTGCGACGCGCAATGCGATGGCCGGCGCGTCAGACCGTCTGGAAGCTGAACGGCGCGGCTTTGCCGCATTCTTCGATTTCGCCGCAAAACACCGGCGCATTTATAATATCGTGCAGGAAGCGGAGCGTGTGGTGCCGGAAGCTGCACGAGCCTATTATCTCGCCATCAGCCGGGGCTATGCACGCGATTTACGGGCTGCGATGGAGGCCGGCATGATCAGAGAGATGCCCTCGCCTGAGGCAATAGCGTATGCCCTGATGGGCATTGGTCATTTTGTGGCGCTGCGCTGGCTGATCTGGTCGCAGGACCAGCAGGATCAACAAGGACAGGAAGGGCAAGAGGCGGTTCCCACTCTGCCACCTGAAGTGTTCGAGACAGTGGTGGATTTCATCAC
>JADBKA010000235.1 GCA_014896635.1 Ktedonobacteraceae bacterium
CTTCCTTCAGTTCGCACCTATGGGGCTTGCCTTCGCCCTGGACCCTTGCTTTTCGTATCCTTATCCTATACTGATTACAATACACGCTCCACTTCACAGTTTGATCACAAAGGCGCACCCATACATCACAAATGATGATGGCAGACAAAAAAATCTGCTCGCAGGCACCAGAGGTGCGGCCTGAGAAGCGAGAAAAGCAGTATTTGCTGAGCTAGAACAGTTTGCATGCATAATAGCGCCATGATATGATAGGGAGTGGGTTGCATCCGGGGCATCCCTTTATTGTGAAGGTTCTCGTGACGATCAAAAGAGAGTGTTAGGAGGCGGGTCAGGGAACTTCTTCTTGACTTGCCATCATGTGTGCAGGTAAGGTTGGTATACCGTAACAGGCAAGCAGGCCGAGGGAGTTACACTCCCGAAGCAAAGGAGGAAAGCTTATGTCGATCATGCGTCGAGATCCTTTCGAGATGTTCATGCCTCTGCGCGAGGCGATGAATCGTCTATTTGAGGAGAGCTTTATCGGGCCGCCAGCCGAGTTCTTCTGGGGCCGTACTTTCCCTGTGGATGTCTATGAATCAACAGACAAGCAGCAGTACATCGTCGAGGCATCCCTGCCGGGCCTCAAACCTGAAGATATCCAGGTCACAGCAGAGGGTGACACGTTGAGCATCCGCGCGATGAAGAAGGAAGAGACGAAGGTTGAGCGAGGCAACTACATCCGCCACGAGCGATATGCAGGGGAGATGAGCCGAACGGTGACGCTGCCCACAAGCATCGAGCCTGACAGGGTGCAGGCCACCTACGAGCATGGCATCCTGCGATTGTCCATTCCCAAGTCGGCGGCGATGAAGCCAAAGCAGATCCCGGTCCAGGTAAGAGAGGCAACCGGCACGCGCTAAGCACAGGATCACTCAATCGGGAAAGGGGGCTAGAGTTCTCCTCTGGCGAACCGATGGGGTTCAGGTGTCTCTGACTCTTCCCCCATATTTTTCCCATGAAGAGGGATAGCAGGAAACGTTTCCTGCTGTCCCTTTCTCTTGCTTTCTCTGGCGGGTAACGCTAGAATTACTATGTGATATTTTCCTACTTCAGCGTATCGCTGACTTTGCATAACTTTGCAAGTCTGCGTCGATGTACAGAAACGAACGGCAATGCCTTGAAGGGTTGGACAATGAACAATACTTCCTGGATGACCCAGTGGAACTGGGAGCCATCATTGATACTTGGCACTATCGTGCTGATCGGTCTCTATCTCTACGCTATTGGACCGCTGCGCGTGAAGTACGCACTAGGACCACAGGTACCTTTCTGGCGCGCTTTCTCTTTTTTGCTAGGAGTTGATCTTATCTTTCTTGCAATTTTCTCGCCCATTGACAAGCTCGGCGAGTCCTATCTCTTCAGCGTCCACATGATTCAGCATATGCTGTTTTCACTGGCCGCGCCTCCGTTGATACTGCTCGGTCTGCCCGCATGGCTGTTCCAGCCGCTCCTGCGCAATCGTTTTATATTCAGAGCGGGCAAGATCCTGACCTGGCCGGTATTGACCTCGCTGCTCTTTAACGGTGTCCTCTGGCTCTGGCACGCGCCACCGCTCTATGATGCCGCCATTGCGAATCGGGGGCTACACCTTTTCAGCCACCTCTGCTACATCGTCACCGGTCTTCTGTTCTGGTGGCCACTACTCAGTCCTTTGAAGGAAGGCTGGACACCGCTTCCCACCATTACGAAGCTGTTCTACATCTTTTTCAACGATATGTCGATGGTACTGCTCGGAGCCGGTCTGACCTTCATGCCACCGCTCTACACGCGCTACCTGGCAGCTCCTCGCCTGTGGGGGATCTCCGCCGAGATGGACCAGCAACTGGGAGGGCAGTTCATGTGGGTCGTCGGCAGCCTCTTCCTGATCGTCGTTGCCATGATCCTGCTCGGACGCTGGCTGCTCGAACAGGAACGGAAAGAGCAGGAAAAGCAGGAAAGGCTTCTGGCCGCACAGGAAGATAGCGAAAATGTGGAGAACGTGAGAAGCGGAAGGAGTGAGATAGCTCATCCGGTCTCCGAACGCGCATAACAACACAGAATAAAAAGCTCTGCCGGCACTCCTGCTGTTCAGGAGAAATTACGCGCTCCTTTGTAGTTCTCTCCCTTGACATCTTTTGCGCTCTCTGTCATAATCGCTCTAATCTCAGGCAATTTATTCTCTGGCAGAACTCACATTTATTGTGAAATATCCCGATGCTTCGATTGTCTGAGCGGCGGGAACGTGCGCGGATATCCCCCGGCTCTTTCTCCCTTTTAACAAAGAGCAAAAGAGAATGGGAATCGCCCGAATTTCGGGATAGTTTATGGTTTATTTTTATAAAAAAAAGCACATGGCATACATCATCACAATCATTAATTTTAAGGGTGGCGTTGGCAAGACGACAACTGCTATCGAACTTTCTACCTCGCTCGCCAGGCACTATGGGCGCCGCTCTCTGCTGATCGACCTGGACCCGCAGGCCAGCGCGACGTTCTACGTGATGGAGCAGGAACGCTGGAAGCAGTGGAAAGATGTGAAAGGCACTACCTACGATCTTTTTCAGCAGCGCGATGGGGGGTTTCCTGTTCGCAATGCTATCGTCCACGATGTAATCGAAGGGCCAGCAGCAGTACCGGGTTTCGACCTGCTGCCATCCAATCCTGAGCTGGTCGATGTAGACCTGAGCCTGACCGATTTCGTCAGCCACAACATTCTCCAGCGCTACCTCGACGAGATCCGCCAGGATTACGACTATGTGATTTGTGATTGTCCGCCCAATTTTAATCCCGTGACACGCAACAGCCTCTGGGCCAGCGATGCCTATGTTGTTCCCACCGTCCCTGATTTTCTCTCAACCTACGGCATCGGCCTGCTACAACGCTCGGTCAACAAACTCTTTACACCTGTACGCGAACAACAGCACTTCAGCGGGCCGATCCTGGGCGGCATCATCCTGACACGCATCAAAACACAGGTAGTGCTCCACAACTACTACTGCGAACAGGTGCGCCTGGACTACCCCGGTAAGGTATTCAAACACACCATCAGCGATAGTATCAGGGTGGCTTCTGCTGCCGATGATCGCCTGCCTATCAGCGCTCTCCCCAATCCCAGAGACCAGCAGGCCACGCTTCAGGAACAGTTCAAGAATCTGGCAGGCGAGTTTATCAGCCGTATCTATCACCTGTGCGCGCACAAATAACTCGTATTCCACGATAAGGAGTAGCAAAGTCTATGAATACACGCTTTACTATCGAACAACTGGAACGCATGAAGACACATGACATCGCCGAACTCCTCAGTAATGTGGTGCTACTGCTGCGGCGCCTACCCAATATCGAGTGCCGCCAGCTTATGCAGGTGGCGAGCGAGGCTGCGGCGGCAGAGGAACCAGCGCAGGCGGAGCGCGCTCCCCGCTTTATCACGCTGACACCCGAAGAACTCAAAGGGAAAAAGGTGGACGAGTTGAAACAGATCGCGCGTGACCTGGAACTGCCCATCCCCTCACGCATCAAAAAAGATGAGCTGATACGCAAATTACTTTCACGGCGCGGGCAGACTCACAGCGAACAGTACGCTATCCAGGACGTTAAATGAAGCGCAAAACGGAAGTGATGCAACTTACCTCTTACAGGGGACCGGAGCCATCTTCGCCGGAACACGTCAGAGCGATCATCGCCGAACTGCGCCGTCTTTATCCACATGCAGCCTGCTCGCTGCACTTCTCCAATCCGCTCGAACTGCTCATCGCTACCCAGCTCTCTGCGCAATGCACCGATGAGCGGGTGAACCAGGTGACCGCGACGCTCTTCAAGAAGTACCGCAGCGCCGCCGATTATGCTCACGCCAGCCAGGAAGAACTGGAGCAGGATATCAGATCTACCGGCTTCTACCGTAACAAGGCGAGGAACATTCGCGCCGCCTGTCAGCGTATTTTGGACGAGTATGGTGGTGAGGTGCCGCGCACAATGCCGGATCTGCTCAGCCTGGCGGGAGTAGCGCGCAAGACGGCCAATGTGGTGCTCGGTAATGGCTTTGGTATCGTGGTCGGTTTTGTCGTCGATACGCACATCGGGCGGCTCGCGCGGCGCCTGGGCTGGACGAGCAACAAAGATCCGGTCAAAGTCGAACAGGATCTGATGCGGATAATCCCTCAGCAGGACTGGCTTGACCTCTCGCATCTCTTGATCTTTCATGGCCGTGCAATCTGTGACGCGCGCAAACCGCTCTGCACACAGTGTACGCTGGCTCAGCTCTGCCCGTCGGCTCGCCTCTCATGAGGATGTACCATATGCTCCCCGCTGCTGCGCCGGCAGCAGATCCGCAATGCGCTGCATCATCTCTGTGGTGATAAGCTGCAAGCTCTCCTTGCGTGAGAGGTTGGGCGGAACAGTAGGGATATACGGCTTGCCAATCGCAATATGTACATACGGATGTAGCCCCCCACCTGGACGCAGCACTCGCCGTGTCCCATTGTGCGCGATGGGCAGCACAGTCGCGCCGCTCCGCAAAGCCAGCATGGCTGCACCGGTGCGCCCGGCCAGCATCTGCTCCTGCCGCTCAACCGTTCCTTCTGGGAAAACTACTAACGCCCGTCCCACTTTCAGATAAGCGAGAGCCTGCTCCAGCGCCGCGCGATCACTCTCGCCTCGTCTAACTGCTATCTGTCCCGTCAGGCGTAATAGCCAGCCCACCACCAGCCAGTGGAGAATCTCTTTCTTCGCAAAGAACCAGGCACGGCGTGGTAGCATAATGCCGAGCAGCAACGGATCAAACCAGCTCAGGTGATTGGAAACAATGAGCAACGGCCCGCTCGCCGGCACCTGTTCGCGTCCTTCCACCGTGCAGCGGCAGACGAACGGCAGCAGCAGTCGCAGCAGAAAACGCAATGTAAAGTAGATGATGCTACTGATCATATCTCTAGCTTTTATATCATATACACGTGATGTCCGTGTCATACGCGAATCCATAGCGCGCCCGGCAAGATCTCCGCATGATAGCTCTGAGCGCAGGTTGTTTCGCCGTCCAGCAGCGCATTTACCATGCGACGGCCCTCGATGCGGATACGCCGCGCATGATAGAACGTCACTTCCGGCAGGTCGGCATGCTCGCCGCGCTGTACTGTTGGCAGGAGGGTCAGTGCGCGCCGCCAGGGCGTGTAGTGGATGGCGCAGATATCGAACAGTCCATCGGCAGGATCGGCAAAAGGATTGATGCGGAAACCGGCGCCATAGCTCGGACCGATGGTGACGGCGATCAATACGTACCGCTTCTCAAAGCCGCCGCTCTCTATCTCTTCATCCATGCTCACGGTAAGCCAGGGACAGCGATGATAGCCGAAGATGAGCTGGCGCAGGGCGGCGGTATAGTAGAGGCGTGAACCATTCATCAACGGCCACTTTTTCATGCGTTCGGTAGCCAGTGCGATATCGGCATCGAGTCCGACGCCGAACGAGTTGACGAAGTAGCACCCGTTGACCACGCCGGCATCTATATCGACCAGTCTGCCGTCAAAGGCGCGCTCGATGGCGGGTTCGGGTTCCATCGGCAATTTCAAAGCATACTGTGCGAAGTCGTTGCCGGTGCCGGCGGCAATGATGCCGAGCGGAACGCGCCTGCCGGCGGCCAGCAGCCCGTTCACGACTTCGTGAACTGAGCCGTCTCCGCCGACGACGATCACGGGCCGTCCTTCCCTGGCGGCCAGCTCTGCTCGCTCTCGCGCTTCGCCCGGCCTGGTTGTTTCGATATACTCTGCCTGCTCTCGCTCGACTCGCTCACACACCAGCGCACGATGCCTGCCCATATGCCCGCGATTGGCCGCAGGATTGAGGATGACAAGAGGTCTTGAGGATTCTTCCGGGGTTCTCATAGGGTGCCGCTCCTTTGCTCGATGAGGGTATTTGCGCCCGATTCTACCATCGAATGGCGAACTCTACAATGTCTGAAACAATCCTCATTGTTCCCTCTCTAGCAAGAGGAAAGTTCCTCCTATCCTCTACGGGTTGTTCCGCGCCATGCAAGTCTGCTTTACGGCACCAGTACGATCTTGGTTGCTACACCGGGCCGGTCCACCAGCTCTTCAAACGATTCCGGCCCCTGTTCCAGGTTACGGACTTCCAGCCAGGGGCCAGACGGCACTGCACCCGCCGCCAGCAGTTCTGCCGCTCGCTGGACATCCTGCATAGAATAGCCATAGGAACCGAGGAGCGCGACTTCCGAGCGAATGATATCGCTGACATCAAACGTTGTGTCGCGGTCATGCAGTCCCAGCAGCACCACACGCCCGCCCGGTCCAGCCGCCGCCACCGCCGCCTGGCGCGTTACTGCGCGTCCCACCGCATCGAGTACCACTGTGCGCACCCGGTCAGCAAGGTGCCGGCGAATGCTGGCGACGACATCGTCCGCACGCGCATCCAGTACGATATCGGCGCCCATGGCCTTTGCCTGTTCCAGGCGGGCCGCGTTGGTATCGACGGCGATGATGCGCGCCGGCTGAGCCTGCCTGGCAGCACAGATGGTCAGCAGGCCGATGGAGCCAGCTCCCCACACGACAACACCATCAGCAGGCGTGACACCCGCGATGCCCACACCGTGCAGGGCCACAGCAAACGGCTCAACCAGCGCTCCCTTCTGTGGCTCCAGATTCTCGGACAATGGCACAAGCGCCCTGGCAGGCACAACTACGTAGTCGGCGAAGCCGCCGGGGCGATGCGCACCGATGAGTTTACGCGACGGGCAGAGATGCGCTAAACCGGCACGACAGAAGTGGCACTCGCCACAACTCACCAGCGGATTGACAGCAACATATTGCCCACGTCGTCCAGCGTCCGGCGCCACACCGGCACCGCTAGCGACGACCTCGCCACAAAATTCATGGCCCATGATCAACGGCGGCACACGCAGGCTATTGAAACTAAGATAACCCTCAATTTCTGATCCACAAATACCAACGGCCTGCACTTTGATCAATACTTCGTCCGGCCCCGGCGCCGGCTCAGCAGCCTCTTCAATTTTAAGAATACGCGGTCCATGCCAGACAAGCACTCTCATGAAATAATCCTTTCAAGGCGGGCTATGGCCGCCTACCTGTCTGCCCGGCAGCCCGGCTGACAGCCATAGCAGACAGACGGCCATATCCGTTCACTAGCAGTGAGAAAACGATAACTATTACTAGAGCATACCATATTTCTCTGCCCGGCTTACGGAGCAAGGTTCCCACCAGCCCTTCTCTGTTTGAAAAAATTCACATAAGTTACCCCGTCCATTCCTTCCTCATAGTAGTCCGTCATCACATAATCCTGTTTGTAGCCAGCAGCCTCATAAAACTTTTTCCCTCGCTG
>JADBKA010000236.1 GCA_014896635.1 Ktedonobacteraceae bacterium
CGAGTTCTGCTCAACCTTTGACACTGCTCTGCCCTGTTTGCTACGGCGCATGGCTGTATAGCGCGTCTGCACCTCTGGCGGGATGCTGGCGAGCAGTTGAGACCGCTTCTCCTGGCATTCCTGTTTGCGCGCCTCTACCTGGTCGAGACGCGCTCGCAGAGCTGCTGTCTCCTGCTGCCAGCTTGCTTCTGCCTCTCGCAGTGCTTGCAGTTTGCTTTGCGCCTGCTCCTGTAAGGCTTCGGCAGTATCTATCATTTCCAGCACAATCTCTTCCTGGCGGCTCTGTTGTGCGCGCAGGCGTTGCACTTCCTGCTGAAGCGCCTGGAGATCTTTGGAGCCGAGGGTTGTGCTATTGTAGAGGCGCTGCTCTTGAGTTTGGAGGCGATGGGAAATATCATCGAGCGTCCACTCAGCTTCTTTCTGTGCCTGTAAGCCTGCTCGCGCCTGTTCCTGTGCCGCTTCGTACTCGGAACGCAGCCGGCGGAGCCTGGGATTATCCTGTAATGCATGCTCTACGGTCTGTCTTTCGGCGTTGATGCGATCTAGTTCAAGATCATGCTGCTGCAAGCGGTAAAGCAACGCAGCCATTTGCGTCGCGCTCACGGCTGTTGTCTCCTTTCCTGGACACGCGGCATCACGGGGGTATAGACTTTATTGTACTCTCTGGCTCTGCTAACTTCAATAGCTACTTTAGCTGACCTTAACGAAACGTTGATTGATATTTCATCTATTTTTTACACACAGGCGGTATACTGCATAGTAATTTTTACCGGCGGACACATCACCGGGGAAGTCCAGAAGGAGGGGCGCCTCCCGCAATATTTTTATCAGGGGGTTCTATAATGAGCAAAATTCCGGTTATTATACGCTGGCAAGAAGAGTCGCCACCACAGGAGCAGCAGTTGCGCAAGCGCATGAGGGAGGAAGGACTTTCTCCCTATGCCTGGTCGAATGCTCCGGGTATGCAATATGCTGTTCATAGTCACAGCTATGAGAAGGTACTGTATTGTGTGCAGGGTTCGGTTCGCTTCGTTCTCCCCGATCAACAGGATGAAAGGGGCGAAGCCAGAGCGATAGATCTTGTGCCGGGGGATTGTATGATTCTGCCGGCGGGCGTCAGGCACAGCGCCCTGGTGGGCGAGCAGGGAGTGATCTGCCTGGAAGCGCCCCGTCACTCCCGCTAGTTATTGAGATCCACTCTGTTTGCTCTGCCATGTGATATACTGGAGGGTACCCGCCATCTGGCGGGTGGCGGGTTCCTTCTCCCCATTATGGGATGAGTTGCCCCCTTTTCCCTCTATTTTTCTCATTATTCAGTAGAAAGTTACCTGGAGACAGATAACTAGTTTAGAGAGATATGCCAGTTTCTGAGCGCCGACAGGCAATTATTGTTCTCGATTTCGGCTCGCAATACAGCCGTCTGATCACGCGCCGCGTGCGAGAACACCATGTATACAGCGAGTTGCTGCCCGCCAGTACAACGCTGGCTCGCTTGCAGCAAGATCCGTATCTTGATATCAAGGGCTTTATTCTTTCAGGCGGACCAGCCAGCGTTTATGACAAAGACGCGCCCACCTGTGATCCCGCGATCCTGCACAGCGGCCTGCCCATTCTGGGGATCTGCTATGGCATGCAATTGCTGGCTTTGCAGCTCGGCGGGCATGTCGCCCTGGCCCGTGAGAGGCGCGAGTATGGTCCTGCGCTTATCGAAGTGCGTCCTGCTGCCCGGCAGGATAGGCTGGCGTACCGTATCTTCGAGGGCATAGAGAGCGCGCCCGCCGGGGACGGCAACTCTGCTGGAGGGCAGGCGTCGCAAACATTGCGGCTGCTTGTATGGATGAGTCATGGAGACAGCGTTGACAGGCTGCCGGAAGGATTCCGCGTCCTGGCCTGCACAGAGAGCAATCCTGTTGCGGCGATAGCCAGTCCGCAGGGGCATGTGGGCCTGCAATTCCACCCCGAAGTCACGCACACACCGCAGGGCAAAGAAATAATCAGCAATTTCCTCTTTCGTATCTGTGGATGTGAGCCTTCGTGGACACCCGGCTCTGTGATTGAGGAGATTGTTGCGCAGATTCGCACACAGGTAGGGAATGAGCGCGTCCTCTGCGGCCTTTCGGGTGGTGTTGACTCAGCGGTCGCGGCCCTGCTCGTCCACAGAGCTATCGGCGATCAACTTACTTGCATGCTGGTCGATCATGGCCTCCTGCGCAGTGGTGAGCGCGAACAGGTTGTCGAAACGTTTAGCAAGCACATGCATATCCCGCTGGTGGTTGTCGATGCCCGTGAGCGTTTCCTGGCGCGCCTGGCCGGTGTGGTGGACCCTGAGCAGAAGCGTAAAGTGATCGGCGAGGAGTTTATTCGCGTCTTTGAAGAAGAGGCCGCGCAGCTAGCCGTAGAAAAAGGGCCGATAGGCTTCCTGGCCCAGGGAACACTCTATCCCGACGTGATTGAAAGCACCAGCCATGATACTGCCGCGACTGCGACCAGGATCAAGACGCATCATAACGTTGGCGGCCTGCCCGAAGATATGCAGTTCAGGCTGGTGGAACCGCTGCGTATGCTCTTCAAGGATGAGGTGCGCGAATTGGGCGAGGCGCTCGGCCTGCCCGAAGACTGGGTCTGGCGCCATCCTTTTCCCGGTCCCGGCCTGGCTATTCGCATTATCGGAGCCGTTGACGAGCAGAAGCTGGAAACGTTACGCGCCGCCGATAAGATTGTGCTTGACGAGATCCGTGCCTCCGGCCTCTATCGCCAGCTCGGCCAGGTTTTCGCCGTCCTGACGTCAGTGCAGAGCGTCGGTGTGATGGGCGATAGCCGCACCTATGCTGGCGTAGTTGCCGTGCGCGCCGTCACCTCCGACGACTTCATGACGGCTAACTGGGCGCGACTGCCCTACGATCTGCTCGGACGTATAGCGAATCGCCTGGTCAATGAAATTCCAGCGGTCAACCGCGTGGTCTACGATATTACGTCGAAGCCGCCCGCCACTATTGAATGGGAGTAGCGTGCAATGCTCGAATTTGCCATCCTGGCGCGAGGTCTCTATCGTCCCGACCAGGTAATCATGCAGCACGATCCGGCGCTTTGCATGCCCATGACCCCGGCTGTACAGGACTGGATAGAGCGCCGCTGGCAGGAGAAACTGGCTGCCGCTAAAGAGCGCGGCACGCGACTCTTCGATGCGCCGCTCTATCGCTTCATTGAGGCTTCGGCACACGAGAATGGCTCATTGCGCGTGCTTGTCGGTAATACGGGCTACAAAGAATATGTGACGACGCGCACAGCAGAATTTGCCCGCGAGCATGCCCACCACGAAGTGGGTAATCCTCTCTCGGTCTGCACCGTTGTGGAAACTGCTGACGGCAACATTCTCCTCGACAGGCGCCAGGGGAGCGTCGATGTCTATGCCGGGCGCTACCACGTGATCGGCGGCTTCTTCGAGCGCGGCCTCGACAGCAGTGCGCTGAACGGCCTGCCCGACCCTTTCGGGGCGGTACGCCGCGAACTGCGCGAAGAGACCGGCATTCTCGTCTCCGACATCACCGAACAGTATTGCCTCGGTGTCGTTTATGACCTCAATGTCCCGCATGCAGAACTGTGCTTCCTCACTCGCCTGCACATCACGCTCGATGAGATGCTCCACCAGCGCACACCTGAAGAGGACGAGATCAAACAGCTACATTCCCTGTATACAACGGCAGCGAGTCTGCGCGACTTCATCCTGCGTCATCACGGCAATATCTCCGCTACCGGGGAACCCAATTTGCTGCTCTATGGGGCCTGGAAATTCGGTGAGTCCTGGTTTAAAGAAATGATGGGCTGCATTTCAACGTCATAGATGATATAATAAGGCGGCGTCAAGGAGAAAGAGAGATGGGCCAGAAAATACTCGTTGTCGATGACGACGAAGATATTGTAGAAGTCATGCAAATCGTCCTACAAACCGAGGGCTATGAGGTCATCACCAGCCCGGATGGGGACTACCTGACCCATTACAGCCAGGGGCTGCCTGACCTGATTTTGCTCGATGTGCTGCTCAAAGGACAGAATGGCAGCGAGATCTGTCGTCGTCTTAAAAGTGATGCGCGCACGGCATCTATCCCCGTCATTATGCTTTCAGCCCACACAGAAACAGAGAAGCTCGCGGATATCAGCGGAGCCGACGATTTCCTGGAAAAGCCCTTTGATGTGGACGAATTGCTCGGCAAGGTAGCCAGCTATTTTGTCAGCACCTCGTGTGCAGGAGAGGCGCACCTGCTGGATACCGAGCCTCTCAACAATTGACCGTATTTTTCTCTCATATTCCCCCGTTGCATATATTTCCTTTTTTCCATGATTTGTCTAAAAAGTCATACCCACCGTTTTCGAGGATCACAAATGTTGGACTATTTCTAGTTCATACCTCTTTTCGACCTTCCCAAAGGGTATGATCATGGAGTAGCTTCTGCACTTCTCCCATCGTTTCCCGGATAGAAGAAAAGCTCTGAACAAATATCAATTCATGCTGGACCTTTCAACCACTTTTTGTTACCATAGAAATATAGTAGAGTAAGGTAAGGACTGCCCACTGGTTGTGAGCAGTTCTGATTTCTTGATTGTTAACGCAGTGTATGCAAGGAGGCGCGGCATGATTGGGCAACGACTGGGCAACTACAGTGTGACCCAGTTTCTGGGGAAGGAAAGCAGTGCTGATGTATACCTGGGCAAGCACATTCGTCTGGAAACTCTGGCCACTATCAAAGTGCTGCATGCGCGGCTGACCGGTGAGGAAGCGATGGTACGTTTCCGCCAGCAGGCACAGGCGGTCGCACAATTGAACCATCCTAACATTGTACGGTTACTGGAATTCGGTATCGAGAACGCGGTTCCTTTTCTGATTATGGACTATGTGCCGGCCAGTGCGCTACGCCAGCGTCACCCCCGGGGCCAGCGCCTGCCTTTGCCCCTGATTGCTGACTATGTGCGGCAGGCGACGGCAGCCCTGCGCTATGCGCATGAACATGGAGTGGTACACGGCAGCGTCCAGCCAGAATACCTGCTGCTGAGTGAGCGGGGGGAAGTTCTGCTCAGTAACTTCGCTATTGCTACGCTGGCCCAGAGCGAGCAGCCGGGTGGCAGTCTGCCCGGACCCGGTGCGCAAACAACGTATCTGGCGCCAGAGCAACTCCAGGGCCAGTCACTGCCGGCAAGTGACCAGTACGCGCTCGCAGTCGTGGTCTACGAATGGCTCAGTGGGCATCCTCCTTTTGAAGGGACAGCCGACGTGGTAGCAGCAGCGCATAAGACGGCGCAACCGCCATCTCTGAGCGCGGAGTTGCCCGGTCTGCCGCTCGCCGTCGAACAGGTCGTGATGACGGCCCTCTCCAAAGCTATCGGCAATCGCTTTGCCAGCATCCAGGCATTCGCGCGCGCTTTCGAGCAAGCCACCGGCGCCGCCCCCCTGCCAGCGTCGCGGCCATCTGGTGTCGTATCGCCGACGCCAGTCCTGCCTGTCATGCCCGCCCCCACGCCATCTGCACCCACACCCTTCCCCCCCGGAGCTTTCCCTCCTCCTGGCAGCGGCCCCGCCTTCCCACCGCCACAGCAGCAGAGCCAGTGGGCCAGCCAGCCGGGCATACCCGGACCCGGCATACCGCCCGGCCAGCCCCCCGGCAAGCCGCCTGCTCAGAAAACACAAACCTGGCGTATTGCGATACTGGCTGCACTGGCTGTCATCCTGATCGTCTCCAGCGTGATCGCTGTCACCGCTTACCGTAACCATGTGGACCAGGTGAACAGCGATAGCACTGCCACAGCAGAGGTTGGACACATCAATGCTACCTTTGCTGCCCAGACAACGGGAACTGCCCAGGCACAGAGCCAGGCCACAGGACAGGTAGCCAGCGCCGCTACGGCGACAGCAGCAGCGAAAGCTCAGGCTACAGCCAGCGCGGTTGCCGCCAATCCATATCCCCCCTACTTCCCCGGCAAGGGGACCCTGGCCCTCTATGATCCGCTGCGCCAACAGCAAGACTACTGGCGTGTGGGCGCTAACGATACATTTGGCGGCCTGTGCCAGTATACCAATAACGCCTATCACATCATTCAATCAAAGACTCAAAAAACGTATATCTGCTATCCTGGTGACAGGCATGGCAATACCCCCACATTTAAAGATTTCGCCTTCGAGGTACAGATGACCGTCGTGAAAGGTGACTGTGGCGGCATGGAATTTCGGGCCGACAGTGGCGGGAAAGCGTATCTCTATGTTGTTTGCCAGGATAGAACTTACGGATTATGGAAATATGTTGATACCAGCGGACAGAAAGCTTCGCTCTTCCAGACACCCAGCATTGATAACTCTTCAATCCGCGCTGGACTCAATCAGCTAAACAAGATAGCTGTCGTGGTCAAAGGTAGTAATATTAAACTCTTTGTGAATAATCAACAGATCGCCGAAGTTCAGGATCCCAGCTATTCAACAGGTGCCCTGGGACTGTTGGCCTGGTCTGACAGGCAGCCTACCGATGTGGTCTATAGCGATGCAAAAATATGGACGCTAAGGTGATCTCTTATCACCACTAAGACAACCAGGGCAGTGCAGGCGGGTCGCGTAATGGTACAATGTCACCATGCGTATTACCGCCCTGCAACCACAGGCGAACAACGCCGAACGGGTCAATGTCTTCGTCGATGGGCAATTCCTGCTGGCAGTTCATGCGCTGCTGATCTACGAGCTGGATCTGCAAGTCGAGCAGGAACTGACAGACGGGCAGTTAGCACGCCTGCGCTATGAAGAAGAGCTTCAGCAGGCTGTTGATCGCGCGCTGCGCTTCCTTGCCGTACGTCCGCGCAGCCGGGCCGAGGTACGCCGTTACCTGCACCGCAAAGGGACAACTGCCGAATTAATTGAGACGGCTATCGAGCGGCTTGAGCAACTCAAACTGCTCGACGACCGCGACTTTGCTTCGTTCTGGGTGGAGACACGCGAGCGCGCCAGCCCGCGCGGCGCGCTCGCGCTCAGGAACGAGTTGCGCCTGAAAGGGGTGCAGCGTGATGTTGTCGAGGAAGTGGTGAGCGATGAGCAGGACGATGAACGTGCTTTACAGGCTGCACGTAAAAAGGCCATAATGCTGACTGGCCAGCCCGGCATGGACTACGCCACCTTCCAGCGTCGCCTCGGTTCATTCTTGCGGAGACGCGGCTTCGGCTACAACATCGCCTCGCGTACCGTCAGAACGCTCTGGAACGAACTGCGAGAAGAGGATGTAGATCCTTTGTAAAAGAATATAATATTCTTTTACAAAGAAGAAAGGGAAAAAGAGTTTTGCGGGGGGACACCCCCCGACCCCCGCCAGGGGGCCATGCTGGCCCC
>JADBKA010000237.1 GCA_014896635.1 Ktedonobacteraceae bacterium
CGGCATAGGTTTTTAAATAGAGGTGTTGCCTAAGATAGACATCGGCAAATCCTCCCTGGCCGATTTGTCGTAAGAGAGTGTAGTTGCCTAATTTTTCCCTGTGCGATCTAGCATACCTTCCCTCTCATAATGGGTAGTTACATAGTATACTCCATCGATAATTATACACTCTTCACCGGCAAATGTCTTTATTTCATTACCTTTCAGGCTATTTACAACGGTGTACATGGCGACTACATCATTAAGTATTCCACCAGATTTTCGGCGCTTCCTCCACCGCCTTTAGGCGTGTGGAGGAAGCGCCGCCTTTCCACATTACTATTTGACAGAGCGTCCTCCATAGTGGTAAAATATGAGTTTGGAAACACAACGCACTTTGACGCTTCTCTTGCCCGATGATGCGGACATCCGCTGCACGAGGCTCTCGTTCCAGCAGGTGCAGCAAGACTTGTCTGCGCCCTGCTATAACGCTGGGCAACCGTTGGGGGCGCTCTCGTTGCAGCGCCAGTGCTATCATCAGGTCAAGGGTACCCTCAATGCGCAGATGACCATTTCGGCCATTCGCTTGACGGCGGGAGCCTATGCCAGCGCGCAACGCTCAGGCAAGCCTGCCAAACGCCCCTTTGCCTTCCGCCGCGCTCGCGCCCTCTTCCTGATTGGCAAGCGAGGCCGCGATGCGGATTTTCGGGCTGACGGAACGCTGTCGCTCTGGACGGTGGCAGGCCGCAAGCGGGTTTCCTACACGATCCCCGACTATTTTCAGCCCCTTTTTGCCGAGGCCCTGGAACTGGATAGCCTGACCATCGTTGAGCGGAACGGCAAACTGATTGGCCGCCTGACCATTACCCTGGACGTGCCAGAGCCAGCAGCCATTCATCCGGTGGGGATTGATCTCAACGAAACCAACGCCCTGGTCGCCGTAGACCCCGATGGGCGCACCCTCTTCATCAGCGGCAAGGCCGTCAAGGTCAAGAACCGCCGCACTTACAAGACGCGCAATCGCCTCAAGCGCAAACTGGCCGCCAGGAAGGCAGAGCGTAAAAGTACCCGCTCGGTACGTCGCACGCTCAAACGGCTGGGCCGCCAGCAATCCAACCGCACGAAGACCTTTGCCCAACAGACCGCCAAAACGTTGGTCACGTGGGCGCCCAAGAGCGCCGTGCTGGTCTTTGAAGACCTGCATATTCCTCAACCCCAAAAAGGCGCGATCAAGGGGAAATCGGTGCGGCGGCTCTCGGAATGGCAACACGGGGCCATTCGTCGGGCGGTGGAAAGCAAGGCGCAACTGGCTGGGCTGGCAATTGTGGAGGTGAATCCAGCTTACACCAGCAAGATTTGCTCGCGCTGTGGGCTGCGTGGGAAACGCAAACGCCATACCTTCACCTGCCCTTCCTGCGGTTTTACCGAACATGCGGATGTGAACGCCGCTCTCAACATCCGCAATCGCTTTACGGCCGATCGCGGGTCGTGGGCTGATGTCAAGCAGCCCTGAAGCTCAGTCGCAAGACATGGGCAAGCCCCTGCCTTCAGGCATGGGGTGCTTGACTTGAACGAATCCGGAAGATCTGATATACTCTATTCTCAAAGTGTGCTAAACTTAGCACCTTAGAAAACGGCAAATATATCGCAGATAAAGAAGTAAAGACATGCTAGAGGTACAATTCATTCAAATGAGTGTGCCGCTGCATAGGCAACCACGCCGGGGCCTATGCAGCAGAACATGGCAGTAGTAGTTTCCCCTTTACCGTCCTACCGGTGAGATGCAAAGCAGTGCTGAGCGGCAGGAGCCTGGTCTGAGCCGGTAAAGGTTTCGTCTCATCGTCTTCTTTGCATAGTTGCTCCCCGCTGTGTTGCCTGGGCAGATTCTCCCCATTGCCCAGGAATGTCGCTTTTGCTTCCCATTGCAATGCATCGTCGAGAGTCTGCCCGCCTTTCTTCTGGTGTCCCCATTGTTTCGCAAGTTGATAGGAGCAAAAGCATATGTCGGAAGTATCCTCTCAATCGCGTGAAACAGGCAGACAGGAAACGACGTTTCGTCCGGTTCCGCTGTGGCGCAACCGTGATTATCTGCTGCTGATAGGTGGACAGGCCGTATCAGCCATTGGCTCGCAGATCTCGCTGGTCGCTTTCCCGCTACTGATCTTTGCTCTGACGGGGTCAGCCGAGCAGGCAGGGCTGATGGCGGCAGTGCGCAGCCTGCCCGTCGCGCTCTTCACGCTGCCAGCGGGCGTACTGGTGGACCGCTGGGATCGCAGGCGACTCATGCTGTTCTGTGATGCCGGACGCGCCCTGGTCCTGGGCAGCATTCCCGTTGCACTGATCTTCGGCCATCTCACCTCTATCCAGTTATACATCGTCTCATTTATCGAAGGAACGCTGTTTGCCCTTTTTACGCTGGCAGAAGCGGCAGCCTTACCGCGAGTCGTGGCGCCAGAACAACTGGCGCAGGCAACGAGCCAGAATACTCTGCTGGAATCGCTGGCCGGCATGATAGGACCGGCTCTCGGTCCAATTCTCTATGGCCTGGGTCGTGCCGTTCCTTTTCTAAGCGACGCTGTGTCTTATGCCGTATCGGTGATCTCGCTGCTCTTTATCAGGACGCGCTTTCAGCGTGAGCGAGAGCATGAGAAGCGCGGCGGTAGCGTGGCGGATCTGTGGCGAGATGTCAGGGAAGGTATAGTGTGGCTCTGGCAGAAGCCACTGCTCCGTTTCCTGGCAATTATGACTTTTGGCCTGAACACTCCCTGCTACGGCTATATACTGATTCTGATCGTATTGATGCAAAACATGCATGCATCCAATACCGCGATGGGCGTAATTCTCGGCGCGAGTGGAGTGGGCAGCATCGTCGGTTCACTGATTGCCGGCCCGCTCTACAAGCGTTTGGGGTTTGCACGCCTGCTCATCGGCTCGGCGTGGGTATGGGCTGTGACCTGGCTGCTGTACGCCTTCGCGCCCACGCCGCTGCTGCTCGGCGTGATCAACGCCGCCTGTTTTATCGTTGTGCCTGTCTATCTGGTGGTGCAATATACCTACCGACTCTCGACCATTCCCGATGCTTTGCAAGGGCGCGTAAACAGTGTGTTTCGCCTGATCGCGTTCAGTGGACCACCACTGGGAATGGCCCTTACGGGCTATTTGCTCCAGCTCATCGGTCCTTTTTTCACAGTGATTGCGCTCTTCATTCCCCAGGCAGTGTTGTGTATCATTGCAACGCTGAGCCGCCTGGTACGCGAGGCGCGATAAATGGTGAGGCGCTCGTTCTCCAGAGAAATTTGCACTTCTCAGTCGCAGGAGTTTGTGGTAGAGTTTACGAATAATGAAGTTGAAGAGACAGAAGGAGTTTCTCTGTGGATGATACAGGTTTGAATGAGGGAGATACCATCATCTACTGTCGTGTCAGCAGGCATACGCGCACGCTGGGTCCAGGGAGCGCCACAGAACATTTGCAGGCCGCACTGGACGCGCAACGCCAGCAATGTGAAGAGTTCGCGGCTCAGCTCGGTTACAAAGTCGCAGGCTATATTGAAGAGATGGCTGACGGCGTTGATGCTGAGCGTGAAGGACTGCAAGATCTCTACATAGCTGCTGGCTATGAAGGGATCAAATATGTCCTGGTGTCTGATCCGACACGCCTGTCAATTGATGCGCAAACTGCTGCCCTGATTGAAAGCAGGCTGGCCGCTGCGGGTGTCGAAGTGCTGTATGCCTTGATGTAGGAAAGAGGCAGGTTTTTCTTATCGTCGCGGAAGAGGAAGGGCCGGGAAGCACTTTCCCGGCCCTCACGGCTGACGCTCCAGCGGATGCCCGACGTCTTGCCGTTGCACTTTGCGCACATTTTTCTACTAGTATTGCATGTCAGATTCCTGATAGAGCGAATTCCTCTTATTGCAGTGCAGCGTTGTATTCAGTCAACGAGTCGTTCGCCTTTTTTAGCGCCTCGTCCAGTGCAGTTTTAGCACTGCCTGTGCGGCCTGTGAAGTAGTTGTCCATTGCCTGGCTGATGTAGGTACGCACACTGAGCAGATTGCCGGCAACCCCGCCAGCGTTGTAGTAATTGGTGGGTGCGGCACGAATCTGGTCAATGGCGGCCTGAAACTGTGGGTACTTCGCCAGCGCGTCTTTCATCTCCGGCAGATCATAAGTAGAGAGGCGGACCGGCACATAGCCTGTGTTGGAAGACCAGTAAGCCTGGGTGTCTTTTTGCACAGCAAATTTCACGAAATCCCAGGCTCCTTCCTGTTGCTCTTTCGTCCCCTGGTTGGTGATCCACAGGGAGGCGCCACCGATGATGTTGCGTCCCTGCGCGCTGGTCTGGCGAGGCATGAACGCAACACCCACGTCGATTTTACCACCGTTTTTCTTTGCTGTATCAACGTAACTACGCAGTGCTGCGATCGTTGAGAAGTTGATAGCTACCTGCCCATTAAGGAAGGCCGAAGCAGCAGCATTATCGCCGCTGGCGCCATAGTAGGTGGCGGAACCATCTTTGAGGAGCTGTTTCTGGAATTCTAACCACTTGACGCCTGCATCGTTGTTGAAGGCATACTGCGTTGCGCGCTGCGTGCGGCCATTATTGGGAACCGCCAGATAGGCGTTGTGAATGGCCAGTTCCTGTTCAAACAGCCACGCATAGCCGTAGATGGCGGCACCGGCGCGAACAACCTGGCCGGAAGCGTCTTTTTTCGTCAGCTTCTTCGCGGCATCCAGCAGTTCATCATAAGTCCAGAGTTTTTTATTGACATCCAGACCGGCTTCGCGGAAAGCGTTCTTGTCGAAATACATGACTGCGGTAGAAGAATTGAAGGGCATCGAGTACAGCTTCCCGCCAATGGTATAGTAGCTGCGAACGGCCGGTTCCAGGTCATCGACGATGCTCTGCTGGTGATCGCGGTCAACCAGATCCTGGATGGGAATAATTTTCTTTGTGTCGATCATGCGCTGCGTGCCGATGTCGTAGATCTGGACCACGTTCGGCAGTTCTCTGCCGGCCAGCGACGCATTGAACTTACTGAGCGTATCATCGTAGGATGACTGAAAAATACCGGTGACGTAGTATTTGTCCTGACTCAGATTATACTTGTTGATGATTGACTGAACGACGTTGCCATTTGCTCCGCCGAGGCCGTACCAGAAGGTAATTCTGGTCGTGCCAGGCTTCTGTGGAACCGGGGTAACCGCCAGCGCGGTTGCGCTGCTATTTTTAACGGGCGACGCCGGTGAGGTGCCGCCGCAGCCGGCCAGTACGATCACAGCAATCAGTGCCAGCAGGCAGTATTTCACGTATCGCATAAAAGCACAAACCTCCAGAAAAGAAAAACTAGCCTTTCAATACGCCAGCCGTCAATCCTCGAACTAGTTGGCGCTGGCCGAAAAACAATGGAAGAAAAGTCGGAATAAGAATGATGAGCGTAGCCGCCATCTGCGTATTTAAAACCTGCACCTCGTTTGAGTGGAAAATGGCAATACCGATCTGCGTCGTGCGCCAGGGCGAGGAATCGGTGATGAGCAGTGGCCAGTAAAACTGGTTCCAGGTGGACAGAAAGGTGTAGAGTCCCAGTGTTGCCAGAGCTGGCCGTGACAGCGGCAGCAGGAAACTCCAGAGGTAGCGTGTATGTCCGCAGCCATCCAGCTTCGCGGCCTCGCGCAGTTCATAAGGGATGGTGAGGAAATACTGGCGCAGGAAGAAAATGCCGAAGCCACTTGCCAGAAAAGGCACGACCAGTCCCTGGTAGCTATCGTGCCATCCCAGACGGGAGATGAACAGGTAATTTGGCACGATAGTCGCTTCAAAGGGGATCATCAGTGTGCCCAGTGTGATGAAGAAGAAAACAGGCTTTCCCCAGAACTCCAGGTAGGCGAAGGCATAGGCAGCCAGAGATGATGTGGTCAGCACCCCGACCGTCACCAGCGACGAGACGACAAAGGAGTTGAGAATCCAGCGCAGCAAGTCAGGCTGTTGGACCAGCACATTTACGAAGACGCTCCAGTCCAGATTCCCCAGGTCAGGCAGCAGGCGTGGCGCAATCGTGGTTCCCTGCAAGGCGATGGAAAGCGCGAAAAATAGGGGGAAAAGCAGAATCAATGAAACCAGGATAAGTATGATATAGGTGAAAAACGGCCACTTTTCGTGGAGAGCAAAACTCATCGGTAATGTACCCTTCGTCCCAGAAAAACTAACTGTGCAAGACTGAGTAACAAGAGAATGGCAAACAGGATCATGGACATCGCCGAGGCGAGACCATAGCGATGATCAAGCCAGAAGGTACGATATGTTGCGTAGATGAAAACATTCGTTGAGCTTTCAGGTCCTTCGCTGTTCATGAGGACGTTGAACTGGGTGAATGCCTGGAAGCTCTGAATGGTATCAACGATTAACAGGAAGAGTAAAATAGGTGACAACAGTGGCACTGTGATGTGTCGGAAGCTTTGCCAGCGGGTTGCACCTTCCAGTGCGGCGCTTTCATAGAGTTCGAGAGGGATGGTTTGCATCCCTGCCAGGATAATGACAAAGTTGAAGCCCAGGCCGGCCCAGACTGTCATCAGTGCGATGGCCGGCAACGCCGTTGCCGCGTTATTGAGCAATCCCGGCTGCGGCAGATTCAAAAGCGTGCTCAGCCAGGTAGTGGTATTGGTGGTGGGATCATAAATCAATGCCCAGATGACGCTCGCGCTTGCCAGGGAGATGGCGATGCTGCTGGTGAAGATTGAGCGGAAGAAGTTGATGCCGCGCACTTTTGCCTGCGCGAGTGACGCCAGTCCCAGCCCACACAGGATTTGTAACAGCACGACCATCAAAGCAAACTGGCAGCTTGTGACAAGGCTCCGCAGATAGCCGTCCTGTCCGCTGCCATCGAGGTCGAGGATCTGCAAGTAGTAGCGCAGGCCGACAAATTGTACCGGCTCGCCCGTCTCGTTGGTGATGTGAAGACTCAACCAGATGGCGCGAAAGAAAGGGAAATAAGAGAACAGAGCGAACACGACAAGAGCCGGAGCGAGATAGAGCAGCGCCCAACCGAAGTCGCGCCAGGTCCGGCTCACTCGTATTCTTCGCCTTTGCCGGTATTGCTGACGCTGTGGAAGAGCTCGCTGTGGAAACTCGATCACTGCTGCCGCAACTTCGGGGGCATTGACATCTCGATAGTGCCTGAAGAAGCGTTGTTTCAAGGCAGCCTCCCTGCTCAGAGTGATTTTAGTAGATCCGGTTTAGCGGATAGTGAAGATAGGGGACCAGAGGAGCGTTCCCTAGATCTCTTTTTTCAAAAAATTTGATAGTAGTTATTCTTGAGTAAGTATAGGGGGGGCATATTAAACGAAAATAAACGGGGAGCTAAATTCTGGTT
>JADBKA010000238.1 GCA_014896635.1 Ktedonobacteraceae bacterium
GGCCTGACTCCTTTTTCCCGCGAAGAGTTTGAGCTTGCCTGCGGCTCAGCAGAGTGACTCTCTGATTTAGAGAGAGCGAGACGTTTTTATGTGCTTGCGCGGCAGGTCAGAACTGGCCTGGCTCAAAAGGCCAGCAGCGGCAGATGGGCGCACTGTCTTCTCACGAGTCGCGCTGGCATGGCAGGAGCTGTTTCCCGCTGGCTCGGCAGCGTCGAAGATCTGCCGGCCATCGCACAGCGACTGCTGCGCGTGCAGATTGAGCATGCACCCGCCATTGAAGTTATTCAGCGGTACGACAGCGAAGAGACCTTATTTTATTGCGATCCCCCCTATCCCCATGATTCGCGCACTGATAGCAATGCCTATGCCCACGAGATGACGAATGACGAGCACCGCAAGCTGGCTGAGGTTTTACATCATGTACGAGGCAAAGTCGCATTATCCAGCTACCATTGCGAACTTATGGATGAGCTTTATAGCGATTGGACATGTATTGAAGCGCCTGTGAAATTATGCCACTCGACAAAGGCGCCGCGCCAGGAAGTGCTCTGGGTCAACTACGAGATCGAGGAGAGAACTGCATGCCAGCCAGAGGCGGAACCGGCGATCTGGCGTAGTAATTTGAGATCGAGAGGTGGCTCCCCCGATGCTGCCCACCCCTCAGCGTGCCGGGGCCTGTCCGAGGCGCTTCGGGGTGGGCAGCATCTTGAGACCTCATCATCCATCCCGCTTCCGGGATCTCTCAGGCAGCTCCAACCTTCGGTCGCCCATGCAACTTACCGCAGAGCTGGCCGAGCAGACGCCCGATATGCCAGTGCAGCAGCGCCTCATCTTCCCGCGAAAATAGCCCCTCCGCCGCCAGCGTACAGAGCACCTCGACCAGATCCACATCGTTAAGCGTCCCCTCACCGTTGAAATAGCCTGCCACGCCACGCTGGTAGCCCTCACGAAAATCGGGCAGCGTCATCTCGATCAACGCAGGTTGGTCTGGCGAAAGCTGTGGTCCCGGCTTCGCTGGCTGTGGTTGCTCCTCAGCGGGCGGCTGAGGCGTCGCAGTGATCCTGAGCGCCATCTTCCACTGGCAGGTGATCTCCGTCTGCGCCCGCCCTGCCACTGTTTCATGCGCCGGCATTGCTGTGCCAGTGCCATGCAGGGTTGAAGCGAGCTGATTGAGACGGTGCAGCGCCTGATTGCACTGCTCTAGCTGTTCGCGCAAACGCGCCAGGACGTTCTCCGCGTCGTGCATCGTCGTCTCCTTCTTAACAAAGAACATACTTCACCAAAAGTGATCCAGGTATATACGAAAGGTGTTCTGATAGAAATAAGTATAGAGGATAGGTCTGAAAAAGAGGCTTTATCTCAGACATGATGTATATATATTTCGTGTACATTTCATGTACACCTGAACTGGTGACAATAAAACTTCCCCGGTAGCTCCTGGCCGAGGAAGTGATTTTTTGACTTTTTCTTCTACTTAGAGTAGATCTCCTTTTTGACGGTATTTCTTAATTCGTTCTTTTTCACTTTGAACGAGTCTGCGATGCTCCGCTGAGAGGAACCAGGTAAACGGGTGCCATTCGCCAGTTTCAGCATAATAATTCAAGATTTCTATGCTATACGGCTGAAATACTTTAGCAAAAGTGAGGTAGGTGCGTAACTGATGAAATGGGGAAGTCACCAGGATGAGGCGTTTTAAGCCGTGTTGTCTGGCAAGCTGAAGTACCATCTCTGCATTTTCTCGCGTATGAAGGGATTCTTTTTCGACAAGGATAGCAGACGGTGGAACGCCCATTTGTATTGCCTGATCACGCATATACAGTGCTCCAAGAGCGCTATCCCACGTCTGTACTGCCTGGGCGATATCCTTTTCTTGCAGGCGGCCTTTTACTGCCGCAGCTTGCAGTTCGGGAAGTGGGATAAGGGTCGGGTTATCCGTCACTTTGACACTGAACTTCCCACTGCAAATAAGGCGCGGAGCAAAACCTTGCAGATAGAGATGGACACCAGTAGCGATTTTCCCATCGAGGAATTTAATATTGCCGCGTGTTCCTGCAAGCACAACGATAGCATCTGCCTGACGGAGACGATCTCGCAAGGCAAATCGTTTGCCCTTTAAAAAGAAGCTAAACCAGCAGAAGATGAGTATTCCCAGAAGAATCGTAGTTCCGTAGAGGGAGTATAGCACCAGTTGTCTCATAAACGTTCTTTGAGTGTTTTTCCAAGTCGGGTCACACCCTGTTCCTTTCTCCAACAAGATTGCGTAAGTCGGGTATGCAGGGCCTGAACCCTGGCAATTGTTCTACTTGAACCTGCTGTCCTGGCTAAGAAGAGGGCATCCTCGGCATAACTGATACAAGCATCCAGCGTTCCATGTCCGAAGTATGCTTCAGCCTTCTGAGCAAGTAGCCGGGCTTTTCCCCGTAATAGTGAAGGGTCATATATTTTAAGGCTTTCACCAAAATAGTTGATAGCCTGAGCATAATCCTGTAATAGAACAGCATTGACACCTTTTTGCGCCATAATGGATGCTGCTGTTACACCACGAATAAAACATTGTGCCTGAACCTGCACATGGTCAGAGTGAAAACATTCTGCCCTTTCTATCGCTTCCCAACATTCCTTAGCCTGGTTCGCTTTAGCATGAGCCTCAGAAACTGCTTGCCAGATATGCCCACACAGAACCGGCAACGGCGAGTCCCCCAGGATGTTTAATCCACCTTTCAAGTAGAAAATGGCTTCAAGAGGCTTATCCTGCTGGATAAGTGTCACACCTTCTCGTGCCAGTGCTGCAACGACAAATTCTGTGTTATCCAGTTCCTTAGCAATATCAAAGGCTTTTTGATAGGAGAGATGCGCCTGTCGATAATCCATGAGATCACGCTGCACACAACTCTGTAATTGATATCCCATCGTTAGTAAAATGTGTACTCTTGTTATTAATTGTTTATTATCTGTAAAATGAACAAATGCTGCGATATCTCGCAACCAGACGGGTAATCCAATGGAAGCAGAGACAGCTCCGCTGGTATAGTAGCGTTCCCAGCGAGCCGTTATTGCATCTTCATGTTCAGAAAGCGATTCGCTATTGATCTCGTTTCTACCCGTTGATCGCGTCTCTTGCATCCTGGGAACCAGTTCATCAACGGAGCAGCCAATAACACGGGCAATAGCGAGCCGGCTGCTATGAGGAATAGCACGCTCTCCACGCGCATAAATGAACAGAGCACTGAGGGAAATCCCGGTTTCTTCTGAGATCTCCTTAAAAGTATAACCAGATGTCACGATCAGATTCCGCAGTTGATTAGGATAACGCGGCTCTTTTGCCATAGCTCATAACACTCATCCCTGTTCTTTAGCTCTTCAAAGAGCATATCATAAGCCCTTCATATTCTCAAGTAGAAGTATTCTGTATACATGATCGTTTATCCGAAATCAATAATTATTCCACAAGTTTTTAATTCCCGATTCAAGAGAGAAATTTGCGGAATACTATGCTATAATAGTTCAGAGCGATTGAAAATTGACATAATTTCACCAGTTTTCAGGCTGCAAGGAAAGGCACATGGAGAGCAAGTTCTACACCGCCGAGGAAGCCATGAAGTTGCTCGGCATGGCAAAAACGACGTTCTACAAAGAGGTTGAAGCGGGGACTATCCCCAGTGTCATTGAAAAAGGAAGAAAACGAGGAAGAAGGTTTCCCAAAGAGGCCATTGACGTTCATGTAAAGCTCCAGAGGCAGCGACAGGGCATCCATCGCACTTTCGGGCGGGCAACGAATGCTGATCTGTGGACTGCCATTGAATATGATCGAGAACTTTACGGTGCAAATGATATTATTAGCTACAAAAGAGCTTTAGAGTGGAGAGAGCAAAATAGCGAAATTTTCATGATGATGAAGGATGGTGATGAATTATCCGGCACGGTGACGTTCATCCCTCTGGAAGAAAACACCATTCATGCCCTCATCCACGATAAAATACGCGAAAGGCATATTCCCGATTGGGCTATCAGGAAATGGACGGATGCTGAGCTTTCGGTGTATATTCCTACGCTCTCCATTTTCCCGACAGGTGATAAGACCTTAGATAAAGGGCGGGGTCGCTCTTTGCTCTGTTACGCCATCAGATGGGCGCTCAGCTTAAATCGCCAGTACGACATTAAGAACTGGTATGCTCTCGCTGCCACAGAAGATGGATTACACCTGCTCAAAACATTAGGCTTTAGTCCTGTCGAAGGCACAAGAAAAGGCTATGTTCTTAACGATATAGAGCAAGCAATACCAATTATCAGGGATATTTTGAAAAGGATGGACACAGAGGAGCACTGGCCCGTTCCTATGGTTTTCACATCCATACGTAAGAAAGAAAAGGCAGTACCAGGAAAAAGCATATAAAACTGTGCTATACTCCCCTCGACGAAGATATGTAGAAGATGTTTTATGAGAGATCTGCCACATTCTTGATAAACACTCATAAGTGAGTAGAGAGAGCCAGAGATGGGTAGCCCAAATAATCGGCTCCGTTACTATCGTGAACTCTGGGGATGGTCCCAACAGAAAGTGGCGGAGCAAATCCAGACAGATATGAAAATGGTCAGTAAATGGGAAAGAGGCATGGCCATACCGAGTCCCCATTACCGGGAAAAGCTCTGCAAACTTTTTGGCAAGAACGCCTTAGAGCTGGGTCTTGTGAAAACTGTATCTTCTCAGGAGATTTCGCAGCAGTTAGCAGGCGATGACACCGATCATGCTAACAAGCCGATCATGGCACTCCAATCGGCTTGCTTCTCTTTTGGCCGTATCAAAACGACCTGGATAGTGAGGGATGGAGATGGCGAAAACGCTTATCGTCCACAGAACATTCATTCCCACTATGATCCCCACCCCGACCCATTGCCCCAGGAGTTAGAGGCCAGGAAACAACGTATTCGCCAGCTGCAAGAGGAAAATCGCCAGCGAGGGGCGACCTTTCAGTGGAACGGCGAGAGGTACAGCCTGGACAGGTTTCTCCTCAGTAGAAGTCCTGGAACAGAAGAGATGATCCTGGAATTATGGTTCAAGCCTTCGGACTACTATACCTTTCTTGCTACCAATATGTCCCTGGAAGATGAATCGCTACGGACGACCTATCTGCAAGGTGTTGACTGGCATGCACCTGTCAGATACTTCTCCAACGCTTTTGGCATCTCATTAGTCGTTGTTACTTCAGATGGCTTTGCTCTGCTCACGCGACGAGGAAAAAATGTAGGCAGCTATCCAGAAGCGTATAGCACCTCGATTAGCGAGGGATTGAGCAAGTCACTGGATACCAATGGCGAGGGACAGGCACCCGATATTTACCACTGCGCCGCACGAGGTTTGGCAGAAGAGTTAGGAATCAGGGAAAATGACGACTTTCGACGCGCAGATATCCAGCTTTTGAGCTTTGGCGTTGATACTCGCTACGCACAATGGGGACTGAGAGGGATGGTCAAAGTGAACAGGCGGGCCGAGGATATTCTCCGTTCCTGGCATGCAGGTGTGAAGGATAAGATAGAGCATAGCTCTCTTCTCGCAGTACGCTTTGAGCCGGACACACTGATCTCTTTCATCCTCTCACATGGCTCATGGACCCCTTCCGCATTAATAAGCCTGTATCACTCTCTCGTACACGAATTTGGGCGCAAGGAAGTCAGTAAAGCAATGGAGAAGTATTCCCCATTGTATTCTGAACATACGAGGAGCGAAGTCCTCTATCAAAGTGAGTGATCCTGATTGCGGTTGGCCTGCCTGAAATACACCTGTCTGAGAAACGCAGTGAAGTCCTGCATTTCTGCGCGGTAGATGCGCAATTTCTCAGCACGTACCGGCTCTTCCAGTACATCCTGCATATCGGCTCCCTGGCTCTCTCAGCGGCTTTTACCATCAGCGCGCGCCTGAACCTGAGTTAAGAAAGCTCACCCCGAACGCTCCCGGCACCGCTTCTCCAGCCACTTCTTAATGCTCGCCTCTTTCCCCTGATAGCCCGGCTCATAATAGCGCCGTCCCTTCAGACTTTCCGGCAGATACTCCTGCAACTGCGTCGCTGGCGGTCGTTCGGGATCGTCAATCTGCATATCTTTGTAGTAATCGTGAGCGTATTTGTAGTCTTTGCCGTAATCGAGGTTTTTCATCAGGCGCGTCGGTGCATTGCGAATCTGCAAAGGCACGGGATCATTGCGCGTCTTCTGCACATCTTCCTGCACGCGACTGTAGGCTTCGTAGAGCGCGTTGCTTTTGGGCGCGGTCGCCAGGTAAACAACGGCCTGAGCGAGGGCAAGATTGCCTTCGGGCAAACCAACAAAGTGAACTGCCTGCTGAGCCGCCACACAAACGCCAAGCGCCTGCGGATCGGCCATACCGACATCCTCTGAGGCAAAGCGAATCAGCCGACGTACGATATAGAGCGGATCTTCGCCGGCTTCTAGCATCCGGCCAAGCCAGTACAGGCTGGCATCGGGATCGGAGCCGCGCAGCGATTTATGCAGCGCCGAGATCATGTCGTAGTGCTGGTCGCCGCTTTTGTCGTAGAGCAGCGCGCGATGCTGCATGGCATCTTCTACCATCGGCAGCGTGATGTGGAGCGGGCCTGGCGCTGCTTCGGCCTGTGCAGGCACCTGCTTATCCTGAGTCACCTGAGCCGCCTGAGCCGCCAGATCCAGCACGTTCAGCGCCGTGCGCGCATCACCATTAGCGAAAAGTGCAATCTGCCGCAGCAGCTCATCTTCTACGGTGAGGTTCAGGCGACCCAGGCCGCGCTCCTGATCGTGCAGGGCGCGCTGTAAAAGCGTGACAACCTGCTCTTCGCTCAATGGATGCAGGACGAAAACGCGCGAACGCGAGAGCAGCGCGCTATTGACCTCGAAACTGGGATTCTCGGTGGTGGCGCCGATGAGCGTCACGGTACCGTTCTCGACGTGGGGGAGCACGGCGTCCTGCTGCGCCTTGTTGAAGCGATGGATCTCGTCGATGAACAGAATCGTGCGTGAGCGCGTGCGCCGCGCCTCTTCTACTGTTTTGCGCAGATCGGCTACGCCGGCGGAGACGGCGCTGAGCCGTACAAAGCGGGCATGTGTCTGCCGCGCGATCACCTCGGCCAGCGTCGTCTTGCCTGTGCCTGGCGGTCCCCAGAAGATCATCGAAGGAACTCTATCGCCTTCGATGATACGACGCAGCATCCTGTCGGGCGCCAGCAGATGCTCCTGCCCGACGATCTCATCCAGATTGCGCGGGCGCATACGTGCGGCGAGCGGCTCCCTGCCATTGCTCGCCGCCGGAGATGTCGATGATGA
>JADBKA010000239.1 GCA_014896635.1 Ktedonobacteraceae bacterium
CAGGACTGCCACACACCCGAATCTGTCGAGTTCGCGGATTTTCCCCCACACTGCCAGCGCGGCACAGGCGAGGCCAGCACCATTCCCGAACTGGCAAGCCTGCCGTTCTCCAATCTCTTTACGGTCGTCGCCAAAAACTCGCTCAGCGCCTTTCACGGCACCGATCTGGGAACATGGCTAGAGCGGCACCGCGATCTGCAAGCTGCCGTCGTGGTGGGCAACTGTACTGACCTCTGCGTCCACCAGATGGCAATGCATCTAAAACTCTACGCCAACGCCTACAATCTCAAGATGCGCGTCATCGTACCGGAAAACGCCGTCCAGACCTATGACATGCCCGTAGAAGCGGCACAGCAGGCGGGCGCTCTGCCGCATAACGGCGATGTCCTGCACCTGCTCTTCCTCTACCATATGCGCCTGAACGGCGTTGAAGTCGTGCGCGAGATCACCGCCGGCTGAAGCAAAAATGAGGCTGCTCTCGCTTTTGAGTTCAAGCAGCCTCATTTTTCCAATTCCAGTAAGTCGAGCAGTTCATCCAGCGAATGGACGAGCAAGCAGTCAACGCTGGCCGGAGTCAGCTTGCGCGCTCTATCCAGCAAAATGGGAGTAATATCGACGGAACGCGCTCCCAGCACATCGTGGATATACGAATCTCCGATATGAAGAGTGTAGTCGGCAACGGCGTTGACCCGTTGCAGAGCCATCTCGTACAGCGTGGGAGACGGCTTGGCATGGCGGGTCGCTGCTGAGATAATCGCACAATCAAAGTAGCGGGTAAGCTTCAATCTGCGCAGGATCTGGCTGAGCGCAATCCCCCAGTCAGAGATCACACCCAGTGTGTACCCATGTGCGCGTAGCACTTCCAGCGTTGGCAATACGTCGGGATAGCATTGCCAGCTTGTATATTCATCAAATTCATGAGCAACGGCCTTTGCCAGTTCAAAGAGGCGCCGCTCATCGTGCTCCTCTACGAACGGCCTGAGCAGATTCATATAATAGCCGATCCATAGTTCTTCGATAGCCTGATCGCTGGCCCAGGTCTGCCGGTTGCGGCGTACCTGGCGCAGAAAGTAATCTTCTGCATCCGCCAGCGCCTGCTGCAATTCGTCCAGGTGAATATGCAGGTCGAGCTGGCGACAGACCTGCTGGCAGACCTCTGCCGTAGAAGGATAAGGACGAAGCAGGGTGAATCCGGCATCAAAGAAGATGGTGCGGATCGACTGCGGCTGTGCAAGTGGCATGGTTTATACTTCCTGGAAGGTGCTTTGCAGTTTATTGGCCTGATCAACGGCGATCAGATTGTCAATAAACTCATCAATTTCTCCGTTCATAACTGCGGGCAGATTATGGCGGCTATAGCTGATGCGGTGGTCGGTGACGCGATCCTGCGGGAAGTTGTAGGTACGAATTTTCTCGCTGCGGTCACCCGTCTGAACCTGCGAGCGGCGAGATTTGCTCAGCTCTTCCTGCCGGCGGGCCTGTTCTATGTCCCAGAGGCGCGATTTCAGTACCGTCAGAGCTTTCTGCTTGTTTTTGAGCTGCGACTTCTCGTCCTGGCAGGTAACGACGAGGCCGCTGGGCAGATGCGTGATGCGTACCGCCGAGTCAGTCGTGTTGACGCTCTGGCCGCCGTGTCCGGTGGAGCGGTAGACATCGACGCGGATATCGGTCTCCTTGATCTCGATATTGATGTCATCGTCGGCTTCCGGCAGCACAATAACTTTCGCGGTCGAGGTGTGAATGCGCCCGTTAGCCTCCGTTACCGGGACGCGCTGGACACGATGCGTTCCGCCTTCGTATTTCAGGCGGCTATACGCTCCTTTGCCCTTCACGACAAATGTGATGTCTTTGATACCACCCTGTTCCGTCTCGTTGATATCCATTACCTCAATCTTCCAGCGGCGCATATCCGCATAGCGGCTGTACATGCGGAAGAGTTCGCCCGCGAAGAGGGCAGCTTCGTCGCCGCCAGCCCCACCCTGGATAGTGACGATGGCATTCTTCTCATCCATGATATCTTTCGGCAGCAGGGCAAGCCTGACATTTTCGAGCAGGCGCTCTTTTGTGCGCCTGAGCTGTTCGAGTTCTTCAAAAGCAAGATCGCGCATCTCTCCCTCCTCATTATCGTACAGTTCCTGTGTTTCAGCGATCTGCCTGTCGGTTTCGATCAGCTCGTTATACTTCTGTACAACTTCTTGCAATTCGGCATGCTCGCGGCCATAACGTTGCAGCAGCGCCGCGTCTTCAACCACTTCTGGCTGCGCCATCAGGCTATTCAATTCGTCATAGCGCGCGGCCAGGCTGGCAAGTTTATCCATCAGACTCATATATAAACCTCTCGTTATCTCAACTGATATAAAAAAACAAATAGGGGGACGGCTTCCGGGCATAGCTCTCCTCTTATTAACCTGAGAGAGGAGAGCAAGGTGAAAAAAGCGGCAAGCAGCGCCACTACCCGGCGGCAAGCAAGTAGCGTTCGACGCGCGCCCGGTATGCGTGAAGTGGAAAGCGTGCGCTATATCTGAGATGCGTGTATTGAAGCAAGATATCAGACATGTTTTTTTGCACGGGGATAGTATATCACATCTCTGAGCCGGAGGGAGCACGCATAATTTCGCTGCTCTCCTGTTATTAACAACAATGGAGCTATTCCATTTATTCTTCCAGCAGAGAAGCTACCTCATCCAACCACCAGCCTGATCCGTATGATAATTATACGCGGTGAGTAATTATCAGCAGAAAGTGTAGTAGAGAAAAGCGGCGCTGATTGACGGTTTGCTTTTCTCGAAAAGGGAAGACAATGGCATATGGCCTTTTTCCCTGTCCTGTTTGCCGTGTTATAGCAGTCTACAATAGTAGAACCGGGCGAAGACGAAAGGGGGAACGTAGCCGGTTTTCTTCGACCTGCGGTTTTAGAGTGTATCACTCTAAATAATTACTCACAGTCCAAAGGAGGACCATGCTTCTATGATACCTGAACAGAGTGAAGCCCTGAACGAAATCATTACCAAAATCCGTTCTGGACGCCTGACACGTCGCAGTTTCCTGGAACGTGCCGTTGCTATCGGCCTGACGAGCAGCGCCGCTGTCTCGTTGCTCGAAGCCTGCGGCGGGACGACCAATAGCACCGGCGGCAACGGTGCAGCGACGAATGTGGTCTGGCAGAGTGAGAACGAGACGACCAATACCTATAAAGACATCGCGGATGCGTTCAACAATGGTATTGGGAAGCAGAAGGGCATCCATGTCACCTGGCTGCAAGGGCCGACCAGCACCAATGACATGCTGACCAAGTATAACAACCAGTTCCGCGCGCGTGCCAAGACACCCGATATTGTTTCCATCGACATCGTGTACCAGGCCCAGTTCGCTGCCAATCAATGGACGAAGCCGATTACTGATAGTCAGTGGCCAGCCAGCGAGCGCGAGAAGTATTTACAGGGACCGATCAAAGGCTGCACTTACCAGGGCAAGCTCTGGGCGGCCCCTCTGCGTACTGATCTGGGCCTGCTCTACTATCGGAAAGACCTGGTACAGACGCCGCCCGCCACGTATGATAACCTGGTCAGTACCTCAAAGAGCGTCGCGCCGTCCAAGACCAAGTACGGCTACGTCTGGCAGGGGGCGCAGTATGAGGGTCTGGTCTGCAACTTCTGCGAAGTGCTCTATGGCTATGGCGGCTTTATCCTCGACCTCAACGATCCGACGAAGATCCTGGTCAACAGCCCCGAAGGCGTACAGGCGCTGACCATGATGGTGAGTTGGATTGGCACCATCTCGCCCGATGCGGTGACAACCTACCAGGAAGAGCAGGCGCGCACAACCTGGCAGAACGGCGACTCGGCCTTCATGCGCAACTGGCCGTATGCCTATGCCAAAGGTCAGGCAGCCTCAGAATCGAAGATCGTTGACAAGTTTGATATTGCCGCGCTGCCCCATGGTGGCAAGGAGACCGTCGGCCATTCCAACATTGGTGGCTGGAACCTGGCGATCAACGCCTATTCGCAGTATCCCGACCAGGCCTGGGAGTTTATCAAATATACGCTGTCGCCGGAGGCGCAGAAGAAATTGGCAACTCAGGCCACTTTTACGGTGACATTGCAAAGTGCCTATGACGATCCCGATGTGCTGGCGAAAGCTCCGCTTTTCGCTAAACTCAAGCCTATCCTGCAAAATGCGCTGCCACGTCCAGTTTCTCCCAAGTACATCGATGTCTCGGATGCCGTGCAGAGGAATGTGTTCAAGGCGCTGAAGAAACAGACTTCGCCTGCTGATGCGCTCAAGCAACTTGAGTCCGACCTCAAGCCTCTGGTTACATCCTAGCGCCGGTTTGGGAAGAATTCCGCTCTTTGGCGTCAACTTAACGAAAAAAGGGGGGTCCAGGGGGGCTTTGCCCCCCTGGCGGGGATGGGGGTACCCCCCGAACAACCTCTTTTCCCTTTTTGGAGAGGAGGGAGATCCCCGAAAGTTGATGCCAAAGGGGGTACCCCTCCCCCGACCCTTTTCTCCTGAAAGGGAGAGTGAGAAAGCAATAGAAAGGGATAGAAGAGAATGGCAACACAGGCTGTCGAGGCACAAGCCGGCAGAGAACCAACCCTGATAGAACGCATAAAAATGAGCGGCGGCTTCACTCCTTATATCCTTGTTTTCCCCACCATGCTGCTCATCCTCGTCATTGCGGTCTATCCTATGCTCGACTCGTTTCGTATCAGTGTACTGGATGACCCCTTGAAACCCATCCCTTCGTTCGTCGGACTGGAAAATTATGTGCGCGTGCTCAGCGACCCCATATTCAAGTCCGCTATGGTCACGACATGGATATTCACCATTGTTAGTGTGGCCTTTGAAACGCTTTTCGGCCTCGGTGTCGCCCTGCTGATCAACAAGACATTCCCCGGTCGTGGGCTGGTGCGCGCCGCGATTCTGGTTCCCTGGGCCTTTCCTACCGTCGTTTCTGCTCAGATGTGGCTGCTGATGTACAACGATCAGACGGGCATCATCACCTACATTCTGCAATCGCTGCACCTGCTTGCCCCCGGTTCTACTATGATCGGCACCGCCTCAGGCGTCGTGATAGCCGCACTGATCACGGACATCTGGAAGACCACGCCATTTATGGCCCTCCTGATCCTGGCGGGCCTGCAAGTTATTCCTAACGAGCTGTATGAAGCAGCCAATGTGGACGGGAGTACGCGCTGGCAGTCCTTCTGGCGTATTACGCTGCCGATGCTCAAAGGTCCGCTGCTGATCGCATTGATGTTCCGCATGCTCGACGCGATCCGTGTCTTCGATCTGTTCTACGTCTTCGGGCAGCGTATGGTACCTTCGATGGCATCCTACGCCGACTTCCACATGTTCGCTGGCACCAATGCCGATTTTGCACCCGGCGTGGCCTCTGCCGTGATTGTGTTCATCTTCGGGCTGCTCATCAGCCTGGTCTTCGTGGCAATGCTGCGCGATATGCTCAAGCAGATCTAGTGGCGTGTGTGTGACCGTAGTGCAGATGATGAAGGGGAAAGAGAATAAGATCTTTCAAAAGGAGTGGTACTATGACAGTACAGGAGCAGGCTCTTGCCAGGCCGAAAGCAAAGGTCAGAGCAGAGGTCGAGGGAGAGCGGCGGTGGTCCTGGGGAGCTGTGGGACGCTATATCGCGGTATTCTTCGTTGTTGTGATCGCGCTGGCCCCGCTCTACTGGACCTTTGTGACTTCGATCAAAACTGGCGTCGAACTCAATGCCTCGCCGCCAACGCTGTTCCCCAGCGTGGTTGACTTTAGCAACTATATAGCGGCACTGAGCAATTCGACCTTCTTCCTGCCAACGTTGCGTAATAGCGCGATCATCGCGGTGGTCACAACGCTGCTGGCGCTGCTGTTTGGCATTCTCTGCGCCTACGCGCTGGCGCGCCTGAAGTTCGGGGGACGCGCTGTCGTGCTGGCGGTGGTACTCTCGGTCCAGATGTTTCCGTTCATTGCGATGGTAGGACCGCTCTTCGTGCTCTTCACCGGGCCAGTCTACATCTACAATACCTACGCCGCTCTGATCATCCCGGACCTGGTGCTGACCTTGCCGCTGACCGTCTGGTTCCTGACGTCGTTCTTTCGTGACCTGCCGCCTGACCTGGAAGAAGCCGCCCGCATGGATGGCGCCTCACGCCTTCAGGCGCTCTGGTATGTGATCGTACCGCTGACGGCGCCGGGTGTCTTCTCCGCCGCAATTCTCTCGTTTATCGCAGTCTGGAACGACTTCCTCTTCGGCCTGACACTGACCAATGACGAGGCGGCTCAGCCCGTCACGGTCGGCATTACACGCTTCAATTCAGAGCACGTTATAGCCTACGGACAGCTTGCGGCTGCCGCGATCATCGTGACGATTCCGCTGGTGATTCTGGTGCTCGTGCTCCAGCGCCGCATCGTCGCTGGCCTGACCGCCGGTGCTGTGAAGGGATAACTATTACAATTTAATACATTTTGAGATGTGCAACATCGTTTAAGACGTAGAGTACGCGCTTCTCGCCGGAGACGCGCACGATGGTGATAGAGGTATTGGCGCAAGGGAAGAAGAAGTCTCTCTCCAGCCCAAGCGCCTCTGCCGCGTAGGCGTTGATAACACCACCGTGCGCAAATACCAGTACACGCGCTCCTCTATGCCGCTTTGCGATGCCGTCGATGGCCTCGACAACCCGCCGGCGAAAGCCGGCGGACGTCTCTCCCATGATGACGTCGTTCCAGTGACCAGTAAGCGCGGCAATACGAGTCATCTCCGCCTGCCGCGCGTGTAGTGCCCTGGTCAGAATCGAGAGGTCGTCACCATCCTGCACTTCAGGGATCTGGGTGCCTGAGCGTGTCTGCACTTCCCTGATGTCCTCTACAATCGTTGCTTGCAGGCCCAGCGCCTCAAGCAGGGGTGCAGCGGTCTCCTGACAGCGCCGCAAGGGACTGCTGTATGCGGCATCGAAGTGCAGATACTTGAGCCGCTCTGCCAGCACTCTGGCCTGCTCACGTCCTTTTTTACTCAGTGGCAGATTGTTGTAGATACCGCTAGGGATAATTTCGTCAGCCTCGGGAATAGCATCACCATGCCGAATAAGAAAGAGTTCTGCCGCATGTTCGCGTTTCAATAAAAATGGATCTTGTTCGTGCATATAAATATCCTTGATTCTCTTGTGCTTCTTTTTTCTCAGTTTCCAGGAATGGGGAATGCGGGGGGACACCCCCGGCCCCGCCAGGGGGGCAAAGCCCCCCTGGACCCCCCTTTTCTGCTCAGTTAACGCCTATGGGGGACACCCCCGAAGCCCCGCCAGGG